>NZ_JARTVO010000007.1:0-337580 GCF_029625675.1 Mesorhizobium sp. WSM4884
AAGAACAACACAGCCGCCAACCACGCCATACTTCGGCGCCTCGCCCTCAATGTTCTTAGAGCCGATCCCGAAACCATCCCTCTCAGCCACAAACGTCTCAAAGCACGATGGGCTGACCAAGATCTGCTCCGCCTCTTCACTCATATGCGATAGCCCTACCTCGGGGAGAGGTCAGCCGAGCGAAGCGGAGGCTTGGGTGAGGGCGAGCGCCGTCGGCGATTGTCCGATCCCCATGCTGGAGCAATTGTCTCCGCCGGCTGGCCTTGATGCGGATCAAGTTGGCCCCTGTGGCGTGCCTGATAGGCAAACTATATCGAGGTAAGCCTGACGCCTCCATGCCCAATCAGGCTCCCGCCACCAGGGGCGCGTCGCCCCGCAGAAGAGGGACCGCCATCATGTACAAGCACATTCTGATCGCCACCGACGGCTCGGAGCTCGCCGGCAAGGGCGTCGCCCACGGCCTGGAGCTGGCCAAGGGCCTCGGCGCCGCCGTTACCTTCGTCACCGTCTCCGAGCCGTTCCCTGCCCTTGCCTGGGGCGGCGCCATGGCCGGATACGTCGCCGCCGACGAGCTCACCAATTACGAGGAAGGCGCGCGCAAATATGCCCGCGAGGTGCTGGACAAGTGCAAGGCCGATGCCGATGCGGCCGGCGTGCGCGCGAAGGTCCTGCATATCGAGAACAAGGCGCCCGCCGAGGCGATCCTCGACACGGCGCGCGCGCAAGCATCCGACCTCATCGTCATGGCCTCGCACGGCCGCCGCGGCATCGGCCGGCTGGTGCTCGGCAGTCAGACGGCGGAAGTGGTGTCGCTGACGGAGATCCCGGTGCTGGTGGTTAGGTAACCATCTCGAAAAGCGCGTTAGCGACGTGTTCGCGCCGGCGCCTCGGACGTTCCGTCCGCCGCGACTTTCTATTGCGCCGGCAGCAGCGGCGAAGTGGGCGACGCCAAATCCGGCGATGGCAAATCGGACGCCGGCTGGCCCGGCAGCGGCGACGCAGGCGCGGTCGGCGGCGACAGGCCAGGCAGCGCCGAGTCTGGCTGCGGCAAACCGGGAAGCGCGGCAGCAGCCGGCTGCTGCCCGGCATACATCAGCCTTGGCTGCGCATCCGCCGTCATCGGCCCCAGACTCCGCTGGATCAGCGCTTCGACATGGTCGTTGCGCTGGCGCGCGCTTTGAGCGCCCATCACCACCACGATCAGATGCCGGCCGTCGGCATTGTAGGAAGTGACGATGTTGTAGCCGGAGGCGCGGATATAACCGGTCTTGATGCCGTCGACGCCGTGCACTCGTCCCAGCATGTCGTTATGGCCGCGCACCAGCCGGCCGCGGAACATGAAGTCGCTTTCGGAGAAATAGTGGAAATGCTGCGGGAAGCGGTGCTCGAGCGCTATTCCCAGCACCGCCATGTCGCGCGCGCTCGTCACCTGGCCGTCGTCGGGCAGGCCGCAGGCGTTGCGGAAATTGGTGCTGGTCATGCCGAGCTGGTGCGCCTTGGCGGTCATCATGGCGGCGAACTGGTCCTCGCTGCCGCCGCCGAGATATTCGCCGACAGCTACCGCCACGTCGTTCGCCGACTTCACCACCATGGCGCGGATGGCGGAATCGACGTCGATCGTTTCGCCGCGCCTGAAGCGCAGTTTCGTCGGCGGCTGCGAGGCGGCGTGCGGAGAAACGGTGATCTGCGTCTCCTTGGTCACCCGGCCGCTCTCCAGCGCCTCGAACAGCATGTAGAGCGTCATCATCTTGGTGAGCGAGGCCGGATAGCGCTGCGCCGTCGAATTCACCTCGAACAGCGTCTTGCCGGTCGAAGCGTCGACCACGATCGCCGCGTATTTCTGCGGCTGCGCCGGGACGGCGAGCACGCTTTCCGGCGGCGCCGCGGTGGTGCAGCCGGCGACCAGCACCAGAAAGGCAAGCGCGGCGATCAGTTTCTGGAGGAGGAGAAAGGGACGCGGACTGGACAAAATTGTTCTTAAGCTGTTGCTGAGATGCGGCGAAGCTACCGTACCGCGTCCACCGCGTCCATTTGGTTAACGGCGGCATTAAGGCATTTGCCCAGGTTTCACATCCCTTCGCGCTGGGTTGCCTTGTTTTCGAAGTTGGCGCTGCCCCTCACCTGCCTGCCGGCATCCTCTCCCCGTATAGCGACAAAGAGAGGGCCGTTCTCATCGGCAATTTCGCCAAACTCAAACCTTGCAGCAAGAAAGCCGGCGTTGCGGCCAGCCCCCCTTCTCTCCGCCTCGATACGGGAGAAGTGCCCGGCAGGGCGATAAGAGGCAGCGCCCAACTGGGCCATTGGCAAATCAGACTGCTGCCTTTTGCATCCCCACCCCCTTGTCGCTATGATGCGCCGGCTTGGATTTGGGGGATCGGCATGTCGGAAATCGCCACGGGCACGACCTCGCTGCTCAGGGCCTCGCTCAGCCGCACCGGCAAATGGGCGGGCAGCGTCGCCTTCGTCAGCGGCGCGGTGTCGGACGTGCTCAATCCGCTCGGGCCCTTCGCCGCCTATATCGCGCTGATCGCGGCGGTCGCGGCGGCGATCATCGCCGTCGCCATGGTGCTGAGGCTCGTGCTGGCGGCCAAGGCCATGCCGGCGCTGATCTTCGCAACAAGCGCCGCGGCGATCGCCGGCGGCGTCTACGGTATCCAGCAGGAGACCAATTCCCAGAACGGCGTCATCGCTACCCTGGTGCCGGCGGTGGCCGAGCTCCAGCAGTCGCTCGGCATCGTCTCTGAGAAGGTGGCGAGGATCGAGCAGACAGTCACCGAAACGCAGAAGAGCGTCGAACAGGTCAAGAAATCCACCGACACGGTGGCGCAGAAGACCGACCAGATCGCGCAGGCTGAGAAACAGCAGACCGCGCAGGGCGCCGAGACGCAGAAGACCGTGGAAGCGGTGAAGCAGACCGCGGATACGCTTGCCGCCGGCCAGCAACAGCAGCAGGTTCAGGCCGAAAAGCTGCAGGCGACGACCGAGCAGATTGCCGCCTCCATCGACACGATCGCCAGGGGCTTTGCCCAATTGGCCGCGCAAGGCGGCGCGATTGCCGATCCCAAGCGTCCCGACGAGTTCTACCACAACGCCCGCGTCTATGAGCTGGCGGGCGACATGCTCAACGCCAGGCGTTCCTATCTCGCCTTTGCCGGCTTCGATGTCGACGCCATCGATCCCTATACGCGCTTCGCCACGCTGCTGAGAGTTGAGGACGGCAAGGCCGGCGCCCGCGAAGTGTTCGGCCAGCTTGCCGAAAAGGCCAAGGCGCCGGCGATCACGCTCGTCCATCTCCTGCAGTTCGACGACGCCCAGCGGCTCGACAAGCTCAATGCCTTCATCACGGCCAATCCCGACTATGCGCCGGCTTACTTCCTCCTGGCGCAGGAGTTTTCGGAGGATCGGCTCGGCAGCCAGGCGCTCGCCGACAAGCGCAGCGAGGCTCAGGCGCTGACCAAGTTCGTCTCCTATGAGAAGGATGGCGGGCTGCTCAAATATTTCGTCGACCAAAGGGAGCTCGCCGACTGGCTCGACCGCAGCCGCAGCCGGCTGGCGGCACTCGGCGACGTGCTCGACCCGGCGCGCTTCGTGCCGACGCTGACGCCGACGCGCTCCAACGCCGGCTGGTCTATGACGATCTCGCTGCCCGAACCGGCGACCGCGATCTCCTGGCGGCTCGGCGACAGCGGCCCGTTCACCGATACCGGCCTGATGGCGATGAACGACCAGCGCACCGGCAAGCCGATGCCAAATCCGAGCTTCGAGTTGCCCGACAGCGCCGCCGCCACCAATATCGGCATAAAATATCTCGACATCAGGGGCCGCGAGACCGGCCCATTCGATATCCGCTTCGATCCGGATTCGGCACTCCAGCAGGGCAACAAGCAGATCCTCGACCAGTTCTGGACGTCATGGATCGCCTTCGACGCCGGCGGCAACCATGGCCTGGTCTATTTCACCCAGATGCTGTCCTTCCGCTGCGCCATCAAGGAGGTGCGTTACAGCCTGAACGGCACCGCGCTCGACAATCAGATCAGGATGCCGCCCTGCGACGCCAAGGATCCTTACGCCATCCCATCGGACTACCAGCCCTATTTCAAGGTGAAGGACGACGTGAAGTCGATGGCGGTGCAGGTGACTTATACCGACGGCACGAAGTCGCCGGTCAGGGAGTATAAGAGGCAGTAGGGGGCTCCTCCCACCCTCCCCCTGTTTGGACCGGGGACATCCCGAACCCCTTCGCGCAAAACGCGCAAAACTGTTCGCGATGTCCTCGCACACCCTGTTCGCGATGTCCCCGGTCCAAACAGGGGGAGGGGGTGGGGAGCTGATGCAAATTGCCTATGGCCCCGCTTGCGCGAACGGCACCGGACAGGCTTTGCTGCCGCCTCGAAGATTCGGGGGAGGCAGGATCAATGGAAACAGTCACCATCACCGCAAAGGGCATTTCCGTCTCGCTCGATCTCGCCGTCGGCCATATCGCCGCCATGGAGATCGAAGCCGAAGGCGGCCGCGTCCTGAAGCCGCTCCACCGCGCGCCCTGGGTCGGCTCGTCGCGCGAGAGCATGCCGCAGAATCTCCCCGCAGGCACGGTTCGTCTGTCGGGCGATTTCCTCTGCGCGCCGTTTTCCACCAGCGATGTCGAGGAAGCGCCCCTGCATGGCTGGACGGCGAACAGCGAATGGGATGTCGTCGACAACGGCGCCATTGCCGGCGGCCGGCGCGCCGTCTTCCGGCTGCGCCGCAAGGTGATGGGCGCCGCCGTCGACAAGATCTTCACGCTGCGCGACGGCCATCCCTTCCTCTACCAGGAACACGTCTTTTCCGGCGGCTCCGGCGCGATTTCCGTCGCCCATCATCCGATGACGGCGATGCGGGGCGGCGGACGGCTCGCCTTCTCGCCGAAGCGCCTGGCTGTCACCCCGCCCACACCGCTGGAGCCCGATCCGGCGCGCGGCCGGTTTCGCATGGCCTATCCCGCCCGCGCCACCGATCTCGCGCATTTTCCCCTGGCCGCTGGCGGCACCGCCGATCTCGCCGACTACCGCATGGAGGACCGGCGCGAGGATTTCATCACCCTGGTCGAGGCCGATCACGGCGGGCTGGGCTGGACGGCGCTGGCCCGCCGCGCCGAGCAGGATCTGGTGCTGGTGCTGAAGAATCCGGCCGAACTGCCGGTCACCATGCTGTGGGTCAGCAATGGCGGGCGTGACTACGCGCCCTGGAGCGGCCGCCATGTCGGCGTGCTCGGCATCGAGGACGGCCGCGCCGCGGTCGGCCATGCCGCCTCGCTCGGCGACAACTGGCTGAAGCAAGAAGGCGTGGCGACGGCCTTCGAATTGACCGAAGGGCGGAGCGTCTCCTTCCGCCACGTCATAGGCTCGGTTCCGTTCGCCGATGCCGAGCCGCCAGTGGACCTCGAATCCGCGGATGGGCGCTTGCGTCTTGTGGCGACAGACGGTTCGGCGAGGGGTATCGCCTTTGACAGCGAATTCCTGCGTATCGGCCGCTCTGTGCCAGCCTGAGTGTTCGGGACAGCCCCGAGTTCGTCATTCCAGGGCGAAGCAGGAGCGAAGCTCCGTCGCGGAGACCCTGGAATCCATGCCATGACATTGCCGAAGAGCCCAACGGCGCAGAATTCTGAACCGCTGCAACGCTTGGGAGTCACGGAATGATCCTATGGTCTGCGCCGCGTCGCTTCGCTCCTTGCTCCGCCATAGGACAATGGAACGGGCGCTGCGGCTAATCTCGAAGGTGCGCACTGACCTCATGAGCGTTTGACCCGTCACAAAAGAAGCGGGTTTGAAATTTCCGCCGGCAGCCGCCAAGATGCAGCCCGCAGTCGCTAACGAAGAGGCGCCGATGTCTGACCTGGCCCATATCACTGCCGCCATCTTCAAGCGCGCCGGCAAAGCCAAGCGTTTTGTCGTCGCCATTGCCGGCCCACCGGGAGCCGGCAAGTCGACCATATCGGGCCGGCTGCATGAGCTGCTGCCCGAGGGCACGTCCGAAGTCGTGCCGATGGACGGCTTCCACTATGACGACATCGTGCTCAACCGCCGCGGTTTGCGTTCGCGCAAGGGCGCGCCGGAAACCTTCGATTTTGCCGGCTTCGAGACGCTTTTGAAGCGTATCCGCTCCGGCGAGCCGGACATTGCCATTCCGGTCTTCGACCGCAGCATGGAATTGTCGCGCGCGGCGGCCGAGATCATTTCCGCGGACACCAAGTTCATCTTGGTGGAGGGGAATTATCTCCTCCTTGATGAGGAGCCGTGGTCGCGACTGGCGCCCCTGTTCGACTTCACCATCTTCGTCGATGTGCCGCGGGGCGAGCTCGAGCGCCGCCTGATGGAGCGTTGGCGCGGCCATGGCAAGTCCGACGAGGACGCCCGCGCCTGGATCGCCTCCAACGACATGCCCAACATCGAGCGCGTGCTGGCCAGGCGCCGGGAAGCCGATCTGGTAATTGGTTAACCTGCTCAATTTTCACTATATTTTGGCGGGAACCTTAAGACTTACAAGTCGTTATGGCCGTACTCCCAATTGTCCGGCGCCGAGGCAATTCCAGGAAAAGTGTATAACGGTTTTCCGGCCGGACTTGCGCGAATAACAGGGAACCGTGCCATGGCAACCAAGACCAGAAAACCCGCGCCTGCCAGAAACAGGGCCAATCAATCCAGGGCAACGCAAGCCAAGGGCGGTGCTGCCCCGGCGACGAGCGAGCGCTCCAGGGATGCCAAGCCGACATTCGGCAAGGCAGCGCCCAAGCAAGTCGTGCCCGGCGTGGCGCACAAGACCGCCGCAAAGGCCGTGAAGCCGCATAAGCCGGCGGCGAAGTCAGGTCCGATCCGTACCGTCGCAAGCGTCGCGACCGGCGCGGTGGTGGCCACCGCCCGGCTTGCCGCTTCCGTGCTCGGCCGGGGCGGAGCCAAAGCCAAGAACAAATAAGGCCAATAGAACGCGTTCAGCCCCTCGCCGGGATGGTGAGGCCCCTTTGCACCGCTGGTCGCGCAAGGCCGCGCTCCAGCCATGCCGCGACGGTCGGGAAATCGTCGAAGCCGACGAGCTCGCGCGCTTCGTAGAAGCCGATCAGGTTGCGCACCCAGCCAAGCATCGAGACGTCGGCGATGGTGTATTCGTCACCCATGATCCATTGCCGGCCCTTCAGCCGCGTTTCCAAAACGCCGATCAGTCGCCGCGACTCGTCGCGGTAACGTTCCAACGGCCGCTTGTCGGCGATCTCGCGCCCGGCGAATTTGTTGAAGAAGCCGACCTGCCCGAAGATCGGGCCGATCGCCGCCATCTGGAAGAACACCCACTGGATCGTCTCATAGCGCAGGATGGGGTCGGCCGGGATGAGCTTGCCGGTCTTGTCGCTGAGGTAGAGCAGGATGGCGCCGGATTCGAACAGCCCGATCGGCTTTCCGTCGGGCCCGTTCGGGTCGATGATCGCCGGTATCTTGCCGTTCGGGTTGAGCGACAGGAATTCCGGCGTCCAGCTCTCGTTCTTGCCGATGTCGACATAGTGCGGCTCGTAGGACAGGCCGATCTCCTCCAGCGCGATCGAGATCTTCACGCCGTTGGGCGTGGTCGAGGAGTAGAGCTGCAGAAGGTCCGGATGCCTGGCCGGCCAGCGCTTGGTGATCGGAAAGGCGGACAGGTCGGTCATCGTGGCTCCGGATGCGGATTGGCGCCGAATGGCTGCTTGGCAGGTCGGCAAGAATTAGGACCCTGACCCGTCGGGATCAATATGCCGGCAATCGACTCGCCGTGCACGGGAGCATCAAAGCATTCCCGTGAGGCCAGAAGCGTTTCCGGCGGATGGCGGGTATTCGTGTCAGATCGCCTTGAACGCCAGCACCGCATTGGTCCCGCCGAAGGCGAAACTGTTGCTCAGCGCCGTGCGCACCTTGCGCTCCCGCGCCACGTTCGGCGTCACGTCGAGATCGCATTCGGGGTCGGGCTCGCGGAAATTCGCTGTCGGCGGCACGACGCCGTCGCGGATCGCCATGACGCAGGCGATCATCTCCAGCCCGCCCGACGCACCGAGGCAATGCGCATGCATCGACTTGGTCGAGGAGACCGAGAGCGCGCTCGCATGCTCGCCGAAGACGCGCTTGATCGCCGCGGTCTCGATCTGGTCGTTGGCCTTGGTGCCGGTGCCATGCGCGTTGAGATAGTCGACATCCTCGGGGTTGAGCCCCGCATCCACCAGGCAGAAGCGCATCGCCGCTTCCGGCCCCTCGACCGTCGGCGCTACGATATCGGAGGCATCGGCCGAGAGGCCCGCGCCGGCGATCTCGGCGAGGATGGTGGCGCCGCGCGCCGTGGCGTGGTCATAGCTTTCCAGCACCGCCATGCCGGCGCCTTCGCCGAGCGACAGGCCCTGGCGGTCGGCCGAGAACGGCCGGCAGGTGTCGGGCGAAAGCACCCTCAGCGCTTCCCAGCCCTTGAGCACGCCCCATACCAGCGGCGCTTCGGTGCCGCCGGCGACCATGACGTCGGCGCGCCCGAGCCGGATGTGGTCGACGGCCGAGGCGATCGCATGGTTGGCCGAAGAGCAGGCGGAGGTGACGCCGAACACCGGGCCGCGCAGGCCGAGATTCATGCTGACCTGGCCGGCTGCGGCGCCCGGCATGACTTTCGGCACGGTGAAGATGGCGGCGCGGTTGCGCCCTTCGAGAAGGATGGCGCGGTAATTTTCCTCGATCGTTTCGAAGCCGCAGACGCCGATGCCCACGGTTGCGCCCATCCGGTAGGTGTTGTCGGCATGCGCGGTGAGCCCGGACTGCCGCATCGCCTCCCGCGCCGCGATCACCGCCAGCAGGCTGAAGCGGTCCATCGACACCACTTGCCTGCGGTCGATGCCGTGATCGGGCAACTCCTTGATTTCGCAGCCGACCTTGACCTTGAGGTCATGCAGGGACGGGTTCTCGATCGGGCCGATTGCCGAGCGGCCGGCGCGCATGGCGTCCCAGATCGCCGGCACATCGTTGCCGAGCCCGCATATTCCGCCAATGCCGGTGATGACGACGCGCTTCAGCATGCAATCAGGCTTTTTTCGCGATCAATTCGCGAACCGCCTCGACCATGTCGCCGACGTTCTTGAGATTGCTCCAGGCGTCGACCGTGTTCATCTCGATCTCGATGCCGTACTTCTCCTCGAGGTCGAAGATGATCTCGGTCAGCTCCAGCGAGTGGATACCAAGCGTGTTGAGATCGGTGCTGGTGGTGATTTCCTCACCGCCAGTCTCGGCATGCGCCTTGATCTTTTCGATGATTTCGCTCGTCAGTTGGTCAGCCATTCGGTTCCTTCCCCTGTCGTTTTCCGACGCCAACTGATCAGCGCCCCTTCGTCCCCGGATTCACAAACGCCGTCGCCCCTACCTCGCCAGGCATCGCGTGACCGCTCCAAGGTGGCTCCCTCTATAGAAACCGAAACGATGTCAAGCAACAAGCTATATATCGACAAAGCCACCGGAGTGCTTAACGTTGGGGCCGTGGACACGATCGACGATACCCTGGTTTCCCCGCCCGCCGCGCAACGTGTTGCCGGGCGAGGCAGGCTTTTCTGCGGCAAGAGCGGCGGCCGGACCCGCCTTCAACGCCTCTACCAGGACGGATCGGCCAAGATTCGCATGCCGGCGGTGCAAGGCGACCCGCTCGAGGCCGTGCTGATCAATACGGCCGGCGGATTGACCGGCGGCGATCGGCTTGGCTGGTCTATCGAGGTCGGCGAGGGCGCCGCGGCCTCCATCACCACACAGGCCTGCGAGAAGATCTATCGCGCCGCATCGGATCGCGCCGAGACGACAGTCAGGCTCGATGTCGGCGCCGGCGGCCAAATCGCCTGGCTGCCGCAGGAAACGATCGTTTTCGACCAGGCGGCTTTTGCAAGGACGCTCGATGTGAAGCTTGCGGCGGATGCCGAAGCGCTGCTTTTGGAGGCGACGCTGTTCGGCCGTCTGGCGATGGGCGAACGGACGCTTCTGGGCAATTTCCACGATCGCTGGCGCGTCCACCAGAACGGCCGGCTCATCCATGCCGAGGATTTTCGCATCGGCCCGGATATCGCGGCCAGGCTCCAGCATCGGGCGGTGGCCGGCGGCGCGCGCGCGATTGCAACGGTGCTTCTCGTGGCCCCGCGTGCGGAAACCCTGCTGGAGCCGGCGCGCGCGATCATCGGGGATCCCCACGTCGGTGGCTGGAGCGGCGCCAGCTTCTGGAGCGTCGGGCAATCTGGCAAGCTTCTTGCGAGGCTCACCGCCGGCGACGGCTACCAGCTCCGCCAGCGGCTGGTTCCGCTCGTCGAATTGCTCAACGGACGAGCGGGCCTGCCCAAATTATGGTCACTCTGAGTTTGATCTCGAATACTGGGAAGACGCATGAATCTCACGCCGCGTGAAAAGGACAAGCTGCTGATCGCCATGGCGGCGATAGTGGCGCGCAAGCGGCTGGAGCGCGGCGTCAAGCTCAACCACCCCGAGGCGATCGCGCTGATCACCGACTTCGTCGTCGAGGGCGCCCGCGACGGCCGCTCGGTGGCCGAGCTGATGGAGGCCGGTGCGCATGTCGTCACCCGCGCCCAGGTCATGGACGGCATTGCCGAGATGATCCACGACGTCCAGGTCGAGGCGACGTTTCCCGACGGCACCAAGCTGGTGACCGTGCACGAGCCGATCAGGTGAGGAGGAACCGATGCTGGAACTGAGGCCTAATTGCGAATGCTGCGATAAGGACCTGCCGCCGGAGGCTGTCGATGCGCGGATTTGCACCTTCGAATGCACCTTCTGCGCCGACTGCGCGGAAGATGTGCTCGGCGGCGTCTGCCCGAACTGCGGCGGCAATTTTGCGCCGCGGCCGATCCGGCCGGCGGCAATGCTGAAGAAGTATCCGGCCTCGACCAAACGTGTGCTCAAGACCGAGGGCTGCGGCCCCCGCAAGGCGGCGTGACCCCTTGCTGCTCAAAAGTGTGCAGCGATTATTGGGTAAACGACATGCAAGAAAACATATTAGAAGGCAAACCCATGATCTCGGCTTCGACGAAACGCGCCACGCTCGCCGCCCTCCTGTTCCTGGCCGCCGCAATGCCCGCCCATGCCCATGTCGGCGTCGGCCTTGCCCTCGGCATGCTGTGAGGGCGCGATGATCCCCGGCGAAGTGATCACGGCAAAAGACGAGATCGAGCTGAACAAAGGTCTGCCGACGGTGACGCTCAAGGTCGCCAACAGCGGCGATCGTCCGATCCAGGTCGGCAGCCACTATCATTTCTTCGAGACCAACGAAGGGCTGAAATTCGAACGCGAACGCGCCCGCGGCATGCGTCTGGACATCGCCGCCGGCACCGCCATGCGCTTCGAGCCCGGACAGGAGCGCGACGTCACGCTGGTGCCGCTCGGCGGCAAGCGCGAGGTCTATGGGTTCCAGCAGAAGGTGATGGGCAAGCTGTGAGGTCCGGCGGCGCGCTCAACTCACTTCGGCGGAGGCTTGGCGGCCGCGTAGATGACGATCTTGCCGGGATTGTCGAATTCCACGGCGAGCACGTCGTCGGCGAGCACGCGTCGCGAATCGATGGCATTGAAGAGCAGCGCGTTCGCTTCGATCTCCTGCCGCAGCTCCGTCACGTCGTCCTGATGCTGCTTCACCTTGTTCTCGATCGCCGGCGGCGGTCCGCCCTCGCTGCGAGCGGCATCCGTCAGGAAGACGATATCGACGGTGTCGAGCTTGGTCGTTTTGCGCACCGTGCCGATGTTCTCACGTGTGCGGTCTATGGCGGTGATGACCTTGCCGGCTTCCGTCTTCGACAGCGTCTCTTCCTGCCGAATGTCGGAATCGACGATCGCCGCGCCCGGCTTGGTGTTGTCCAGCGGCTGCGCCGGGAAAGCGGCGCGCGGCATGGCGGCTGTGAGAAGCATGGCCGCCGCCATAGCTGGAAACGCTATTTGGACGCGGCCCTTCATCGCTCGCTCCTGACTGAATTTCCGGTGAGGCGAAAAGAGCGAAACGACTCTTGCTGGCCACAGGTTCCCTCGGACCTTGCGCCGGCAAGCCTGAAACCGGCCCGCCAGCGTTTGCCAGACGACTTTTCCAGGACCCTGCTTTTACGCGATTCTGGACGGAGGACCGCTACACACTTTTCCTGGAATCGCTCTCGGTCAGCTTGCCTTTTTGGTGATCAGGGTCAGCGCGCCATTGGGCTGCAGGCTGGCGGCAATCACCTGCGCCGAACTCATGCCCTTGGCTTCGAGCGCGGATTTCACCTTCGGCGTCGCGTCGATCGATTTGCGCAATGTCTGCAGGCCGGCGTCGCCACGTTGCGCCACGATCTGGTTGACCTGCGTCTGCGTGTCCTTGGGCAGTTCGGTGATGTCGACGATGCTGACGCTCTCGATCGTCGGTGGCTTGGCGGGTGCAGGCGCGGCCGGCGCCGGGCTCGGCTGCGGCGCGGGCTGCTGCTGAGCACTGGCCGCACCCGCCAGCATCAAGGTGGCGGCGGCGGCGAAAACGATCGTCTTGCGCATGGATATTCCTTCCATCGGTTTGGCAAACGGCTTCGGAGTGGTCCCGCCCACCTCGACCGCCAGATGGGAGCGCCCAAATGGGAACGCAAAGTGTCGCTGAGTGGGTCATTGCGTGACCATTGGATGGCGACAATGTGCGCACCAGGCCCGATCAACTTTTTCGGCAACCTCACTTTCGGGAGCAATCGCTGATGGCCAAAATCACCCGTGCCGCCTATGCGCAGATGTATGGCCCGACGGTCGGCGACAAGGTGCGGCTGGCCGACACCGAGCTCTTCATCGAGGTCGAGAAGGATTTCACCGTCCATGGCGAGGAGGTGAAGTTCGGCGGCGGCAAGGTGATTCGCGACGGCATGGGCCAGAGCCAGGTCCCGAGGGCGCAGGGCGCGGTAGACACCGTGATCACCAATGCGCTGGTGGTTGACGCGCTTGCAGGCATCATCAAGGCCGATATCGGCCTGAAGGACGGCCGCATCGCTGCGGTCGGCAAGGCCGGCAACCCGGATACGCAAGACGGCGTCACCATCATCATCGGACCGGGGACCGAGATCATCGCCGGCGAAGGCAAGATCCTGACGGCCGGCGGCTTCGACGCGCATATCCATTTCATTTGCCCGCAGCAGATCGAGGAAGCGCTGATGAGCGGCATCACCACGATGCTGGGCGGCGGCACCGGTCCGGCGCATGGCACCTTGGCCACTACGTGCACTCCCGGCCCCTGGCACATGGCGCGCATGATCCAGTCCTTCGATGCTTTTCCGATGAATATCGGCCTGTCCGGCAAGGGCAATGCGTCGCGGCCCGCCGCGCTGGAAGAGATGGTGCTCGCCGGCGCCTGCTCGCTGAAGCTGCATGAGGATTGGGGCACGACGCCGGCCGCGATCGACTGCTGCCTGTCGGTCGCCGACGCCTACGACGTGCAGGTGATGATCCACACCGACACGCTGAACGAATCGGGCTTCGTCGAGAACACGGTCGCCGCGATCAAGGGTCGCACGATACACGCCTTCCACACCGAAGGCGCCGGCGGCGGCCACGCGCCCGACATCATCAAGGTCTGCGGCCTGCCCAACGTCATCCCGTCCTCAACCAATCCGACCAGGCCCTACACCGTCAACACGCTGGCCGAGCATCTCGACATGCTGATGGTCTGCCATCATCTGTCGCCGTCGATCCCCGAGGACATCGCCTTTGCCGAAAGCCGCATCCGCAAGGAGACGATCGCGGCCGAGGACATCCTGCACGATATCGGCGCCTTCTCGATCATCTCCTCCGACAGCCAGGCCATGGGCCGCGTCGGCGAGGTCGCGATCCGCTGCTGGCAGACCGCCGACAAGATGAAGCGACAGCGCGGATCATTGCCGCAGGAGACCGGCGACAACGACAATTTCCGCGTCCGCCGCTACATCGCCAAATACACGATCAACCCGGCGATCGCGCATGGCCTGTCGAAAGAGATCGGCTCGGTGACGGTGGGAAAGCGCGCCGATCTGGTGCTGTGGAACCCGGCCTTCTTCGGCGTCAAGCCGGAGATGGTGCTGGTCGGCGGCACTATCGCCGCCGCCCCGATGGGCGATCCCAACGCCTCGATCCCGACGCCGCAGCCGATGCACTACCGGCCGATGTTCGGCGCCTATGGCAAGGCGCTGACCAACTCGTCGGTGACCTTCGTCTCCAAGGCCGCCTTCGAGGCCGGCCTGCAGGAGAAACTCGGTGTCGACAAGGCGATGGTCGCGGTGGAAAACACGCGCGGCGGCATCGGCAAGCACTCCATGGTGCTCAACGACGCCACGCCGCATGTCGAGGTCGATCCGGAGACCTATGAGGTGCGCGCCGATGGCGAGCTCCTGACCTGCGAGCCTGCGACGGTGCTGCCGATGGCGCAGCGGTATTTTCTGTTTTAGGCCGATTGCGCTTTCCGGTGAGCGGGCAAATTCCGTTGCGGCTGGAGTGTGGACCCTGCACTATGCGGTTGAGCAACTGCATAGCGGACAACCATGCCCACCGAAATCGCCTCTCCCCACGACATTTTTCCGCACATCCGTATCGTCATGGGCATGGTGATCGGCCTCGGCGTCACCAGATTGCTGTCGGGGGTCGCCCGCATCGTCCAGCATCCCGGCCAGTACCGGCTCTATGCGGTGCATCTCGCCTGGGTCGGCTCGGTGCTGTTGATGCTGGTGCATTTCTGGTGGTGGGAGTTCGGCCTCTACGCCATCCAGTCGTGGACCTTCGGCAAGTACCTTTTCATCATCTTCTACGCCATCACGCTCTTCCTGCTTTGCGCGCTGCTGTTTCCGGATTCGATGCTCGATTACACCAGCTACGAGGACTATTTCTATTCGCGGCGCGCCTGGTTCTTCGGCCTGCTCGGCGCAACTTATCTGCTCGATATCATCGACACGCTGCTCAAGGGCCCGGAGCATTTCGCCCGGTTCGGCAACGAATATCTGATCCGCACGCCGGTATTCGCGGCGCTTTGCCTTGTCGCGATCCTGGTGCGCGACCGCCGCTTCCACATCGCCTTCGTCGCGGCGGCCCTGATCTACCAGATATCCTTCATCCTGCGGCTCTTCGACACCATCGTCTGAGGCGGCATTGGGCCAACGGGTGGGATAGTTTAGGGTCGAGGAAAAGGCAGGGCTCAACCATGTACAAGGCCGTAGGATCGCGAGGTTCCCGCGTCAGCCGCGTGCTCTGGATGCTCGAGGAGCTCGGGCAGCCCTACGAATTCATCGAGGTCAAGCTGCGCTCGCCCGAGGCTTATGCGCTGAACCCCTCCGGCAAGGTGCCGATCCTGATTGACGGCGAGGTGATGATCACGGATTCCGCGGCGATCTGCGTCTATCTGGCGGACAAGCATGCCGACAGGGGCATGGGCGCCGGTCCCGGGCTCGCCGGCCGCGCGGAGATCGATTCCTGGATGCATTTCGCCCAGAGCGAGCTGGAAGCGCCGCTGTGGAACAAGCTGCGCCATCGTTTCCTGCTGCCGAAGGAGGTGCGCGTCGATGTCGGCCCTGCAACCGCGCATGACTTTGCATCCGAAGTGAAGGCGCTCGACCGCCGGCTCGGCGACAGGCCGTTCGCGCTCGGTGACCGCTTTTCGGCCGTCGACGTGCTGCTCGGTGACATCGGCGGTTGGGCCCGCGCCGGCCGGTTCCCGATCGACTCCGATCGGGTTAATGCCTATTTCGTGTTCTGCAGCGCCCGGCCCGCGCTCGCGCGCAAGCCAATGGAGGAGCCTTCAAATGAAGCTCGATATCCGCACCGATTTCACTAAGTTTCCGCGTGCCGTCTCGGTGGTTCCGGCCCGCGAGGCGGGCGCGGCCGTGGTCTATGACAAGGCGGTGCTTGCCCATGACGAGCGGCATCTGCGCCGCCGCGCCATCGAGACGGCGGGCGGCGGCAAGGTTCTGGTCGACCTGCCGGAGCCGGTGGCTTTGAACAATGGCGACCGGCTGGTGCTGGAGGACGGCCGTCAGCTGGAGATCGTCGCCGCGCCGGAAGAGGTCTACGACATCCGCGCTCGCGATGCGGTGCATCTCACCGAACTTGCCTGGCACATCGGCAATCGTCATCTCGCAGCAAGTATCGAGGCGGATCGCATCCTCATCCTGCGCGACCACGTCATCAAGGCGATGCTGGAGGGGCTAGGCGCCGCTGTCAACGAGGTGCTGGAACCGTTCAATCCGGTGCGCGGCGCCTACTCCGGCCATGGCCACGACCATGATCATCATGGTCACGGCCATCACGATCACGACCATCACGATCATGATCACTCGCATGAACATCATGACCATGGCCATCACCATCACCATGGCTGAGCGGCCTGCCGGCGCCGCGCTGCTGCGGCTGATGGCATGGCTGTCGCCGTCCTTTCCGGTTGGTGGTTTTTCCTACAGCCATGGCCTCGAACGTGCCGTGCATGACGGGCTGATCGCCGACAGCAAAGATCTTGCCGCCTGGTTGGAAACGCTGGTCGAGATGGGCTCGGGCTGGAACGATGCCGTGCTCTTCGCCGAAAGCTGGCGGCGCGCGCGTGACGGCGGCGATCTGACCGAAGCGGCCGCGCTTGCCGAGGCGCTCGCCGGCTCGCGGGAGCGGCACCTGGAAACTATGCTGCAGGGCACGGCTTTCCTCAAGGCGGCCTCGGCCTGGCCGTGTCGCGCGTTGGAGCGCTTGCCCGCCGATTGCCCCTATTGCGTCGCCGTCGGCGCGGTTGCCGGCAGCCACGGCATCGGCTTGGCGGAGGCGCTGTCGGCTTTCCTGCAAGCCTTTTTCTCCAACCTCGTGCAGGCCGCCATTAGGCTCGGCGTTGCTGGGCAGGCCGATGCCGTCGCTTTATTAGCCGGCTTTGAATCCTTGGCATTGTCGGCGGCCGCTCGTGCCGCCAATTCTTCGCTCGACGATCTCGGTGGCTCCGCCTTCATCTCCGATATCATGGCGATGAAGCACGAAACCCAATATTCGCGTCTGTTCCGCTCATGACAATTCTCGCCTTCGCCCTTTCTGTCGTCCTGCTCCTGATCACCACGCTGCATGTCTATTGGGGCATAGGCGGCATCTGGCCGGGAACGGATACAAAATCCTGCGCCCGCGCCGTCGTCGGCTTTCGCGGCGTCGACGAAATGCCGTCGTCGTTGGCGAGCTTCGCCGTCGCCGCTTGCCTGGCGCTTGCCACGCTCTGGCCGCTCGCGCTCGAAGGCGTCTTTGCCTCGCCGTTTCCGAAGCAGGGGCTTGCCGCCACCGCGCTGCTGATCGGTCTCGTTTTCCTTGGCCGCGGCATCGCCGGTTTCACGCCTTGGTGGCGCCGGCTGGCGCCGGAGCAGCCTTTCGCGAGGCTCGATCGGCGCCTCTATTCGCCGCTCTGCCTGCTGATCGGGCTGGGCTTCGCCATCCTCGCCGTCACGGAGTTTCCGGCATGACACAAGCCAACGGCCCCCTTCGCATCGGCATCGGCGGCCCCGTCGGTTCCGGCAAGACGACGCTCACCGAAAAACTCTGCAAGGCGCTGCGAGACCGGTTCTCCATCGCCGTCGTCACCAACGACATCTACACCAAGGAAGACGCCATGATGCTGGCTCGCCTGCAGGCGCTGCCGGAGGAGCGCATCGTCGGCGTCGAGACCGGCGGCTGCCCGCACACCGCCATCCGCGAAGACGCCTCGATCAACCTGCGGGCGATCGCCGAGCTGAACAAAAAATTCCCCGACCTCGACGTCATCTTCATCGAATCCGGCGGCGACAATCTTGCCGCCACCTTCTCGCCGGACCTTGCCGATCTGACCCTCTATGTCATCTCGGTCTGCCAGGGCGAGGACATTCCTCGCAAAGGCGGTCCAGCCATCACGCGCTCGGATTTCCTCGTCATCAACAAGAGCGATCTGGCGCCCTATGTGAACGTCAACCTCGACGTCATGGAAGGCGACGCCGCCCGCATGCGCGGCAAGCGGCCCTTCGGCTTCACCGATCTGTCGCGCGGCAAGGGCTTGCAGGAGGTGATCGACTTCATCGTCGAGCAGGGCGGGCTGCGATCGGCGCGGCCAGCGGCCTGATCTACCGGTCGTCTGCCCCACTAGTTTGCGGTTGCTGGCTGCGGTTGGGCGCGGCATTCTCCAGCAATTCCAGGAAAAGTGCGTAGCGGTTTTCCGTCCGGAATTGCGTAAAAGCAGAACCGCCAGAACCGGAGGATTTTCGATGAGCCTTGCCCGTTTGCAGAAAGAACCGCTGACCAACCTGCCGTATTATGAGGAGCGCGTCGATCTCGCCGCCGCCTTCCGCTGGACGGCGCGGCTCAACATGCATGAGGCGGTGGCCAATCATTTCTCGCTGTCGGTCAACCAGGACGGCACGAAATTCCTGATGAATCCCAACCAGGTGCATTTCTCGCGCATCAAGGCGAGCGACCTGCTTCTGATCGACGCCAACGATCCCGACACGCTGTCAGGCCCGAATGCGCCCGATCCGACCGCCTGGGGCCTGCACGGCGCCATCCATCGCAACGTGCCGCATGCGCGCTGCGCCATGCATGTGCATTCGATCCACGCCACCGTGCTCGCTTCGCTGGCCGACTCGACGCTGCCGCCGATCGACCAGAACTCGGCCATGTTCTTCAACCGCCATGTCGTCGACGCCCACTATGGCGGGCTGGCCTTCGAGGAGGAGGGCGAGCGCTGCTCCAAGCTTCTGACCGACCCTAAGATCAAGGTCATGGTCATGGGCAATCACGGCGTGATGGTCATCGGCGACACTGTCGCCGACACCTTCAACCGCATGTTCTATTTCGAGCGCGCCGCCGAGACCTACATCAAGGCGCTGTGGACCGGCCGTCCGCTGCGCACGCTCTCCGACGAGATCGCGGAAAAGACGGCGCGCGAGGTGGACGACTATCCCGGCCAGGCCGAGCGCCATCTTTCCGAGCTGAAGGCTATCCTCGACGAGGAAGAGCCTGTTTACCGGAACTGAAGCTTTTGTCCTGCTCCCCCGGTTACGCCACGCAATGCACACATCTTCTGTGACTGGCGTGACTGATAAGGCCGCGGCTTGATTGCCACGTGGTTCCCCCAATCCGTCGCTGCTTCGCAGCGCCACCTTTCCCCCTCTGGAGGGAAAGGAAGGGAGCGTCGCTGGAAGAGCGTTGACGGCAAAAGGCTTGGCGCCTTTCCTCTACCCGTCGATCGGGGGAGAGGTGGCTCGGCGTAGCCGAGACGGAGTGGGGTCGACCAGCGCAACATTGGACAATGCATGCGCCAAGCTGCCATGCACGCTATCGCCAAAGACCAGCCGGCAGGCGGATGAGGGGCAGCGCTGACGCTCGGAAGTTTGTTCAGAACCCCAATTGCGCCCGCAATTCATCCGCGCTGTTGATGACGATAGCGCCGGGCGGTCCTTCCATCGGCGCCTCCGGCCAGAAGATCGTCTTCATGCCGGCCGCCAGTCCGGCCATGGCGCCGGTCCGGCTGTCGTCGACCGCGACAGCGTCCGCCGGGTCGACGCCCGCAAGATAGGCGGCGCGCAGGAACGGTTCCGCATGCGGCTTGCCCAGGCGCACGTCATTGCGGCTCACCGTGTGCATGCCGGGATAGACGAGACCGACCGCGCCGAGATTGGCGTCGACGATCAGCCGGTCGGAATTGGACACCACGGCCTGCTCGACGCCCAACGCGCGCAATTCGTTGAACACCTCGATCGCGCCGGGGCGCGGCTTCAGCGTCTCGGCCATTGGCAGATAGTGGTCGTATTTGCGCACGATCCAGTCGTCGAATGGCAGGTCGAGGCCGAACTGGTCGCGCAGCATTTCGTAGACCGGCCATGCCGCGATACCGAGCACCCGTTCGTGCAGATCGGTCGGCGGTGCGATGCCGACGCTGCGCAGCGCGGCCACGAGGGCGGCCTCGTGCAGCGGCTCGCTGTCGACCAGCGTGCCGTCCATGTCCCAGAAAACCGCTTTCGGCGTCATGCGAGGCTCCTTTTGCCGATTCCCTTAATGGGTTTGTCCTCCGAGATAAACCGCTCTCCCGGCAAATGGTTGAGGCAAGGTCGGATTGGCCCATCCTTAGCCTCTACCTGTGCAAGCAATTGCCCTTTCAATTGACAATTGCGCATAGCCGCTTTCGCTGTAATCTATAGCGCCCGCCCACGTGCGGGCTGGGGAGGCAGGATGTGAACTCGCGACAGGAAACCGGCAACACCAGATTGGACGACGCTGCGCGCGCCGGCTGGCTCTACTACGTCGCCGGCAACACGCAGGATCAGATCGCCGCCAAGCTCGGCATTTCCAGGCAGACGGCGCAGCGGCTCGTGTCGCTGGCGATGTCGGAAGGCCTGATCAAGGTGCGCGTCGATCATCCGATCGCCAATTGCCTCGACCTTGCCGCGCGTCTGAAATCGCGCTTCGCGCTCGATCTGGTCGAAGTGGTGCCGAGCGATCCGACCTCGTCCTCGACGACGATCGGCGTCGCCGAGGCGGCGGCGGCCGAGATCGAGCGGCGGCTGCGTTCGGCTGCGCCCATCGTCATGGCGATCGGCACCGGGCGCACGCTGAAGGCTGCGATCGAGCAGCTTCCGCCGATGGAGTGCCCGCAGCACAAGGTCGTATCCTTGACCGGCAACATCTCGCCCGACGGCTCGGCCGCCTTCTACAACGTCATCTTCACCATGGCCGACCGGGTCAAGGCGCGCTCCTTCCCGATGCCGCTGCCGGTCATCGCCTCCTCGCCGGAAGAGCGCGACATGCTGCTCAGCCAGCCGATGATCCAGCCGACGCTGGCGCTCGCCGCGGAAGCCGACGTCACTTTCGTCGGCATCGGCGATCTCGGCCCGAAGGCACCGCTTTATGAGGACGGCTTCATTTCGGAAGGGGAACTCAAGGCGCTGCAGAAGGCGGGCGGCGTCGCCGAGATCGTCGGCTGGGTGTTCGACCGCGAAGGCCGCATGATCGAAGGCATCACCAACGATCGGGTGTCGTCCGCCGCCTTGCCGTCGCGCGAGAGATCGCTGGTCATTGCGCTGGCCATGGGCGAGCGCAAGCTGCCGGGCATCCTCGCCGCCGTGAACCGGCGGTTGGTCAACGGCCTCATCACCGATGAACGGACGGCCGCCGCACTTCTCGGCGGCGCGTGACCGGAGCCTCAGGCCCAGAAGGGCCATGCATCGTGATCAGCCGCTCGCCGATAAAAGGGAGCCCGGCTATTCGTAGCGTTCGCGCGGATCGTTGCCGTCGAGAAACCCCATGTCCCGCTGCAGATGCGGCGACAATTCCCGGATATCGACATAACCGCGCCTCCGGCTGGCGAACCATGAAAATTCCCGCGCCAGCAGCGAAATCCAACTGCGAGCCGGGGTCGAAACGATTTTTTCCTGCATCGTGGTCATGATCGTCAGCCTTCGCCATGCTTGAACTGGATTGATCGTCGACCCCAAATATCGGGTTGGCAGCTTCGCGCTTCCAATTAAACCTCGATCATGACCCATAAGGAGGTTTTATGCCCGATCTGAGCCCCCCACAGCTCGCGCCGCTACCGCCACTGCAGGCGATTCGGGTGTTCGAAGCGGTGGCCCGGCATCTCTCCTTCACCAGGGCAGCGCAGGAACTCGGCATGACTCAGGCCGCCGCGAGCTACCAGATCAAGCTGCTCGAGGAGCGCATCGGCGCGCCGTTGTTCCTGCGCCGTCCCAGGCAGATCGAACTCACCGAGCCAGGCCGGCGCCTGGCGCCCGCCGTCAGCGAGGCCTTTGCCATTCTTGGTCAGGCCTACGCCGCCGCGCGTGGCGGCGCCGACGGCTTGCTGTGCGTAACCACCGTGCTGACTTTTGCCTCGAACTGGCTGGCGCAGCATCTGGGCTCGTTCCAGCTTGCCCATCCCGCACTTGCCGTGCGGCTCGATACGTCGAGCCGCCTGACCGATTTCGCACGCGAGGATGTCGATCTCGCCATCCGCTCGGGCGGCGGCAAATGGCCGGGCCTGGAGGCACACAAACTGCTCGACGCCGATTTCACGCCGATGCTGAGCCCGAAGCTTGCGGCGAGCATCGGCGGCGTCAAGGAGCCGGCGGACCTTTTGCGGCTGCCGATCCTCGATCCCGGCGATGTCTGGTGGACGCAATGGTTCGAGGCCGCCGGTGTCGCCGTGCACGACCTCGCCAAGCGGCCGGGCTCCAGCATGGGCGCGCAGGCCTACGAGGCGAATGCCGCCATGGCCGGCCACGGCGTGGCGATCCTGACCAGGGCGCTGTTCAAGAACGAACTCGCCGATGGCCGGCTGGTCCAGCCCTTCGACCTAGTCGGCGACGACGGCCATGCCTATTGGCTGGTCTATCCCACCGCCCGGCGCAACGTGCCGAAAATCCGCGCCTTCCGCGACTGGATCCTCGCCGAGATCGCCTGCCAATAGCTGGACACGGCAACAGCCTCCAAGCCGAACCTTCGCCGCGCTGCTCCGACAGGGGCGGCTTCGATTTGTGCTGCGCTGCAGCATCGATTCCGGCTTGACATAATTCACGCTTAGTGAGTAATTGCCCACAGCCAAGGCAAATGCTCATCTTGGTTTATGGGAGGAATTGATGAAACTTCGCACGCTCACCCTGGGCCTGTTGTCGGCCAGCGCTCTCGCTTTCGCCGCGCATGCCGAATCCATCACCATCGCCACCGTCAACAACGGCGACATGGTCCGCATGCAGAAGCTGACGGACGACTTCACGAAGGCCAACCCCGACATCAAGCTCAACTGGGTCACGCTTGAGGAGAACGTGCTGCGCGAGCGCGTCACCACCGATATCGCCACCAAGGGCGGCCAGTACGATGTCATGACCATCGGCACCTACGAGGTCCCGATCTGGGCAAAGCAGAGCTGGCTTCTGCCGCTCGACAAGCTCGGCGACGACTACGACACCAAGGACATCATCCCGGCCATCGCCGGCGGCCTTTCGGTTGACGGCAAGCTCTATGCAGCGCCATTCTACGGCGAGAGCTCCTTCGTCATGTACCGCAAGGACCTGATGGAGAAGGCCGGGCTCAAGATGCCCGATGCGCCGACCTGGGACTTCATCAAACAGGCGGCCGACAAGATGACCGACCGCGCCAACGGCGTGAACGGCGTGTGCCTGCGCGGCAAGGCCGGCTGGGGCGAGAACATGGCCTTCCTCACCGCCATGTCGAACTCCTTCGGCGCCCGCTGGTTCGACGAGAACTGGAAGCCGCAATTCGACCAGCCGGAATGGAAGAACACGCTGCAGTTCTATGTCGACCTGATGAAGGCCGACGGCCCGGAAGGTGCTTCCTCCAACGGCTTCAACGAGAACCTGGCGCTGTTCCAGCAGGGCAAGTGCGGCATGTGGATCGACGCCACCGTCGCCGCTTCCTTCGTCTCCGATCCGAAGGCTTCGCAAGTCGCCGACAAGGTCGGCTATGCGCTGGCGCCCGACAACGGCCTCGGCAAGCGCGGCAACTGGCTGTGGGCCTGGTCGCTGGCGATCCCCGCCGGCACGCAAAAGGCCGACGCCGCCGAGAAGTTCGTGTCGTGGGCTACCAGCAAGCACTATGCTGAGCTGGTCGCCTCGAAGGAGGGCTGGGCCAACGTTCCTCCGGGCACGCGCTCCTCGCTCTACGCCAATCCGGAGTACCAGAAGGCGGCGCCCTTCGCCAAGATGACGCTGGACTCCATCAACGCCGCCGATCCGACGCATCCGACCGTCAAGCCGGTGCCCTATGTCGGCGTGCAGTTCGTCGCCATCCCTGAATTCCAGGGTCTCGGCACCACGGTCGGCCAGCTCTTCTCCGCCGCTCTTGCCGGCCAGTCGAGCGTCGACGACGCGCTGAAGCAGGCCCAGGACGCGGCGACCGCCGCGATGACCGAAGGCGGCTACATCAAGTAAGGCTCCTCCCGGTGCCGAGCGCCGGTAGCGCATCATGACCGGCAATGGCCGCCCGAAACCCAGTTCGGGCGGCCACCTTCACCATCAGGAAAATTGTGGCACGACTATAAGATCGGCTGACATTTGGAGGGTGACCGTCATGGCTACTCAGCAAACCCGTTCGCTTGCCCGTCTCATGATGGCGCCATCGGTGATCCTGCTGTTCATCTGGATGATCGTGCCGCTGGTCTTCACGGTCTGGTTCTCGTTCCTCCAGTACAACCCGCTTAACCCGATCCGTGACGGGTTCGTCTGGTTCTCCAATTACAAGCTCTTCTACTCCAACCCGGCCTTCCTGCAGTCGATCCTCAACACGCTCACCATCGTGGTCAGCGTGCTGATCATCACTGTGATCGGCGGCATCCTCTTGGCCATGCTCCTCGACCAGCCGATCTGGGGTCAGGGGATCGTGCGCATCCTCGTGATCTCGCCCTTCTTCGTCATGCCGCCGGTGGCCGCCCTTGTCTGGAAGAACATGATCATGCACCCGCAATACGGCGTCTTCGCCGATATTGCCCGTTTCTTCGGCGCCAACCCCATCGACTGGTTCGGCCAGCACCCGCTGACGGCGGTCATCCTCATCGTCGCCTGGCAGTGGCTGCCCTTCGCGACGCTGATCCTGCTCACCTCCCTGCAATCGCTCGACGGCGAGCAGAAGGAGGCGGCCGAGATGGACGGCGCCGGCTTCCTCAGCCGCTTCTGGTATCTGACGCTGCCGCACATGTCGCGCGCCATCACCGTCGTCATCCTGATCCAGACGATCTTCCTGCTCTCGGTCTATGCCGAGATCCTGGTCACCACCAATGGCGGTCCCGGCTACGCTTCCACCAACCTGCCCTTCCTCGTTTATCAGAAGGCGCTTTTGGAATTCAAAATCGGCCAGGCCTCCGCGGGTGGCGTCATCGCTGTCATTCTCGCCAACATCGTCGCCTTCTTCGTCATGCGCGCCGTCGGCAAGAACCTGGACAAGTAAGGAGGATAAAATGGCACGCGCAGTCACTACCCAGCACAAGACGATCGCCACCGCCGCGGCCTGGATCGTCGCGCTGCTGATCTTCTTCCCGATCCTTTACACGATCATTACCTCCTTCAAGTCGGAGCAGGAGGCGATCCAGGGCTTCGCCCTGATCCCGTCCGGCACCACGGAAAGCTATGCGGAAGTGCAGGCGCAGAGCGGCTACTTCAAGTTCTTCCTGAATTCGGTGATCCTGTCGGTCGGCTCGACGGTCCTTGCGCTCATCATCGCCATCCCGGCGGCATGGTCGATGGCCTTCTCGCCGACCAAGCGCACCAAGGACATCCTGATGTGGATGCTCTCCACCAAGATGATGCCGGCCGTCGCGGTGCTGTTCCCGATCTACCTGATCTTCCGCGACAGCGGGCTGCTCGACAGCCGCATCGGCCTCACCGTCATGCTGATGCTGATCAACCTGCCGATCGTGATCTGGATGCTCTACACCTACTTCCGCGAGATTCCGGGCGAGATCCTCGAAGCGGCGCGCATGGATGGCGCCTCGCTGTGGAACGAGATCATCTACGTGCTGACGCCGATGGCGGTGCCGGGTATCGCCTCGACCATGCTGTTGAACATCATCCTGGCCTGGAACGAGGCGTTCTGGACGATCCGTTTGACCACCACCGACGCCGCGCCACTTACCGCCTTCATCAGCTCTTTCTCAAGCCCGCAAGGCCTGTTCTGGGCCAAGCTCTCGGCGGCCTCGACACTGGCGATCGCCCCGATCCTGATCATGGGCTGGTTCAGCCAGAAGCAGCTGGTGCGCGGCCTGACCTTTGGCGCCGTGAAGTAAGAGCCGCAGCGGCGGACGACGAAATCCCCGGGAGGAAACCATGGGAAACATCACGCTCAAGAACGTCTCCAAGTCCTTCGGGTCGACGACGATCATTCCGAACATCGACCTCAATATCGAGGACGGCGAGTTCGTCGTGTTCGTCGGCCCGTCGGGTTGCGGCAAGTCCACGCTGCTCAGACTGATCGCCGGGCTGGAGGACACCAGCGGCGGCACCATCAGCATCGACGGCCGCGACGTGACCCAGGAGGCGCCGGCCAAGCGCAAGCTTGCCATGGTCTTCCAGTCCTATGCGCTCTACCCGCATATGACGGTCGCCAAGAACATCGCCTTCCCGCTGAAGATGGCGGGCGAGGACCAGGCGACCATCGACAAGAAGGTGAAGGACGCAGCGCGTGTGCTGAACCTCACCAACTATCTCGAGCGTCGTCCGGGCCAGCTCTCCGGCGGCCAGCGCCAGCGCGTCGCCATCGGCCGCGCCATCGTGCGCCAGCCTTCGGCCTTCCTGTTCGACGAGCCGCTGTCCAATCTCGACGCAGCACTCCGCGGCACCATGCGGCTGGAGATCAGCGAGCTGCACCATCAGCTCAAGACGACGATGATCTACGTCACCCACGACCAGGTCGAGGCCATGACCATGGCCGACAAGATCGTCGTGCTCAACGCCGGCAATATCGAGCAGGTCGGCTCGCCCATGGAGCTCTACCGCACGCCGAAGAACCTCTTCGTTGCCGGCTTCATCGGCTCGCCCAAGATGAACCTCATCGAAGGCGCGCCGGCCGACAAATACGGCGCCAAGACCATCGGCATCCGGCCTGAGCACATCAACATCTCGACCACGACCGGCGACTGGAAGGCGACGGTGGGCGTTGCCGAGCATCTCGGCTCCGACACCTTCCTGCATGTCCAGACGGACGGCATCGGCACGATCAATGTGCGCGCCGACGGCGAGGTCGCGGTCAAGCATGGCGACACCGTCTATCTGACGCCAGACAAGACCAAGCTGCATCGCTTCGGCGCCGACGGCAGGGCGCTGGCGCAGTGAGGCTGAAGAGCAAATCGGCGCTGATCACCGGATCGGCGCGCGGCATCGGCCGGGCCTTCGCCGAAGCCTATGCGCGCGAAGGTGCCACGGTAGCGATCGCCGACATCAACCTCGAAGCGGCCGAAGCGACCGCGAAGGATATCGGCTCTGCTGCTTACGCGATCCGGCTTGACGTCACCGACCCGTCCTCGATCGAGGCCGCCGTGAAGGCGGTCGAGGCTAAGGCCGGCGGTCTCGACATCCTGATCAACAATGCCGCGCTGTTCGACTTGGCACCTATCGTCGAGATCAGCCGCGCGAGCTACGACAGACTGTTCTCTGTCAACGTCGCCGGCACGCTGTTCATGCTGCAGGCGGCCGCCCGCTCGATGATCGCGCGTGGCAAAGGCGGCAGGATCATCAATATGGCGAGCCAAGCCGGGCGTCGCGGCGAGCCGCTGGTCGCGGTCTATTGCGCCACCAAGGCCGCCGTCATTTCGCTCACCCAGTCGGCCGGGCTCGACCTGATCAAGCACCGCATCAACGTCAACGCCATCGCGCCGGGCGTCGTCGACGGCGAGCACTGGGATCACGTCGATTCGCTGTTCGCCAAATACGAGAACAGGCCGAAAGGCGAGAAGAAGCGGCTGGTCGGCGAAGGCGTGCCCTACGGCCGCATGGGCCGGGCCGAAGACCTCACCGGCATGGCGGTTTTCCTCGCCAGCGACGAGGCCGAATACATTGTCGCCCAGACCTACAACGTCGACGGCGGTCAATGGATGAGTTGATGGGGATGAGTTGAGGGGGAAGGCGCGCCTCCCTTCCTCCGGGGAGAACGCGCCGAGGGGCAGGTGAGGGGCAGAACCGCAAAACAAGCGCTGCCCCTCACCGCTCTCCCACAGGAGGCGGAATTGTTGGGCTGCATATCGGCCGAAGGGTAAGTAAGATGACCGTGAAACTCTCGTCCTCGAACCTCGCAAAGCTTCCCTCGAAGGTTTCCGGCCCGAAATACGATCGCTCTTCCCTGAAAGCCGGCATCGTTCATTTCGGCGTCGGCAACTTTCACCGATCGCACCAGGCCGTCTATCTCGACGACCTGTTCAATTCCGGGCTCGGTCATGACTGGGCGCTGATCGGCGCCGGCGTGTTCGAGGGCGAGAAGGCCGGCCGCGCCAAGCTTCAGGAGCAGGATTGGCTGACCACAGTCGTCGAGCAGGATCAGGGCCATATGAGTGCCCGCGTCACCGGCGCGATGGTCGATTTCCTGATGCCGGGCGATGCTACCGCGATCATCGAGCAGCTCGCCGACCCGGCGATCAAGATCGTGTCGCTGACCATCACCGAAGGCGGCTATTTCATCGACCCGGCCTCGGGCAAGTTCAACCCGGCGCATCCCGATATCGTCGCCGACGCTCAGCCGGGCGCCGCGCCGAAAACGGTCTTCGGCATCATCCTTGCCGGGCTGGTGCGCAGGCGCGCCGACGGCATCGTGCCGTTCACCGTCATGTCCTGCGACAACATCCCCCACAATGGCCGCGTCACCTCCGACGGCGTCATCGGCCTTGCCCGGCTGATCGACGAGGATCTGGCCAACTGGGTGAGAGACAATGTCGCGTTCCCGAACGGCATGGTCGACCGCATCACGCCGGCCACCACCGACCGCGAGCGCGGCATACTGGCGAGCGATTTCGGGCTGGAAGACAACTGGCCGGTCTTCTGCGAACCGTTCAAGCAATGGGTGCTGGAGGATCATTTCACCGCCGGCCGCCCGCCGCTCGAAAAGGCCGGCGTGCAGTTCGTCAAGGATGTCTCGCCTTACGAGCTGATGAAAATCCGCATCCTCAACGGCGGCCACGCCACCATTGCCTATCCGGCAGGCCTGATGGACATCCATTTCGTGCATGAGGCGATGCAGGAGCCGCTGGTGCGCGGCTTCCTCGCCAAGCTGGAGCGCGACGAGATCATCCCGACCGTGCCGCCGGTGCCGGACACGGTGCTGGAGGATTACTATCAGCTCATCGAGCGCCGCTTCTCCAACCCCAAGATCGGCGACACCATTCGCAGGCTCTGCCTCGACGGCTCCAACCGGCAGCCGAAATTCATCATCCCGACCATCGCCGACCGGCTGAAGGCGGGCAAAAATGTCGCCGGCCTGGCGCTGGAATCCGCACTCTGGTGCCGCTACTGCTTCGGCGCCACCGACAGCGGCGCGGTCATCGAGCCGAACGATCCGAACTGGGACCGGATGCAGGCAACCGCGAAGGCCGCGAAGGACACGCCCGGCGCCTGGCTCGCCATGGACGACATCTATGGCGATGTCGGCCGCTCGCCCGTTTTCGCCCAAGCCTTTGCCCATGCGCTCAACGTGCTGTGGGCGAACGGTGCGCGCGAAACCTTGACGCGCTACCTCGCCGGCAAGCTCTGAGGGCACTGGAAGCAACTGACATGACGCCCGAGCTGGTCATCTTCGACTGTGACGGCGTCCTGGTCGACAGCGAGGCGCTCTCGGTTTCCGCGTTGCTCGGCATGATCGAGCTTGCCGGCGGCACGGTCAGCGAGGATGCCGCCTACGAACACTTCCTCGGCAAGAGCATGAAGAGCGTGCGCGAGATCCTCGGCCGCGATTTCGGCCTGGATATCAGCGACCAGCATCTCACCGCCATGCGCGCCGACCTGATGCGCAAGTTCCGCGAGGAACTGAAGCCGATCCCCGGCATCAAGGAGATCCTGCCGAGCCTGGGATTGCCTTATTGTGTAGCCTCTTCCGGCACGCTGGAGCGCATCCGCTACGCGCTCGACGTCACCGGCCTTCTGGCGCTGCTGGAGCCGCATCTCTTCAGCGCCGCCATGGTGAAGCGCGGCAAGCCGGCGCCGGACCTGTTCCTCCACGCAGCCGCCACGATGCGCGCTGATCCGCGCGAATGCCTGGTCATCGAGGACAGCCCGGCCGGCGTCGCCGCGGCGCGGGCGGCGGGAATGCGCGTCTTTGCCTTCACCGGTGGATCGCACGCGGACAACCCCGCGCTGAAGGCGCGGCTTGCGTCGACCGAACCGGACTTTATATTCGCTGACATGCTGCAATTGCCCGATCTGATTGCAGGCCTGGGAGCGAGAGTAAAAGCATCTTGACGACGAGTTTCGTTTGCGCGGTCGATGTCGGCACCGGGAGCGCTCGCGCGGGCATTCTCGACTCTCGCGGCAATCTGCTCGGCCGCGCCGAGCGGCCGATCGCCATGCACCAGCCCAGGCCCGATCACGCCGAGCATGATTCGGAAAATATCTGGTCGGCCGTGTGTGCCGCCGTGCGCGCCGCGCGTGAAAAGGCGGGGGTCGCGGCCTCGGATATCGTCGGCATTTCCTTCGACGCCACCTGTTCGCTTGTCGTGCGCGACAGGCAAGGCGGCCAGCTCAGCGTCTCGGTCACCGGCGAGAAGCGCTGGGACACCATCGTCTGGCTCGATCATCGCGCCATCGCCGAGGCCGACGAATGCACCAGAAGCGGCCATGCCGTGCTCGACTATATCGGCGGTGTGATGTCGCCGGAAATGGAAACGCCGAAGCTGATGTGGCTGAAACGCTACCTGCCCGGAGCGTGGAACGAAGCCGGATATCTGTTCGATCTCGCCGATTTCCTGACCTGGAAGGCGACCGGCTCGCTCGCCCGCTCGCAATGCACGCTGACGGCCAAATGGACCTATCTGGCGCATGAGGAGACAAGCTGGCGGCGCGATTTCTTCAAGCTCGTCGGCCTCGGCGATCTCTTCGAGCATGGCAGCCTGCCGGAAAAGGCAAGCCCGGTCGGCGCCGATATAGGCCCGCTAACAGCGCAAGCGGCTGCCGATCTCGGCCTGACCGAAAAATGCCGGGTCGGCGCGGGCGTGATCGACGCCTATGCCGGCGCGCTCGGCGTTCTCGGCGGCTTTGCCGGCGACGAGAAAGATATCAGCCGGCACCTCGCGCTGATTGCGGGCACTTCGTCCTGCGTCATGGCCATGTCGCAGGATCCGCAGCCTTTCGCAGGTGTCTGGGGTCCCTATTACGGCGCGGCGCTGCCGAAGCTGTGGCTGTCGGAAGGCGGCCAGTCGGCCACCGGCGCGCTGCTCGACCATATCATACGCTGGCATGGCGCCGGCGGCGAGCCGGATGCGGCCATGCATGCCAGGATCGCCAGGCGCGTCGCCGAACTGCGCGCCGCGGAAGGCGACGCGCTGGCGGCGCGGCTGCATGTCCTGCCGGATTTTCACGGCAACCGCTCGCCGCTCGCCGACCCGCACGCGGTAGGCGTGGTCAGCGGGCTGACGCTCGATTCCTCCTTCGACAGCCTGTGCAAGCTCTACTGGCGCACCGCCGTCGGCATCGCGCTCGGTGTGCGCCATGTGCTGGAGGCGCTGAACGAGAACGGCTACCTGATCGACACGCTGCATGTCACCGGCGGCCACACGAAGAACCCGCTCTTGATGGAGCTCTATGCCGACGCCACCGGCTGCACGGTCATCGAACCGCTGGCCGACGAGGCGGTGCTGCTCGGCACCGGCATGGTGGCGGCGACCGCCGCCGGGCTTTACCCCGACCTCAACGCCGCCTGCGTGGCCATGCAGCAGGGCGGCCGGACGCGTCCCTCGAACCCCGCCGCCGGCGCCCGCTTCGACCGCGACTACCGGATCTTCCTCGAAATGCACCGGCAGCGGCAGGCGCTCGATGCGATAGCGTAGGCTGGCATCGATCTATTTCTTTCGCAGCGACAAGCCCGTCGTCGCATCGAACAGATGGATGCTTTCCTCGTCGAATGTGTAGCGCACCGCCGCGCGCAGCTCCGGGCATTCGCGAGCCGGAACCAGCGCGCTGATCTCCTTGCCGCCGGAGCCGAACGTCACCAGCGCGTCATTGCCGTGGAATTCGATGAGATCGGCCGTACCTAGCAGCAGGTTGCTGCCCGCGTCGGCATTCGCCGTCTTCAGATCCGGAGGCCGGATGCCTAGCACCGCACGATCGCCCTGCTGTAGATGAAAATCCGAGCCGTTCACGACCAGAACCGTTCCGGCACCGTTCAGAGTCCACCCGCTCTTTGCCCGGCCGACCGTCACCTCGACGAAATTCATGTTGGGCGTTCCGATGAAGCCGGCCACGAACATGTTGCCCGGCCGGCGATAGATTTCCGCCGGCGATCCGATCTGCTCGATCACGCCGTCCTTGAGCAGCACGATGCGGTCGGCAAGCGTCATCGCTTCGAGCTGGTCGTGGGTGACGTAAACGGTCGTGGTCTTAAGCGACTGGTGCAGCCTGGCGATCTCGACGCGCATATGGTTGCGCAGCTTGGCGTCGAGGTTGGACAGCGGTTCGTCGAACAGGAACACTTTCGGCGTCTTGATCATGGCGCGCGCGATCGCCACGCGCTGCTGCTGGCCGCCGGAAAGCTCGGTCGGCTTGCGGCCGAGATAAGGTTCCAGCCCGAGTGTTCGCGAAACCGCCTCGACCCGCTTCTTGATCTCGGCCGACGGCACCTTCTGCCGCTTTAGTCCGAAGGCGATGTTGTCGAAGATCGTCATATGCGGATAGAGCGCGTAGTTCTGGAACACCATGGCGATGCCGCGGTCGCCGGGCTCGAGGTCGTTCACCACCTTGCCGCCGATCGACACTTCGCCGCCGCTGATGTCTTCCAGGCCGGCCAGCATCCGCAGCAGAGTGGACTTGCCGCAGCCGGAAGGCCCCAGGAACACGACGAATTCGTGCTCCTCGATCGCAAGGTTGAGGTTGCGGATGACGGTCGTGGCGCCATAGGCCTTGTCGACATGGGAGCAGGTAATCGCGGACATGGGTCAGCCCTTCTCGCCGGTGAGCAGGATCTGCAGCTTGACGTCCTGCGGGTTGCCCTGCGCCGCCCGTTCGAATGCCTTGATGCTGTCTGGAAAATCATAAGTGCCGGTGATCAGCGGCTTGAGGTCGACCTTGCCGGAGGCGATGAGCTGCAGGGCGCGATCGAAGATGTTGGCATAGCGGAACACCGTCTCGATGCGCACTTCCTTGGAAATCGCCGCCGGCACGTCGAGGCTGACCGGCTCGACCGGCAGTCCGACCAGCACCAGTGCGCCGCCGGGCCTCACCAGATCGAACAGATTGGCGAAGGCCTTCGGGCTGCCGCTCGCCTCGAACACGATGTCGGCCCCCCAGCCGTCGGTGGCTGTCCGCACCGCATCGACCAGCGACTGCTCGCCGATATTGACCGGCACGATGCCCGGGTACTGGCCGGCGATCTTGAGCTTGGGCGCGGAGAAGTCGGAGATGAGCACTTTCGAGCAGCCGCCCGCCAAGGCAGCCAGCGCGATCATGATGCCGATGGGGCCGCAGCCGACGACGACGGCGACATCGCCCGGAACGATGCGTGCCCGTGCGGCCGCCTGCATGCCGATGGCGAAGGGCTCGACCATCGCACCCTCGGCGAAGGACACATTGTCGGGCAGTTTGTAGGTGAAGGCGGCCGGGTGAACGGCGTAAGGCGCTAGCACGCCATGCACCGGCGGCGTCGCCCAGAAGCGGACATCCGGATCGACATTGTAGATGCCGAGCTTCGTCGCGCGCGACGACAGGTTCGGCACGCCGGGCTCCATGCAGACACGGTCGCCGACCTTCAGGTTCGTGACATTGGCGCCGATCTCGACGATCGTTCCCGACGCCTCGTGGCCGAGCACCATCGGCTGGCGCACGATATAACTGCCGATGGCGCCGTGCGTGTAGTAGTGCACGTCGCTGCCGCAGACGCCGACGGTGTGGATGGCGATCCTGACGTCGTCCGGTCCAACCTCGAGCGGTAGCGCGATCTCGCGCAGCGACAGTTCGCCTTTTTTCTCAAGCACCAGTGCCCGCATCGGGTATCCTCGCATCAACTTTTCTTTTGCCGGAAAATGGAATTCAGGAAGCCGCTCAGCACGCCGAGGAACAGCAGCGGCGGCAGCGACAGAAGCACGACCGAAGCGTTGAGGATGCCCCACGGCACGTTCATGCCTTGCTGCGACAACTCCGAGGCGACGATCGGCAGGGTCTTGGCGTTGGAACTCGACAGCATCAGCGCGATCAGGAACTCGTTCCACACCAGCACGAAGCTGAACGCGATGGCGCCGGCGAGCGAGCGCGCCGCGACGGGAAGCGCAATCCGCCAGAACACCGAGTAGGCGCCATAGCCGTCCACGAAAGCCGCTTCCTCGATCTCTCTCGGCACGCCCTGGAAGGCGGGGATCGCCAGCCACATGATCACCGAGATGGTGAGCAGCGAATAGGTGACGATGAGCGCCGGCAAAGTGTCGTAGAGACCGACCTGAAGCCAGATCACCATCAGCGGGATGGCCACCGCCACCGGGGGCAGGAAGCGCAGCGACAGCACGAAGAACTGAATGTCGCCGGCGAAGCGGTTCGGATAGCGCGCCACCGCGTACGCCGCCGGCAGGCCGAGCCCGACGCCGATCAGCACGGCGGAGCCACAGGCGACGACCGAGTTGTAGAGCCCGGTCAGCACACTGTCGCGGTCGAGGATGTAGCTGATGTTGGCAAGCGTCGGCGTGAACACCAGGCGCGGCACGCGCGTGATGATGTCGACGTTGTTCTTCAACGCATTGAGCGCCGTCCAGACAAGCGGGAAAACGGCCAGGAATCCGGCTAGCGCCAGTACGGCCTTGGCGATCAGGCGGCCCAGGCTTATCGGATATGGCCTCATGCCTGCACCCGCTTCCAAAGCATGGTGAAGGTGATGACCGTCGCAATCATCATCAGCACGGCCATCGCCGAGGCATAGGAGACTTTGCCGGACTCGATGAAGCCCTGCGAGAAGGCATACATGTCGAGCGTCTCGGCCGCGACGCCCGGCCCGCCGCGCGTCATCACGTAGATGAGGTCGAAGGAGCGCAGCGATTCGATCATCTTGACGAACATCAGGCTGATCAACGGCGCCTTGAGCATCGGCAAGGTCACGTAGGCATGGATCTGCCAGCGCTTCGCATGGTCGAGCCGCGCCGCCTCGATCGGCTGCGGCGGCAAGGTCTCGAGCAGCTTCAGCACGATGACGGCGAAGAACAGGCCCCATTGCCAGACGTCGACCGAGGCGACGGCGAACAGCGCCGTCGAGGCCTTGGAGAGCGGGTCGAAGATCAGCCCGCCGGTGATCAGCCGGTAGGGATAGGTGGCGATGCCGTAAAGCGGGTGATAGGCGAACTTCCACACGAAAGCCGCCGAGACACGCGGCAACAGCACCGGAATGATGAACAGCAGGCAGTAGACATTGCGCAGGCGCGGCGAGGCAACTTCGAACATCAGCACGCCGAGCCCGATCGCCACCGCCATCGTCGCCACCACGGTGACGATCTCCCACTTCACCGAGACCCAGACGGCGTTGAGGAAGCGGCGGTCGAGAAAGAGGTCGGCGAAGTTCGAGAACCAGACCCAGGAATAGCCAGTCGCGCTCAATTCGCGGTTCTGCAGGGCAATCACGATGGCATAGAGCGTCGGCACCATCGACAGCACGAGCAGGATGACGAGTGTGGGAACAAGAAAGGTGACGGGCAGGGAAGAGCGTCGGCGCATTGCCTATCCTCGGGAATATCGCGGATACATTGGAATCGCTGGCGTGAACCCGTGGCGCACGGGCTCCCGGCATTCCGACGAATGCCGGCGACCGCGCGCCACGGGCGGGAGGATTACTTCTTCTTCACCAGCTCGTCGGCATAGGCTTCGAGCTCATTGAGGCCGCCCTTGATGTCGGTGCGGGTGCCGGTGACCAGCTCCTCAAGGATGATGCCCCAGCGGTCGCCGAGATCGGGCCAGCGCGGATCCTGCCAGAAGTTCACCGCCGTGACCTTGCCGGTGTCGGCCAGCGCCTGGCCGAGATCGGCGCCGTAGATGTCGGCGAATTCCTTGCTGGAGAGGATGCTGGTGCGGTTGAGCTCGCCGAACTGGTGCGCGTCGAGCCGGCGCTTCTCGTTCTCCTTCGACGTCGCCCAGGCGATGAAAAGGCCGGCGCACTTCTTCGAGGCGTCGTCTTGATTGGCCTTGGTGCCGATGGCGAGCCCATGGCCGTAGCCACCGCCGGGCAGCGGCGAAGGCGGCGGCAGGAAGCCGACCTTGCCGACCACCTGCGAGGTCTTCGGATCGACCGCCATGCCCGACAGCGGCGTCGATTCGACGAGGATGGCGACCTGGCCGGAGAGGAAGGCGCCGGTCGATTCATCCCAGCTGCCGGTCTGCGTGCCGGGGGCCGAGTCCTTGAACAGCTTGAGATAGGTCTCGGTCGCCTTCACAGCCGCGTCCGAATTGAAAGCCGGCTTGTCGCCGTCGAACCATTTGCCGCCATAGGCTTTGAAGAAAGGCATCCAGCGCCAGACATTGGCGCCCGAGCCGCGCGCGCCGCGCAGCGCGATGCCGTACATGCCCTTGTCCGGATCGTTCAGCTTCGCCACATCGGCGATGAGTTCATCGAGCGTCTTCGGCGGCTGGATGCCGGCGGCCTCCAGCACGTCCTTGCGGTAGACCATCAGGTCGCCGCCGCCGGTCAGCGGCGCGAACCAGACCTTGCCGTCATAGGTGGCCACCTTTTGGCGGCCCGGATCGAAGTCGGCGAAGTCGTACTCGGGCGGATAATAATCGGCCAGCGGCGCGATCCAGCCGGACGAGGCGAACAGCGCGACATTGGCCTCGTCGACGTAGTAGACGTTGTAGTTGCCAACCGTGGAGGCGTCGGCGCGCGACTTGGCCCGCCGGTCGTTCTCGTTGAGGTAATCGATCTGGAACGAAGCGCCGGAGAGTTTCTTGAACTCGTCCTTCGAGTCCTCCAGAAGCGTCAGTCCGTCGCGAGGCTGCGCCAGCACCTTGACCGGCGCCGAGCAGACGGGCGCCTGAGCAAGTGCCGCTGTTGACACGGATGCGGTAAGCACGAACGCTGCGCCGAGGCTGGCAGCGAGCCGATTTGATTTCATTGATTTTTTCTCCTCCAGGAACATTCGCGGGAAGCGGAGGTCCTCGGGCCAAGCAACCCTCACCGTCGCCCGGGCGACCTGCCACCCGTCGCCAAAATGAGGAGTTGGATGGGACGAGGCTAGAAGCCTTGTTGCGGCAAATCTGTACTTTTATGCATTGTGCGACGCAAAAAATGCTGCAGGAAAAGTCTGCCTGTCACACGAGTATCAGTGTTGTCGGGAGTAGCTGATTTCGAGCTGGTCAGGCCCGTAGCGCCAGCCGCTGCCGCGACAGCTTGCGGTAGGATGACGGCGTCATCTTGTGCTTGCGCAGGAAGGCGCGGTTGAAATTGGAGATGTTCATATAACCGACCTGGAAACAGATGTCGGTGATCGGGATGTCGGTATCGGCGAGCAGCTTGCAGGCCTGCCAGAGTCTCAGCTTGGCGACATGGTCACTGAAGCTGTTGCCGGTGTTCTTCTGGAAGAAGCGCGAGAATGTGCTTTCACTCATTTCGGCAAGTGCGGCCACTTCCGGCAGCTTCAAATCTTCGGCGAAGTGCTGGAAGAGATAGGTCAGCGTGCGCTGGATGATGTCCAGCGAGGTGGCGTCGAGTACCGGCGAGAAATCCGGTGACGACAAGAGCTCGTATTCATCGGACTTGGCCAGCAAATCCACCAGTTCAAGGAACAAGCGGAAGCGGGTGAGCCCGTGCACGGTGCCCATCCGCTCCATCAGTTCAGCCCCGGCGACTGCGGTGCGGCTATGGAAGGCCATGCCGCGCAGCGACCGCTCCAGGAATGGCTCCAGCTCGCGCAACTCCGGCAGCAGCTCGGCCGAGCCGCGCAGCCGCTCCGGGTCGAACTGCAGCACGATATCGCGGCCCTCGATCAGCTCACCCGGCTGCACCGCCGTCACCCAGTCATGTGGCAGCCCGCCGCCGACGATTGTCAGATAGCCAGGCCCGAACTCGCCGATATGGTCGCCGACCAGCACCACGCCTGACGATTTCCTGAGCAGATGGATCTCGTATTCGGGGTGAAAATTCCAGACGTTGCGTTCCCACGGATAGTCATCGAGCCGCCACAGGAAAGTCTCGCTCGACTCGGTGACGATGTGCTCGAAGGCGGGCACAGTTCGCGGGATCGCGGCCGTGTTCTTTCTGCGCCTGAACGGCATCCATTCCTCCCGGCATCTCTCGCCGGCTGTGTGTCTTCGGACATCCGTAGCAGTCCCCGGCCGGCAAGTGAACGTGCCGCTGGTCCGGCCTCCTGCTGGATCAAAGACTGGCTGCTCCTCCTCCCTTGCCAATATGTCGCATTTCGTTCACAAGACGGCGCAAACGGCGCCATTTTGCGCCGTTGCGTGCGGCTTCCGGGATTGGTCCCGACGCGCCGCGATCTGAAAGAGCGGAAAATGTCTGCGATCGAAGCCGGCGCTGGTGCGCCGGAAAAACTTTGGCGTCAGGAAATCAGGGCGACGCTGGCGCTCGCCTGGCCGATGGTGCTCACCAATCTCGGCCAGACCGCCACGACCGCGACCGACGTCATGATGATGGGCCGGCTTGGGCCGGACATGCTCGCCGCTGGCGCGCTCGGTTCCAACCTCTATTTCATGCCGTTGATCTTCGGTCTAGGGCTGATGCTGGCGACCTCGCCGATGATGGCGACCGAGCTCGGCCGTCGCCGCCATTCCGTGCGCGACCTGCGCCGCACCGTGCGCCAGGGCCTATGGCTTGCGGTCCTCGTCTCTGTCCCGATCTGGCTGTTCCTCTGGCATGGCGAGGAAGTGCTTTTGGCCATGGGTCAGAAGCCGGATCTCGCGCACCAGGCTGGCATCTACCTGCACTGGCTGCAATGGGCGGTGCTGCCCTTCTATGGCTATATCGTGCTGCGCTCCTTCATCTCGGCGCTGGAGCGGCCGGGCTGGGCATTGATCATCGTCTTCGTGGCGGTTGCCTGCAACGCGTTCTTCAACTGGGTGTTCATGTTCGGCAATCTCGGCGTGTCGGCCATGGGCATCGCCGGATCGGGCCTCGCCACCTCGCTTTCCAGCACGCTGATGTTTGCCGGCTTGGCGGCCGTGGTGCTGCTGGAGAAGAAGTTCCGCCGCTATCGCCTGTTCGGCCGCTTCTGGCGCTCCGACTGGCCGCGCTTTCGCGGCCTGCTGAGGCTCGGCCTGCCGATCGCCGGCATCCTTGCCTTCGAGGTGACGATCTTCAACGCGGCGGCGCTGCTGATGGGCCTGATCGACGCGGATTCGCTGGCAGCGCATGCGATTGCCATCCAGATCGCCTCGATCTCCTTCATGGTGCCGCTCGGCCTCAACCAGGCGGTCACGGTGCGTGTCGGCCTTGCGCATGGCGCCGGCAATCCGGAAGGCGTCTCGCGCGCCGGCTGGACCGCCTTTGTCATCGGCGTCTCCTTCATGGCGCTGATGGGGCTGGTGATGATCCTGTGGCCGCATCTTCTGATCAGCGCCTTCATCGATCTTGCCGATCCGGGCAACGCCAGAGTGATCACGCTTGCCGTGTCGTTCTTGGCGTTCGCCGCGCTATTCCAGATTTTCGACGGCGCGCAGGCGGTCGCCGCCGGCATGCTGCGCGGCCTGCACGACACCAAGGTGCCGATGATCTATGCCGCCATCGGCTATTGGGGCGTCGGCCTGCCGCTCGGCGTGCTGCTCGCCTTCCATTTCGGCTTCAACGGCGTCGGCATCTGGATCGGCCTGGCGTCGGGGCTGGCCGTGGTGGCGGCGCTTCTGCTCGCGCGCTGGCTGCGGCGCGACCGCATCGCGCCGGCGCTGTCGTTCAGTCATTGAGCAAAAGGCCGCCGGCTCTAGCTAGCGCGGCGGCCGTATTGGTTTGGCACGTCAGCCCTTCTTGAGAGCAGGGCTGAACACCATCAGGCTGAGAATCTCGAACAGCACCTGGGCGCCGACATGGGCGGTGTTGGTGGTCGTGTCATACTGCGGCGCGACTTCCACGACATCGCCGCCGACGATGTTGAGGCCTTTCAGGCCGCGCAACAACTCGAGCACCTCGCGCGTCGTCAGTCCGCCGACTTCCGGCGTGCCGGTGCCCGGTGCGAAGGCCGGATCGATGCTGTCGACGTCGAAGGAGATGTAGGTCGGGCCGTCGCCGACGATTTTCCGCGCCTTTTCGATGATGGCGGGGATGCCGAGGCCGGTCACCTCCTCGGCATGCACCACCGTCATGCCGGATTCGTAGGTGAACTCCCACAGATATTCGGCCGAGCCTCGAATGCCGATCTGGATGGTGCGGGTGGGATCGAGCACGCCATCCAGCACCGCGTTGCGGAACGGCCCGCCGTGGTGGAACTTGGTCATGTCGAAGAGCCCGCTTGTGTCGCAATGGGCGTCGATATGGATCATGCCCACCGGCGCCTTTTTGCCGACCGCCTTCAGGATCGGGTGGCTGATGGAGTGATCGCCGCCGACCGAGAGCGGCAGCACGCCGGCGTCGACGATCTGGTTGGTGCGCTTTTCGATGTCCTCGTGGCTGATTTCCAGCCGGTAGCGGCTGCGGAACGGCGTGTCGCCGATGTCGGCGACGCGAAGCTCGTGCGTCGGCGCGCATTCCAGCACATGGTTGTAGGGGCCGATGCGCTCGATGGCGCGCAACGCGCGTGGCCCAAAGCGCGCGCCGGGACGGTTGGTGACGCCGAGATCCATCGGCACGCCGATCATAGCCACCTGCAGGTCGCCGAAATCCGGATTGTCGGCGGCCACCTGCCGGTAGGGCGCCGCAAGGAAAGTCGGGATGCCGGAATAGGGCGCGAGCCGCGTGCCGCTCTTCGAAAAGATCTTGTCGGCGACCTTGCGGAATTTCGGGTCGAACATCTCGCCGCCATGGCTCTCGCCATATTTGCGGCGCAACGCTTCAAGCTTGCCGCGATCGTAGCCCATGTCCGGATACTCCTGTCTCTTGTCTGGCGGAAGTGTCCGGTAGCCCATCCGAAAAATCAATCGCGTTCGGGCCGCGACACTTGCCGCAGGCCGCTTCTTTTTGTCGGGCCAGCTTGCAAAGCGGGCAGCGCTTGCAAAAATTCAATGCTATGAGGCAGTCGGCTTAAAACGAAGGCCGGAAGAATGTCGCCTGAAGCGGGTTTCGGCGCGACCCTTTCGGAGCAAGCAGCGAAGGCGGCAGCAAGTATGGCAAAGACCGATATAGCGCGGCGCGTCTACAACCACACCTGGAAGCTCGACCCGATCGTCCGCAGCTTGCTTGACACCGATTTCTACAAGCTTCTGATGCTGCAGATGATCTGGGGCATGTACCCCAAGGTCGACGCCACTTTCACGCTGATCAACCGCACCGCCTCGGTGCGCCTGGCAGACGAGATCGACGAAGGCGAATTGCGCGAGCAGCTCGACCACGCCCGCACCTTGCGTTTCACCAAGAAGGAAATGATCTGGCTGGGCGGCAACACCTTCTATGGCCGCAAGCAGATCTTCGAGCCGGAATTCCTTGCCTGGCTCGAGGATTTCCGGCTGCCCGACTATGAGCTCACCAAGCGCGACGGCCAGTTCGAATTGTCCTTCCCCGGCCCCTGGATGTACACCACGCTCTGGGAGATCCCCGCGCTCGCCATCATCAACGAACTGCGCTCGCGCGCCGCGCTGCGCTCCTTCGGCCCGTTCGCGCTCGACGTGCTCTACGCCCGCGCCAAGGCCAAGATGTGGGACAAGACCGAGCGGCTGAAGGCGCTGCCCGGCATCCGCATTTCCGATTTCGGCACGCGCCGCCGGCATTCCTTCCTGTGGCAGCGCTGGTGCGTTGAGGCGCTGAAGGAAGGCATCGGCGAAGCCTTCACCGGTACTTCCAACGTGCTTCTGGCCATGGACAACGACCTCGAGGCGCTCGGCACCAACGCGCATGAACTGCCGATGGTGTTCGCGGCACTCGCCAATTCCGAGGAAGAGCTGCGGCGGGCGCCTTACAAGGTGCTGCAGGACTGGCAGCGCTACTATGGCGGCAATCTCTTGATCGTGCTGCCCGACACTTTCGGCACCGCTGCGTTCCTGCGCGATGCGCCGGACTGGATCGCCGACTGGACCGGCTTCCGCCCCGACAGCGCGCCGCCGATCGAAGGCGGCGAGAAGATCCTGTCCTGGTGGCGCGAGAAGGGCAAGGACCCGAAGCAGAAGCTGCTCATCTTCTCCGACGGGCTGGAAGTCGAGACGATCGAGGAGGCCTATCGTCACTTCAAGGGCAAGGTGCGCATGTCCTTCGGCTGGGGCACCAACCTCACCAACGATTTCGAAGGCTGCGCGCCGACCGAGACCAAGAGCCTCGACGCCATCTCGCTGGTCTGCAAGGTCAGCGAAGCCAATGGCCGCCCGGCGGTGAAGCTGTCCGACAACCCGGCCAAGGCGACGGGGGATGAGAAGGAGATCAAACGCTATTTGCGCATCTTCGGCGAGAAGGGGCGGGTGCAGCAGCTGGTGAAGGTGTGAGGACTGCTAAAACGGAATTTCGGATAATCGGATAACTTGAGTTCCCGCCAACCCCCCTCTGTCCTGCCGGACATCTCTCCCGCAAGGGGGGAGATCAGCAGTTCATCCGGGGCGCGCTTCTCCTGCGACGCCGGCGATTGGCGAAAGCGGCGGCGGCAGCCAATCTCCCCCCAAGTGGGGGAGATGTCCGGCAGGACAGAGGGGGGTGCGAAGGATCGCGACGCTGCAAATAATCCCCACGGGCCTCGATCCCTCGCAGTCGCCTTGGCGCTGACACCACTTCTCCCCACCCCAGCCTTCGCCCACGCGTCCGACCGTGGCCACGTGCTGCTTCTTCCGACGGGGTACTATATCGCCGGCGGCGCTCTTGCCGTGGCCGTCAGCTTCCTCGTGCTGGCGCTGCTGCCCCCCGCTGCCCTTGACCGCTTCTGGCGCAGGCGCCTATCCCTCTTCGCCTTCAGCGGCGGCCCGCGCACCATCGTCAGCCTATTTTCCTTTGCCGGCTTCGCCCTGCTGGTCGCCGCCGGCCTTTTCGGCAGCCGCGACCCGCTGTCCAACCCGCTGCCGCTCGTGATCTGGACCCTGCTCTGGGCCGGCTTCACCCTGCTGCAGGGCGTCTTCGGCGATCTCTGGTCTTGGCTCAACCCGTGGTACGGACCTTGGCGCGTCGTGAGCCGGCTTGCCGGCAAACGCGGGAGCGAAGCCCGGCCCTCGCGCCTGCCACGATGGCTCGGCTTCTGGTCGGCCTTCGTGCTGTTCTTCGCCTTTGCCTGGTTCGAACTGATCGACCCGGCGCCAGACGATCCCGCGCGATTGGCTGTGGCCGCCGGCCTCTACTGGCTGATCAGCTTCCTCGCCATGCTCCTTTTCGGCTACAGCGACTGGAGCCGGCGGGGCGAATTCCTGAGCGTCTTCTTCTCCATGATCGCCCGCTTCGCGGCGTTCCGGCGCGAAGAAAGCCGGTTCGGGCTCTGCTGGCCCGGAGCGAAACTGCTCTCTGCCGAGCCGTTGCCGCCAAGCGGAACAGCCTTCCTCTTGCTGGCGCTGTCCTCCGTATCCTTCGACGGTCTGTCGAAGACCTTCTTCTGGCTGGGCCTGTTCGGCATCAATCCGTTGGAATTTCCGGGCCGCACCGCACTGATCGGCATCGGCAGCCTCGGCCTCGTGCTCTCCTTCGTCCTGCTTGCGGCCGTGTTCGCCGTTGCCATCTTTCTCGGCCAGCGTCTTGTCGGCGACGAACATTCATTCCGGGAAACTGCCGGCCTGCTGGTGTGGTCGATCGTGCCGATCGCGCTCGCCTACCACATCGCGCATTACCTGACGGTGGTGCTCGTCGGCGGCCAGTACGCGCTGGTGGCCTTTTCCGATCCCTTCGCGCTCGGCTGGAACCTGTTCGGCACTGCGGACTGGATGGTCGAGGCCGGCGTCGTCGCCGGTGCGGAGTCGGCCTGGTGGCTGTGGAATGTCCAGGCCGGCGTCATCATCGCCGGCCATGTACTGGCCGTGCTCGTCGCGCATGGCCTTGCCTGGCGTCTTCACCCGCAACCGTCGCGAGCCGCGCTGAGCCAGCTCCCGCTGACGCTTCTGATGATCGCCTACACGATATTCGGCCTATGGCTGCTTGCCACGCCGACGGCTGGATGAGACAAGGGCGCCTCTTGCTGCGCAACTCCGGACGGAAACCGCTACACACTTTTCCTGGAATTGCTCCGAATGCCGTCGGGGAAGCTCGCTTGCCACGTCATGGCTTTGGTGATTTAGTTTGTACACATGCAATTTTCGCGTCCTCCGAGGGAGGAGGATCGAGCCGCCTTATCGCTGGTCAAAACTGAAAAAAACAGGGGAACGGACATGGCTGACAAGAACGGATTTTTCGACCTTTCAAAAACCACGCTTTCCCGCCGCGCCGCGCTGAAAGGCATGGCCGCCGGCGCCGGCCTTGCACTGGCGCCCGGCTTCGTCCGCTACAGCCAGGCGCAGAGCTCGGCACCGATCAGGATCGGCTTTCAGTCTCATCGCACCGGCATCGGCGCTGCCTATGGCCGCTGGTACGAGAGAACGAGCGCCGCCGCCGTCAAGGCGATCAACGACGCCGGCGGCATCGGCGGACGCAAGGTCGAGCTGGTCATCGAGGACGACGGCACCGATCCCGCCCGCGGTGCCGAGGTGGTCGGCAAGTTCGCCAAGCAGCATAAGACCGACATCGTCTTCGGCACGCTGTTCTCGCACGTCGTGATCGGCTCGGCGCCGGCCGCCGGCGAGAACAAGATCCCCTATTTCGTGGTCAGCGAAGGCCACCACGTCGCTTCGACCAAGCTCAACCGCTACATCTTCCAGCCCGGCATTACCGACGTGAAGAGTCAGATCCAGGCGATGGCGCCGTGGATCGCCGCCAACGCCGGCAAGAAGGTGACGCAGATCTTCCCCGACTTCGCCTTCGGCTACGACCATCGCGACTACCTGCCGCCTGCGCTCAAGGCGCAAGGCGCCGACGTGATCGCGCAGATCGCCATCCCGCCGACGGAGTCGTCCTTCACCAAATACTTCCCACAGATTCCGGCCGAGACGGAAGTCATCTACCACGTCATGGTCGGCCCGGCCGTGCTTACTTTCGTCAAGGAGCTCGGCGAGTTCTACGGCTCGCAACGGCCGCAGCTCTTCGGCTTCATGGATTCGCTCGAAGCCGTCGACATCAACAGCCCCGGCCTCGAATTCCTCGACGGCAGCCATTTCTGGGAAGGCTCGCCGCGCTATGCGCAGCCCGACGATTCCGCCGCGCAGAAGGCCTACCGCGCCGCCGTCGGCATCGACGACAACGGCGCCGCCGTCGGCGATCCCAAGGACGTCTCCACCGCTTCGCATATGTTCGGCTGCTGGGAAACGCTCTATGTCGTCAAGAAGGCGATGGAGGATGCCGGCTACAAGGGACCGGAAGACCGCGCCAAGCTGGTCGAGGCGACCGAGGCGCTGAAAGAATTCGCCGAGGGCCCGGAACATCCGCAAGGCCCCAAGACTTTCAACGGCAAGATCCACCAGTGCTTTGGTATCCAGAACATCTCCAAGGTCGAAGGCGGCAGGTTGAATGTCGTCCACAAGACCAAGATCGAGGACGGCCTCTACGAGCCGGAAGGGGACTACACGACGCAGGCGCTGTAGGTTTGCCTTACCAGCAACGCGTGGGCGCCAAGTCACCCCCCCTCTGCCTGCCGGGCATCTCCCCCTCAAGGGGGGAGATCGGTAGTTCGTGCGCCGGCACCTATTTGCCGGCGTTGGTGATTGGCGCAATCCAAGGTGACATCCAATCTCCCCCCTTGAGGGGGAGATGGCCGGCAGGCCAGAGGGGGGTGCCTCGCGCATCCGTTCATGCCTAATGCACTTCGGACCCCACCTCCTGCTTGCTGCCCTCGAAGGCCTCGTAACCTCGGCCGTGCTGGCGCTGACGGCGCTCGGCCTGTCGCTGGTGTTCGGCGTTATGCGCGTCGTCAATGTCGCGCATGGCGAGTTCTTCATGCTGGGCGCGGTCCTTGCCTGGGCGATCTCGACGGCGATCTCGGGCCACCCGGCGATCGGCTTTGTCGCCGCGCTGGTGATCGCGCCCTTGCTGGTCGGGCTGGTCGCGTTTCTTTCTGAATGGCTGGTGCTGCGCCGGCTGAACTACAATCCCGAAAGCACCATCGTCGCCACCATCGGCATGCTTTACATCATCCAGCAGCTGGCGCTGACCTTCTACGGACCGGAAGCGCGCCCGGTGGAACCGCCCTTCAGCTACCGCATTCTTTTGCCGTGGTTCGGCTACTCCGGCTATAAGCTCTCGGTGGTCGCGGCCTCCGCCGTTCTGCTGGTGATCACCTGGCTGGTGCTGACGCGCACCAAGATCGGGCTGATCATGCGGGCGACTCAATATGACCGCGAAACGGCCCAGGCCTTCGGCATTCCGGTCGAGCGCGTCTATGCCGGCGTCTTCGCCGTCGGCGCCATGCTGGCGGCGATCGCCGCGGTGCTGATCGTGCCGATCAGCCAGGCGCATTACCTGATGGGGCAGGACCCGCTGTTGTTGTCATTCATCGTCGTCATCATCGGCGGCCTCGGCTCGCTGCGCGGCACCGTCGTCGCCGCCATCCTGATCGGCCTCTCCGACGGCATCGTCTCGGTGTTCTTCTCGCCGACTTTGGCTAAGATCATCGCCACGTTGGTGGTCGCCATGGTGCTGGTGTTCAGGCCGCAGGGGTTGTTCGGGACGACGCAGCGATGAGGGATGCTTCGCCGGCAAAGACCTACGCCCTGCATGTCCGCGTCATCGCGCTTCTGTTTGTGCTGAACTTCGTCTTGCCGGACTACCACCAGGGCCTCTTCGCCCGCATCATGGCGCTCGCCGTCTTCGCCATGGGCTACAATCTACTCTTTGGCTATGTCGGCCTGCTCAGCCTCGGCCATGCCATGTTCTTTTCGGCCGGCCTCTATGGCGCCGGGCTGACCGTCTACCATCTCGGCTGGGGTGTGCCGGAAGCTTTCCTTGTCGGGATCGTCTGCGGCGCGCTGCTTGCTCTGGTCACCGGCCTGCTGGCCCTGCGCACATCGGGTGTGGCGTTCATGATCGTCACCATGATGTTCGCGCAGGTGTTTTATCTGCTCATCCTGTATTTCGCTGCCTGGACCGGCGGCGACCAGGGCCTGGTTATCCAGCAGGCGTCGCGCACACTCAATCTCGGTAGTGCCTCGTTCGACCTGACCAATCCGACCATGCGCTATATGGCCGCGCTGGCGCTGTTCTCGGTCGTCCTGCTCATCACCCTTGCCATCGTCCGCTCCCGCTTCGGCCGCGTTCTGGTCGCAATTCGCGAGAATGAGGAGCGCACCAAAATGCTCGGCTACGATACCGTCTCCAACAAGCTCGCCGCCGTCGTCGCCTCCGGCGCCATCTGCGCGGCGTCGGGCGCGGCCTATGCGCTGCTGTTCGGCTATATCGGCTCGAGCTTCGCCTCGGTGCAGTATTCGATCCTGCCGCTGCTCTGGGTGCTGCTCGGCGGCGCCGCCACCACGCTCGGGCCGCTCGTCGGCACGCTGTTCATGTATTATGTCATCGACATCACCAGCGGCTTCACCTCCGCCTATCTCTTGATCGTCGGCATAGCGCTGATCCTGCTGGTGTTGTTTGCCCCGAAGGGTATTCTGGGCTCCATCCGCCAGCGCTGGTTACGGTGGCTGCCATGACGCCGCTGCTCACCACCAAGGGCCTGTCGCGTCATTTTGGCGGCCTGCGCGCCGTCGACGGCGTCGACTTCGCGCTCATCCCGGGCGAAATCCGCGCCATCATCGGCCCCAACGGCGCCGGCAAGACCACCTTCGTCAGCCTGCTCAGCGGCCGCATCCGGCCGTCGGCGGGCATGATTGTCTTCGACGGCGCCGATATCACGACCATGCCGGCTTACAAAAGGGTTCGCCTCGGCGTCGCCTATACCTTCCAGATCACCAGCGTCTTTGCCAACCTCACGGCATTCGACAATGTCGCGCTGCCGGTGCAGCGCACGCTGACCGACGGCCGCTCGAAGGGACAGGTGCGGGCCGGCGTCATGGCGGCGCTGGAGCGCACCGGCCTCGCCGACCGGGCAGGCACACTGGCCGCGCACCTTTCCTACGGCCACCAGCGTCTGCTCGAAGTTGCGATGGGCTTGGCGCTGAAGCCGCGTCTGCTCATCCTCGACGAGCCGACGCAAGGCCTGGCCGACAGCGAGATCGACAATTTCACCGCGCTGGTGCGCGAGATCGCCAAGGACGCAACGGTCCTGCTCATCGAGCACAACATGCCGGTGGTCATGCAGCTCGCCGACCGCATCACCGTCTTCAATTCGGGAAAGATCCTCGCCGAAGGCACGCCGGAGCAGATCCGCGCCAATACCGCGGTCCAGGATGCCTATCTCGGAGCGACGCATGGCTGAGACACCGCGAGCCCTAGCCATTTCCGGCCTCGACTGCTTCTACGGCGAGGTCCAGGTGCTTCACGGCCTCGACCTCGCGCTTAACAAGGGCGAGGTGCTTTGCCTGTTCGGCCGCAACGGCGCCGGCAAGACGACGACGCTGAAGGCGATCATGGGGCTGGTGCCGGCGGCGGCCGGCTCGATCAAACTGGACGGCAAGGAATTGACAGGGCTCGTCGCGCATGACGTGCCGAAGGCCGGCGTCGCCTATGTGCCGCAGGGCAGGCGATTGTTTGCCGACATGACGGTGGCGGAAAACATCGAGATCGGCCTGATGGCGCGGGGCAGGGGCAAGCAGACGCGCGAGAATGTCCTCGACCTCTTCCCGCTGCTGCGAGAGCGGCTGAAGCAGCGCTCAGGCACGCTTTCCGGCGGCGAGCAGCAGATGCTGGCCATGGCGCGTGCGCTCTGCCTCGAGCCGCAGGTGCTGCTGCTCGACGAGCCGACGGAAGGGCTTATGCCGTCGATGATCGCCAAGATTCGCGAGACGGTGGCGAAGCTGCGCGACCTCGGCGTCTCGACCATTCTGGTCGAGCAGCGCGTTGACGCCGTGCTTTCGGTCGCCGACCGCGTCTCATTCATCGAGAACGGCCGCAACCGCGAGACAGTCGATGTCGAGGAACTGCGTGTGGATCCGTCGGCGGTGCGGCGATATGTGGGCGTGGGCTGAGGGGCAGCGCCGACGCGGATAGTGTTTCGCTTCACCCGAAGAACAAAAATCCCGCGATCAAAAAAGTCGGGATCAGCACCAGGCCCGACCATGCCATGTAGCCGAAGAAGCCTGGCATCTTGAAGCCGCGATGCCTGGCGATGGCAAAGACCATGAAGTTCGGCGCATTGCCGATATAGGTGTTGGCGCCCATGAACACGGCGCCCGCCGAGATCGCGGCAAGCGTCGACGCCGCTTCCGTCATCAGGTGCTTCGCATCGCCGCCGGCAAGCTCGAAGAACACCAGATAGGTCGGCGCGTTGTCGAGGAAGGACGACAGCGCCCCGGTCAGCCAGAAATAGGCGAGGTCGTTGGGCTTGCCGTCGGCTGAGGTGACCAGCGTGACCAGCGGCGCCATCGCCCCGTCGTGCCCGGCCCTCAGGATGGCGACGACCGGCACGATGCAGATGAAAATGCCAGCAAAGAGTTTCGCCACTTCGGCGATGGGGTCCCAACTGAACCCGTTCGCTTCGCGGTGGCTCTTGTACGAGACTTTGAGCGATAGGAAGGCCAGCGCCAGGATGATCGCGTCGCGCATCAGGTTCTGCAGTTCCAGACCGACGCCGAAGACGGAAAAGCTCACGCCGGGCTTCCAGCTCGCCGAAAGCAGGATCGCGCCGATCACGCCGGCAAGCAGCGGCAGGTTGGCCAGCCCGCGCAGGCGCACCTTCGTGTCCGGCGTCGGGTCCTTGATTTTCGGCATGCCGGCCTCGCGGCGATGGAGGACGATGTCGAGCATGAGGAAGATGAGCAGCACCAGTCCGCCAACGAAGAGCGTGTCGGGCAGGATGTGCACCGTGGTCCAGAAGAAGTCGACGCCGAGCAGGAAGCCGACGAACAGCGGCGGATCGCCGAGCGGTGTCAGCGAGCCGCCGATGTTGGAGACCAGGAAGATGAAGAAGATCACCACATGGGCATTGAAAGGCCGATTGTCGTTGGCGCGCAGGACCGGCCGGATCAGGACCATCGAGGCGCCGGTCGTGCCGATGATCGAGGCAAGGATCGCGCCGATCAGCAGCAGGCCAGCATTGACTAGCGGCGTGCCATGGATGTTGCCGGCAACGAGGATGCCGCCGGAAATGGTGAACAGCGCGAACAGAAGGATGATGAAGGAGAGATATTCGGTGAGCAGCGTGTGCAGCACCGCCTGGCTTGCCGACGAGATGCCGAAAGCGATCGCCAGCGGAACCACGGCAAGTGCTGCCCAGGCGGCGGCGATCTTGCCGTAGTGATGTTCCCACAAATGCGGAAAGAGCAGCGGCCCTGTCGCGATCGACAACAACAAGCCCGCAAAGGGCAGCGCCCACCAGAGCGACATCGCGGCGCCGGGCAGCGCGTGAGCCTCGGCTGCCAGAGCTTGTGCTGGAAGCAGCACTGCCATGGCAAGCGCGGCGAATGAAAAAAGCCGCCTCATCTGGCCGCCCCGCGCCTTCCCTTCTCCCCTTGTGGGGGAAGGTGGATCGGCGCGCAGCGCCGAGACGGATGAGGGGTGCTCCAGCGGAGTGAGACGTCGGCTTTCCCTGGAACACCCCTCATCCGTCGCCTTCGGCGACACCTTCTCCCACAAGGGGAGAAGGGGGAGCCCGCATCCCGGCGCCGCAAGTTGGCAATCCCGGTGAGGAGGTCCCCCCACAAGGAAGACACGAAAGGAGCCTTCGCCTGCCTCAAGGTCTGGTCAGTCCGCCAAATGGTCTTCGAGCGTCACGCCAGCCTCGCGCATGAGCGCGATCATCGTGTCGAGCGAGCCGTTGAGGTCGATGCCGCGGCAGGCGTCGAGCCGCACGGTCGTCCTGAAGCCCTGCTTCACTGCGTCGAGTGCCGAATAGGCGACGCAGTAATCGGTAGCGAGCCCAACCAGCGTGACGGCGTCGATGCCGCGTTCCTTGAGATAGCCGGCGAGTCCGGTCGGCGTCGTATGATCGTTCTCGAAGAAGGCCGAATAGGAGTCGATGGCCGTGCGGAAACCCTTGCGGATCACCAGTTCCGCCTTGGTCCATGCGAGCCCCGAATGGAAATCGGAACCGAGGCTGCCCTGGATGCAGTGATCCGGCCAAAGCGTCTGCCGCCCGTAGGGCATCTCGATCGTTTCGAAGGGCTGCTTGCCGGGATGGCTGGAAGCGAAGCTCGAATGGCCGGCGGGATGCCAGTCCTGCGTCAGCACGACATGCTCGGTCCGCCGGATCAAGTCGTTGACCAGCGGCACGATCTCGTCGCCGCCGGAAACCGCCAGCGCGCCGCCAGGGCAAAAATCGTTCTGCAGATCGATGACGATGAGCGCTTCGTCGGCCATGGGCTCCCCTTCGGTTCGGCTCGGGCTCCAATCAGATGCCGCTGACGCGACCGGAGGCAGACCCTCGACCAGATGGCTGGCCGCGTCAACCTCTACAGGCATAACAAAGCCGTGGCGAGAGCCTCCGCTTTGACAATTGCGGCGAAGTTGATATCATTTGCATACGAATGAATTTGCCCGCGCCCGGCGCCGGCAGGTTCCCTCGGAAAGGCCCTTTTCGGGAAGGCAAGGCGTGATCCGTTACGCGAAACCCACCACGGTCGACGAGGCGCTCGCTCTTCTTGGCGAGGACCGCTGGCGCATTCTTGCGGGCGGTACGGATTTCTATCCGGCGCAGGGCGCTAAACCTTTGCGCGACAATGTCCTCGACATCAATAGCCTGGCCGCGCTGCGCGGCATCGTCGAGACGGATGATCATTGGCGGATCGGCGCCCGCACCACCTGGACCGACATCGTGCGCCACCCGCTGCCGGCGGCGTTCGATGCGCTGAAGGCGGCCGCGCGCGAGGTCGGCTCCGTTCAGATCCAGAATGTCGCGTCCGTAGCGGGCAATCTCTGCAATGCCTCGCCCGCCGCCGATGGCGTGCCGGCGCTGCTGGTGCTCGAGGCGGAAGTCGAATTGCGCTCGGCGAAGGCGACCCGCTACCTGCCGCTCGGCGAATTCATCCTTGGCAATCGCCGCACGGCGCTGCGGCCCGGCGAGATGGTCACCGCCATCCGTGTCCCGAAGCCTTCCGCCGCCGGCGCGTCGGCCTTCGTCAAGCTCGGCGCGCGGCGCTATCTCGTCATCTCGATCGCCATGGTGGCGGCTCGCCTCGTGATCGCGGATGGCGCGGTCGCCGACGCGGCGATCGCCGTCGGCGCCTGCTCGGCCGTTGCCCGCCGTCTTGCCGGCGTCGAGGCGGTCCTTCGCGGCCAGCCTGCGACCTCTACGCTTGCCGATGCGGTGCTGTCCGCGCCGATCGATGAACTGTCGCCGATCGCCGATGTGCGCGGCAGCGCCGAATACCGGCATGACGCTGCGCGCGAGATCGTTGCGCGTGCCGTGCGCGCCGCCATCGGCCTCGGCGAAAGCAAGGTGGCGGCATGAGCATGGCCCAGTCCGGCATTGCCCAGCCTGCTATGCAGCGCGCCGACATCACCTTCGAAGTCAACGGCGCAGCCGTCAGCGTCTCGGTGCCGCCGGTGCGACGGCTGTCGCAGGTTTTGCGCGACGAATTGCGATTGACCGGCACCAAGGTCGGCTGCGACGCCGGCGATTGCGGCGCCTGCACCGTGCTGGTCGACGGCGATCCCGTCTGCGCCTGCCTCGTGCCGGCGGCCTCCGTCTCCGGAGCATCCGTCACCACGGTCGAGGGCCTCGCCAATGGCAGGCTGTCCGCCTTGCAGGCCTCGTTCCTGGAGCACGGCGCCGCGCAGTGCGGTATCTGCACGCCGGGCCTGCTGATGGCGGCCACCGCGCTTTTGGAGCGCAATCCGACGCCGAGCGAGGCCGAGACACAGGATGCGCTGGGCGGCGTGCTCTGCCGCTGCACGGGGTACCGAAAGATCATTGCCGCGATCATGGATGCGGGGCGGTTTGCGGACGGGGGGAAGGATGAAGCTCCAGCGCTGACGCCCCCCTCTCCCCGTCCTTCACGGGGAGAGGGTAGGGGTGAGGGGCAGCACCAGCCTTGCCAGTTAGGCCACGACTTTGATCATCGCATGCCGGCCTGTGGTCACGCCGTCGGCGCTTCGCCGATCCGCCTCGACGGCGTGCCGAAGGTCACTGGTGGCGAACAGTTTGGCGGCGACTCTTTTCCGGCCGATGCGTTGTCGGTGCTGGTGATCCGCTCGCCGCATTATCACGCCCGCTTCAGTTTCGGCGATCTGGAGGCGTGGACAAAAGCGCATCCCGGCATCGTCGGCGTCTTCACCGCCGCCGATATTCCGGGCAAGAACTGCTTCGGTGTCATCGGGCCCTTTGCCGACCAGCCGGCGCTTGCCGAAGGCGTCGCGCGGCTGCGCGGCGAGGCGGTGGCTTTGGTGGCGGGCGAGCGCGAAGCGATCCTCGATCTCGACCTGACGGATTTCCCCATCGCCTGGACGGAGCTGCCGCATCTGCTGCATCCTCGCGAGGCGAGGGCTGACGGCGCCGCGCTGATCCACAAGTACCGCCCGGCGAACCTGCTCACCTCCGGATATGTCGAACGCGGCGATCCAGACGGCGCGCTCGCCGGCGCCGCCGTGACCGCGTCCGCCAGCATTGAAACGTCCTTCGTCGAGCACGCTTATATCGAGCCCGAAGCCGGCTATGCTTACATGGACGGCGACACGCTCGTTGTCGTCGCCTGTACCCAGGCGCCCTATATGGACCGCGACGATACGGCCAAGGTGCTCGGCCTTCCCACCGATAAGGTGCGCATCGTGCCCACGGCCACCGGCGGCGGCTTTGGCTCCAAGCTTGACGTTTCGCTGCAGCCCCTCATCGGTCTGGTAGCGATGAAGACGGGACGGCCGGCCGCACTCGCCTATACGCGTAACGAATCGATGATGTCGACCACCAAGCGCCATCCCGCAGAGATGAAGGCGACGATCGGTGCCGATGCCGAGGGCCGTATCACCGGCATGATCTTTGCCGGCGACTTCAACACCGGCGCCTATGCAAGCTGGGGTCCGACCGTCGCCAATCGCGTGCCGGTGCATGCCTCCGGCCCCTACGCCACGCCGAACTATCGCGCCGAGGGTCGCGCGATCCACACCAACGGCCCGATCGCCGGCGCCTTCCGCGGCTTCGGCGTGCCGCAGGCGACGATCATGCAGGAGACGCTGTATGACGAGCTCGCCGGCAAGCTGGGCATGGACCGGCTCGATTTCCGGCTGAAGAACTGTCTGCGCGATGGTTGCGAGACGGTCACTGGCCAGCGACTGGAGTCGGGCGTCGGCATTGGCGAATGCCTGGAAGCGCTCCAACCGCACTGGTCGCGCGCGCTTGCCGAGGCGGAAGCTTTCAATGCGGTCAACACGGCAAGCAAACGCGGCGTCGGCGTCGCCTCCTGCTGGTATGGCTGTGGCAACACCTCGCTGCCCAATCCATCGACCATCAAGGTCGGTATCTCGGGCTCCGGTGAGGTCATCCTGCACCAGGGCGCCGTCGACATCGGCCAGGGCTCCAACACGGTCATCACCCAGATCTGCGCCGACGCGCTCGGCCTGCCGCTGGAGAAATTCCGGCTGAAGAGCGCCGACACCGCCATCACGCCCGACGCCGGCAAAACATCCGCCTCGCGCCAGACTTTTGTGACCGGCAAGGCCGCCGAAAAGGCAGGCCGCGCGCTGCGCGAAAAGATCCTGCGCTTTGCCAATGTGTCCGATCAGGCGACGATCGCGCTCGATGGCGCGAATATCTCCATCCACGAGGGCGACGCGGCGCGGCGGATCGATCTGTCGGCGCTTAAGGCCGATGCCGACGGTCTCGTCTTCGTAGCGGAAGAAACCTATGATCCGCCGACCCTGCCGCTCGACGCCAAGGGCCAGGGCAAGCCTTACGCCGTCTATGGCTATGGCGCGCAGATCGCCGAGCTCGAGGTTGATCTCAGGCTGGGCACCGTGAGGCTGATCAAGGTCACCGCCGCGCACGACGTCGGCAGGGCGATCAACCCGCTGCTGGTCGAAGGTCAGATCGAGGGCGGCATCGCGCAAGGCATCGGCATGGCGCTGATGGAGGAATACATCCCCGGTCGCACCGAAAACCTGCACGACTATCTGATCCCGACCATCGGCGACGTGCCGCCGGTCGAGCATATTCTGGTCGAGGTTCCGGACCCGGAAGGTCCCTTCGGCGCCAAGGGCCTGGGCGAGCATGTGCTGATCCCGACCGCGCCGGCGATCCTCAATGCCATCCGCCATGCCACCGGTGTCCTAGTCACCAAGGTGCCGGCAACGCCGAGCCGCATCCTGGCGGCGATCCGTGAAAAGGAGGCGCGCCGATGAGCGAGCTTGCCGAACGCTTCGAAACCCACGATCCCGGCGAGAAGCAAGTGGCGGAGAAGATCCGTTGCGATGCCTGCCCGGTCATGTGCTACATCGCCGACGGTCGCACCGGCGCCTGCGACCGCTACGGCAATGTCGGCGGCCGCATCGTGCGCATGGACCCGCTGACCATCCTCGATCACGCGGCCGAGACCGGCGGCGCCGTCGTGCCGTTCGTCGCCGAGGGCGAGGAGTGGGACGGCGAGTTGGTCAACACCGGGCGCCGCTTCGTCACCGCGATCGGCGCCGGCACTACCTATCCCGACTACAAGCCGGCGCCCTTCATCGTCAGCCAGGAGGTCGAGGGCGTCGATCTCGTCACCGTCGTCACCGAAGGCATCTTCTCCTACTGCGGCGTCAAGGTGAAGATCGACACCGACCGCCATATCGGCGATGAGACGGCGACCGTGCGCTCCGAAGGCGAGGCGATCGGCCATGTGACGACGGGCGAGTACGGCTCGCAGATGCTGTCGCTCGGTGGCGTCCATCACCTGACCGGCGGCTCGAAGGCAGAGGGGCGCGCCACTTGCGATGCGCTGCTCAACCTATGCAACCGCAAGCCGGTCGAGCTCACCATCGACGGCGGCGCCACCGTCATCGTCGAGGCCGGCAAGGCGCCGGTCATCGACGGCAAGGTCGAGCATCGCATGCGTGTCGGCTGCGGCTCGGCCACCATTGGCATGTTCGCCACGCAATGGCGTGGGCTGGTCGACGAGGTGGTGGTGGTCGACGACCACATCACCGGCGTCGTCTCCGAGCATCAGGCCGGCAAGGTCCTCGGCTGGGAAGACACGGGGATAAAAATCATCGGTCGCCGCTCAACTCCCGGCCGCTATTTCAAGGTGTCGGAGCCGGGCCTTGGCTGGGGCGGCACCACGATCTCCGATCCGCTGTCGATCCTCGGCGACTGGAATGCCAAGAAAGGTGCCCGTCCCGGCCTGTCGCTCATGATGGTTTCGACGACCGGTGAGCAATTCGCTTATTACGAGCTCGACGACGATCTGAAGCCGGTTGAAAAGCCGTTCCCGCAGCGGCTGCAAAAATCCGTCGGCCTGATCGAGGACAATTGCGAGCCGGCGCTGTGCACCGTGCTCTTCGTTGGCGGCGCTGGTGGCTCGCTGCGCGCCGGGGTCACCGAAAACCCGGTCAATCTCACGCGCTCGGTACAGGGCCTGAGGACCTACGTGACGGTGGGCGGCGCGCCGGTCTATGTCTGGCCGGGCGGCGGCATCACGCTGATGGTCGACGTCACCCGCGTGCCGGAAGGCGCCTTCGGTTATGTGCCGACGCCGGCGCTGGTCGCGCCGATCGAGTTCACCATGCGCCGCGACGACTATGTCCGGCTCGGCGGCTACGAGAGCGATATCCGCAGCGTCGAGGACATCCTCGCCAAGGGCGGCGAATATCTCAATTCGCGCCGTGGCGCCGGCGCGCCTGCCGGCAATCCCTGGCCGCCGCTGGCGCAATTGCGCCGCGGCCGGGCCAACGGAGCCGAGGGATGAACGGCCCGCAGGCGCATTGGCTCGCCGACGGCAAGCGGCTGCATCTCAACCACGGGCCGATAGACCTGATCGTCGAAGCCTTCGGCGAGGCGGGTGAACGCCGCGCCGCCTATGCCCAGGCTGTCGAACGCTTCCAGACGATTTTGAACGAGCTGGTGGAAGAACTTCCCGAACTGCGCCGCCCGGCATCCCTGCGGCCGCGCGCTTTCGCGGGGGCGACGGCGCGGCGCATGGAGGCGGCTGTTTCGCCGTTGGCGGAAAGCTTCATCACACCGATAGCCGCCGTTGCCGGCTCGGTAGCCGACGAAGTTCTCGGCTCGTTGCTTGCCGGACGCCGGCTCGAACGCGCCTATGTCAACAATGGCGGCGACAGCGCCATCCATCTTGGTAGGGGCCAGTCGATGATGCTGGCGATCGCCGGCACCGGGCACGGCATGGCCGACCGCATCACCATCCGTGCCGAAGATGGCGTGCGCGGCATAGCCACCAGCGGCTGGCGCGGCCGGTCCTTTTCGCTGGGCATCGCCGATGCCGTCACCGTGCTCGCGCGGAGCGGTGCCGAGGCGGACGCTGCGGCGACGCTGATTGCCAACGCCGTCGACCTGCCTTTCCATCCGGCGATCCATCGTGTGTCCGCGCGCGATCTCGCGCCCGACAGCGATCTCGGCGGTCGGCCGGTGACGCAAGGCGTTGGTGCGCTGGCACCCGGCGAGGTGGCGCGGGCGCTGGACAACGGCTTTGCCGTCGCCGAAGATTTTCGCCGGTGCGGCCTGATTGCCGCTTCGGCGCTGTTCCTGGCGGGCCAAACCCGCGTCAGTGGTTCCGTGGCGCTTGCCGCGCCCAACATGCATAAAGCGAAGGAAACTGCCCATGCCTGACTTTCCGATCCGCAAGGTCGCGGTTCTGACGGAAGAGATTTTTCATGACGGCGGCCCCGTGGCCAAGGAGCCGCGCCGCCGCGCTGCCGCTCTCGCAGTGGTCAAAAACCCGTTCGCCGGCCGCTATGTCGAGGACCTGCAGGGAGCGATGGAAGACTTGAAGCCGCTCGGGCTTCTGCTGTCCGACAAGCTGATCGCGGCACTTGGCGGCGACGTGAAGCAGATCGACGGCTACGGCAAGGGCGCCATCGTCGGCACGGCGGGTGAGCTGGAGCACGGCGCGCTGTGGCATGTGCCGGGCGGCTATGCCATGCGCGAGCGCCTTGGCGACGCTAAGGCCATCGTGCCCTCGGCAAAAAAGGTCGGCGCCTTTGGCGCGCGGCTCGACGTGCCGCTCGGCCACATCAATGCCGCCTATGTGCGCAGCCATTTCGATGCCATGGAGGTCGGCGTCAGCGACGGGCCGCGCCCCGACGAGATCCTGTTCTGCCTCGCCATGACTTGCGGTCCGCGCGTCCATAACCGCATGGGCGGCCTCGCGGCCGAGGACATCAAGGCATGGGACGGCCTGAGATGAGCGGTGAGGACAATCTGCTGCGGCTGGTCGAAGGCGAAGAGCCGGACGAAAACAACTACCATCTGCAGGACCAGGTCGGCTTCATCCTGCGCAAGGCGCATCAGCGCCATGTCGCGATTTTTGCTTCGCACATCGCCGACCTGACGCCGCCGCAATTTGCGGCCCTCGCCAAGCTCTACGATATAGGCGAGACCTCGCAGAACCAGCTCGGAACGCTGATCGCCATGGACGCCGCCACCGTGAAGGGCGTCATCGACAGGCTGAAGGCGCGCGGCCTTGTCGAGCTTTCCAAGCACGAGGTCGACAAGCGGCGGCTCTTGGTCAATCTGACGCCGGAAGGCCGCGAGGCGATCGAGCGGCTGATCCCGCTCGCCCGCACGATCACCGAGGAGACCCTTGCGCCGCTCACGGCCAAGGAAGCCGCGACTTTCCTGCGGCTGCTGGCGAAACTTGCTTAGAGAAACTGCCTGTCTGGTGCATCCGTCGTTGAACCGGAAGTGCCGGTTTTGATGTCGGCGATGCCGGCGGTGCGTCGCCAGATCACGGCGACGACCAGCATCGAGATGTAGCCGTCGACGGCATAGTGCCAGCCCGTATAGAAGGAACCGAACAGGATGAAGATCGCAAACGCCCAGCCTGCCACGCCGAGCCAACGGTTCAGCCGTGCCAGATAGAAGGCGTTCAGCGTGGCGATCGCCACGTGCATGCTGGGCATGGCCGATATGCCGGAGCCAAGCGCGGGCATATTGGCCTTGTAGCTGGCAAGAAGGTAATGGGAATATCGCAGCGCAAGCTGGTTGTGCTGCCTCACTACTTTCAGAAGCTCCGCATAGCGGTCGCCGCCCAAGAATTCATCGTAAAAGATAGGCCCGACGGAGGAGAACAGCGTTGCCAGAAGCGTTCCGACCACCATTGTGACGAGCGCAAGGGCGGCGAGATAGCGCAGGTGCATCAGCTGGTTGGAGCACAGCGCCGCAAAGAACACCATGCCGAACCATTCGAGAAACCAGATCTTGGAATAGGTCGTCCCTATGACCAGCGCCAAAGTGTCGGAATCGAATGCATGCGCGATTTGCCACGGCGCCTGACCGTGCAGGAGTTCGTCGAGGTCGGCTAAGGCTTCGTCGCTATAGAAAGGCACGATCTCCGGGATGTTCACCTTGCAGGTCGTGTATGCGGCAAGCAACAGGATGAAGACCGTCACGACGAGCGCGGCTCGCATCCCGTTCGCTCGAACCAGAGTCACGATGAATCCGATCGGCGCCTTTGGCGAGATGATTATTGCCGCCGGGATCATCACAGCGAAGAAACAGATCGGACCCCCGGCAACGAGTTCCGACAGATAAATTTGCGCAACGCCCGAGTACATCGACGGCCAGATCAGGGCTGCTCCAAGGATATAGAAGAGGCAGAGCGCGAGCAGTTTACGCGAAACATCGTCTAGTTTTGCGACGCCCGCCGGCTGGCCAGACCGCGATCGCGGCTGGCTCGGCAAACTCGCATCCTCAAGCACCCCGTCGGACAAGCCCATGAACGCCCCCCTGCGCCACCGGGGCTTCTATCTATAGTTGTGGGCTTAATATATTCTTATCCAGTTAGGTTGGTTTGAGCCAATAAGGCAAGATGACTTTTCTTCGAATCCTCATCCAGCTTTATCTTGTTGTTTGAGCATGACTTTTCTGAAAGCCGCCGCACAATCTTCAGCATCTTGTTTTAGAAATAGATGATTTAGATAAATCGAATATAACGACGCGATACTTGCGGGCTGGCAGACAGTTCGTCAGTCAACGCCGAACATCTCCCGCGCCTGTTCGGGCGTATAGTAGCCGAGCCGAACATCCTCGGCGATCAGCCTCGGGTCGCGTTGGCGCGGGTCGCCATAGCCGCCGCCGCCCGGCGTGCCGACGCGTACGCGGTCGCCGGCCCTGAGCGCGATGTCCTGCTCCTTGGAAAGATGTGGCGGCACATGCGCTTCGCCGCCGCGGAACACGATCACGCTGTTCGGCGCGCCGTCCCTGCCGCCGAGCGCGCCCTGCGGCCCGAAGCGGCCGTGGTCCATAACGAAGGAGGCGCGTGCCTCGCCGCGCAGGATCTCGACCTCATAGGCTAGCCCGAAACCGCCGCGATGCCTGCCGGCGCCGCCCGAGCCCTCGCGCAGCGCGTAGTGCCGGTAGAGAACTGGGAAAGCCTGCTCCATGATCTCGACCGGCGGCGACTTCGAAATGCCGATGGTCGAGCAGCCGTTGCTCAAGCCGTCATGGCCGGCATTGCCGCCATAGCCGCCACCCGAGATCTGATACATCACATAGTCGCGCCCGCGCGCCGGGTCGTTGCCGCCGAGCGCGAAATTGCCGCTGGAGCCGGCGGGTGCCGCCGTCACCTTTTCCGGCAGCGCCTGCACCATCGCCGCGAACACGGCTTCCGCTATGCGCTGCGAGACCTCCGCCGCGCAGCCCGATACGGGGCGCGGATATTTCGCGTCGAGGAAGGTGCCTTCCGGCCGCTTGACGTTCAGCGGCTCGAAGGCGCCGGCGCTGATCGGCACCTCGGGAAAAATATGGCGCATGGCGAGATAGACCGACGACAGGGTCGTCGCCAACACGCTGTTCATTGGCCCGGCGCAGGGCTTTGACGAGCCCGCGAAATCGAAGGTCAGCATGTCGCCCTTCTTCTCGATGGCCAGATTTATGGTCAGCGGCTCGTTCACCACGCCGTCGGAATCGACGAAGGCCTGCGAGCGATAAACGCCGTCCGGTATCACCGCGATCGAGGCGCGCATCTGGTCGGCGGCGCGGCGGCGCAATTCGGCGATCGCGTCGACGATGGTTTCGTCTCCGTAACGATCTAGTATTTCCTTCAGCCTGTCCTGGCCGATAAGCAACGCGGCAGCCTGCGCGCGGATATCGCCGATGCGCTGGTCGGCGACGCGGATGTTCGAGCAGATGATGGCGTAGATTTCCGGGTCGAGCACGCCCTTCTTGAACAGTTTCACCGGTGGCAGGCGCAGGCCTTCCTGCTCGACCGCAGTGGCCGACGCCGAGAAGCCGCCCGGCACAGAGCCGCCGATATCAGGCCAATGGCCGGTGTTGGAAAGCCAGCAGAAAATCTTGCCGTTTCGATAGACCGGCATGACGAAGCGCACATCCATCAGATGTGTGCCGCCGAGATAGGGATCGTTGACGATGTAGATGTCGCCGGGTTCCGGCGGCAGGCAACGGCCGTCGGCGATCATCTCGATCACCGTCTTGGTCGAATATTGCATGACGCCGACGAACACCGGCAGGCCCTGGCTGCCTTGCGCGATCAGCGAGCCGTCGACCGCCGAATAGATGCCATCCGAGCGATCGTTGGCCTCGGCGATGACCGGCGAGAAGGCCGCGCGGGAAAACGTCAGATCCATCTCGTCGCACACCTGCTGCAGGGCGGCCTGCAGCACCGAAAGCGTGATCGTGTCGAGCTTTACCCCTTGCGCCGGCATTGTCAGGCCTCGCCGATGTCGATGATGATGTTGCCGTCGGCGTCGGAACGCGCATGGTCGCCGGGTTCCAGCACCGTGGTTGCGTCCATCTGCTCCAGGATCGCCGGCCCTTCGATTGTTGCGTCGAGCGGCAGTTTTTCGCGGTCATAGACCGGAGTGTCATGCCAGCGCCCACTGTACCAGACCGGCCGGATTTCGCGCAGCGCCCCCTCGAGCGTTGCCGCGCGCCCCGCCGGGTCGATCAGCTTCGACAGATCGATCTGCGGCCGCACGCCGGTGACCGAGGTGTTGAGGTTGACGAGATTGGCGCGGATCTCGGGCAGCTCGACCTTGAAGCGCGCGAAATAGGCCTTTTCGAAGAGTTGCTGCAGCGTCGCGCGCGTCACCGATGAGGACGGCAGCGGCACGTTGATGATGTGCGTCTGGCCGACGAATTGCATGTCGGCGGAATGGGTGACGCGGATCGCGTCCGGCTTCACCGCTTCCTTGGCGATCAGCGCCTCACCTTCGTTCCGGTGCCGTTCCAATACCTCGCGAAGCTTCGCTTCGTCGAGGCTCGCCACCGGCTGGTTGATCGTGTTGACGAAATCGTGCCTGAGATCGGCGACGACGCAGCCGAGCGCATTGGTGATGCCGGGGCGCGCCGGCACCAGCACCTTGGGCAGGCCGAGCTCGCGCGCGAGCGCAGTTGCATGCAACGGTCCGGCGCCGCCGAAGGCGAACAGCGCGAAATCGCGCGGATCGTGGCCGCGCGACACGGACACCATGCGGATGGCGCCAGCCATCTTCATGTTGCCGAGCCTCAGGATCGCGCCCGCCGCTTCGACGCCGGAAAGACCGGTGCTCTTGCCGATCTTGTCTTCGAAGATCGCGGTAACGCGCTCGACGGTGACCGGATTGTCGACGGCGAGCAGCTTCTTCGGCGCCAGCCGGCCCAGCACCAGATTGGCGTCGGTGATGGTCGGTTCGGTGCCGCCGCGCCCGTAGCAGATCGGGCCTGGATTGGCGCCGGCGCTCTCCGGGCCGATCTGGATCAGGCCGGCCGCGTCGACGCGCGCGATCGAGCCGCCGCCGGCGCCGACGGTGTGCACCGCCACCATCGGCACATGGATCGGCATCGCATATTCGATCTCGATCTCGTTCGAGACGGCGGGCTCCGCATTGCGGATCAGCGCCACGTCGGTCGAGGTGCCGCCCATGTCGTAGGTGACGAGGTTGCCGAAGCCGGCGCGCTTGCCGGTATAGGCTGCCGCGATCACGCCCGACGCTGGGCCTGACATCACCGTCTTGGCCGATTCCTGCGTGACGAAGCGGGCCGAGATCATGCCGCCATTGCCGTTCATGATCAGGAAGTCGCGCGCATAGCCTTTCGCGCCCAGTTCCTTGCGCAACCGCTCGACATAGCGCTCCAGGATCGGCTGCACCGAGGCGTTGACCGCCGCCGTCACGCCGCGCTCGAACTCGCGCGCTTCCGAAAGCAGCGCATGGCCGGTGGTGATATGGCCGTTCGGCCAGAGTTCCGCCGCGATCTCCGCTGCGCGGCGTTCATGCGCCGGGTTGGCGTAGGAATGCAGGAAATGGATGACGAGCGACTCGCAGCCGGCGGCGAGCAGCCGCTTCACCGCATCGCGCATCTCCGCCTCGTCGAGCGGGAGGCGAACGGCGCCGGACGCCTCGACGCGCTCGGAGACCTCGAGCCGCAGATCGCGCGGAATGACCGGCACGAAGGTGCCCGTCATGCCATAGGCTTGCGGCCTCGTGCGACGCCCGAGTTCGATCACGTCGCGAAAGCCGCGCGTGGTGATCATGCCGGTCCTGGCCAGCCGGCGTTCCAGCACGGCGTTGGTGGTCGTCGTCGTGCCATGGACGATGAGGTCGATGCCGTCGACCGGAAAGCCGGTGGCGGCAAGTGCGGCGACCACGCCGAATGCCTGGTTCTCCACCGTGGTCGGCGTCTTGGCGATATGCACCTTTCCGCCTGCCTTGCCGTCGATCAGCAGCAGGTCGGTGAAGGTTCCACCGACATCGATGCCTGCGACAACATTTCCCGCCGACGCCGAAAATTTCTCATCCATTGTCGAAACCCGAAATGCTAAAACTACGGACATGTCCCAGTTTGGAAAGGTGTTTTATGCCTCGATCTTGACCTCAAGATCGTTTGTATACTAATAAGTTTCCAACACAAGGGCTTACTGCTGGCAGTGTGTGAGAAGCACGTCGGGACCCGACCGTCCGGGCGCGCACGGAAAAGTTTGGCGCCAGAACCTTGTGTCTGGGCCGGAAAGTTGGGGTTGATGAACACGACATCCGCGGTCAACATCGCCGGCGCCAGGCCGGTCCAGTTCCCGATCCCGGCCAATGTCTATGCCGAGACGGTGGTGTCGGTGAAGCATTATACCGATCGGTTGTTCTCCTTCCGCATCACCCGCCCCCAGTCGCTGCGCTTCCGCTCCGGCGAGTTCGTCATGATCGGCCTGCCCAATGCCGAGAAGCCGATCTTCCGTGCCTATTCCGTCGCCAGCCCCGCTTGGGACGACGAGCTTGAATTTTTCTCGATCAAGGTGCCGGACGGTCCATTGACCTCCGAGCTGCAGAAGATAAAGGTCGGCGACACCGTCATCATGCGCCAGAAGGCGACCGGCACGCTGGTGCTCGACGCCCTTACGCCCGCAAAACGCCTGTTCATGATCTCGACCGGCACCGGCATTGCGCCCTTCGCCAGCCTGCTGCGCGATCCCGAGACCTATGAAAAGTTCGACCACGTCTTCCTGACCCACACCTGTCGCGACAAAGCCGAGCTTGTCTACGGCCAGGAACTGGTGGCGGCTCTGGAAAACGATCCGCTGATCGGCGAGCTGACCGGCGGCCGTGTCACGCTCTACAATTCGACGACGCGCGAAGAGTCGGCGCGCATGGGCCGCATCACCGCGCTGATCGGCTCGGGCAAGTTCTATTCCGACCTCGGCATCGACAAGCTCAATCCAGAGACCGACCGCATCATGATCTGCGGCTCGATGCACATGCTGAAGGACGTCAAGGAGCTCGCCGAAAGCCTCGGCTTCCAGGAAGGCTCACTCAGCCATCCGGCAAGCTTCGTCGTCGAGCGCGCCTTCGTCGGCTGAGCGTATCGCCTTTCTGTTTTGACCGTACGGTCAAAAATCAGCTGCTTTCGCGGCCTTTTTCCGCTATGACCCACTGAAGGACTCGTGAAGGACAACTTCGCGGGCTATTCTTCGTGCGTGTCGCCCAAAGTGTTGAGCGGTTTTAGGAATACGACACGCACCAAGACAAACAGTGCACATCGCTGAATGAAAGGGCAGGAGATGAGCAGCACCATCCGCGAGGCCGGCGCAGGCGCGTCCAAGGTCATGCCGCTGCCGGCGCGTGCCGCCGCCAACACGCCGATGCCGCTGGAGCATGGCATTGCCCGCAATCCAGGCATGAAACTCGACCTCGGTTTCCTGGAATCGGTGCGCAGCGTCAATCGTTCGGCGCTGGAACGTCGTGTCGCCACGCTCACCAAACGGCGTTCGATCAAGGCCGACAACCAGGCCGCCTGGCTGCTGCGGGCGATTGCCTGCATGGATCTCACCACGCTGAACTCCAACGATACCGACGAGCGCGTGCGCAGGCTTTGCGCCAAGGCGATCAATCCGCTGCGCAAGGATATCGTCGAGGGGCTCGGCATCGCCGGCGAAACCATCCGTCCGGCTGCGGTTTGCGTCTATCATCCTTTCGTCGCCACCGCGGTCGAAGCGTTGCGCGGCACCGGCATCCATGTCGCCGCCGTTTCCACCGCCTTCCCGCACGGCCTGGCGCCGCTCTCGACCCGGCTGCAGGAGATCGAGGCCTCGGTGCGCGACGGCGCCGACGAGATCGATGTCGTAATCCCGCGCGGCCTGGTCTACGGCGCCAAGTGGCGCGAGCTGTTCAACGAGATCGTCGCCATGCGCGCCGCCTGCGGCGACGCGCACTTGAAAGTCATCCTCGGCACCGGCGATCTCGCCACGCTGCGCAATGTCATGCTGGCCTCAATGGTGGCGATGATGGCTGGCGCCGACTTCATAAAGACTTCGACCGGCAAGGAAAGTGTCAACGCCACGCTTCCGGTCGGCCTTGCCATGGTGCGTGCCATCCGCGCCTATTTCGAGGAGACGGGCTATCTCATCGGCTTCAAGCCGGCTGGCGGCATCTCCACTGCCAAGGCCTCGCTCGACTGGCTGGTGCTGATGAAGGAAGAGCTCGGGCGGCCGTGGCTGGAGCCGGAGCTGTTCCGCTTCGGCGCTTCCAGCCTGCTCACCGACATCGAACGCCAGCTCGAGCATCATCTGACCGGCCATTATTCGGCCAACCATCGCCACGCGATGGCGTGAGGCGAGTGAAGGCCTTGAACGCCGAGTTCCTTCGCGCCCCCCTCTGTCCTGCCGGACATCTCCCCCACAAGGGGGGAGATCAGCTTGCGCCTTTGTCCGCTCCAGTCCTGCAACGCCGGCGATTGGCGAAATCGCCGATGACGGCCAATCTCCCCACAAGTGGGGGAGATGTCCGGCAGGACAGAGGGGGGCGCCGTAGAGCACCCACTTATCCAGAAATCTCCGCGGGGAGGAGCGCCCCATGAACATCCTCGAACGCTATCACGCCATGGATTACGGCCCGGCGCCGGAGGCCCGCAACGAGGCCGACGCCTGGTTGGCCTCGCGCGATTTCGCAAAGGCGCTGTTCATCGACGGCGCCTGGAAGGCGGCGGCGAGCGGCAAGACTTTCGACACCAGCGAGCCGTCCTCCGGCAAGCTGCTGGCCAAGGTCTCGGATGCGGGCGCCGCCGACATCGACGCGGCGGTTGCCGCGGCCGCCAAGGCGCTGCCGAAGTGGAGCGCGACTTCGGGCTACGCCAGGGCCAAGGTGCTCTATGCCATAGGCCGCGCCATGCAGCGCCATCAGCGCCTGTTCGCGGTGCTGGAATCGATCGACAACGGCAAGCCGATCCGCGAGAGCCGCGACATCGACGTGCCGCTGGCGATCCGTCACTTCATCCATCATGCCGGCTGGGCGCAGACGCTGGAGAAAGATTTTCCAGATCACAAGCCAGTCGGCGTCGTCGGCCAGGTCATCCCGTGGAATTTTCCGCTGCTGATGCTCGCCTGGAAGATCGCGCCCGCGCTCGCAGCCGGCTGCACGGTGGTGCTGAAGCCGGCCGAATTCACGCCGCTTACCGCGATCCTGTTCGCCGAGATCTGCGAGCGGGCAGGCGTGCCGAAAGGCGTCGTCAACATCGTCCAGGGCGGACCGGAAGCGGGTGCGGCGATCGTCAACCATCCCGGCGTCCAGAAGATCGCCTTCACCGGCTCTTCCGAGGTCGGCAAAATCATCCGCAAGGCAACCGCTGGATCGGGCAAGAAGCTTTCGCTGGAACTCGGCGGCAAGTCGGCCTTCGTCGTCTTCGAGGACGCCGATCTCGACAGCGCCGTCGAGGGTCTGGTCGACGGCATCTGGTTCAATCAGGGCCAGGTCTGCTGCGCCGGCTCGCGCCTGCTTGTGCAGGAAGGCGTAGCCGAGGCCTTCATCGCCAAGGTCAAGGTCAGGATGAGCCGGCTGCGCGTCGGCAGCCCGCTCGACAAGAATACCGATATCGGTCCTTTGGTCGACCGCACCCAGCTCGACCGGGTCAAGGGCCTGATCGCCGAGGGCGCCAGGCAGGGCGCGGTCTGCTGGCAGCCCGACGCCGCCTTGCCGACGACGGGCTACTATCACCTGCCGACGCTCGCGACCTCGGTTTCGCCGGCTAATATCCTGGCGCAGGAGGAGGTGTTCGGACCGGTGCTGGCGACGATGAGCTTCCGCAACACCGAGGAAGCGATCGAGCTTGCCAACAACACGCGCTACGGCCTTGCCGCTTCCGTGTGGAGCGAGAACATCAACCTCGCCTTGCATGTCGCCCCGCAATTGAAGGCCGGCGTGGTCTGGGTCAACGGCACCAACATGTTCGACGCCGCCTGCGGCTTCGGCGGCTACCGCGAAAGCGGCTTCGGCCGCGAGGGCGGCCGCGAGGGCATGTTCGAATATCTGACGGCGAAGCTTCCCATCGGCCCGGCTGTTAAGCCCGCCGCAGCCACTTCCGCGCAACCCGTCGAGCAGGCCGACGGCACGGCAATCGACCGCACGGCAAAGCTGTTTATCGGCGGCAAGCAGGTGCGTCCGGACAGTAATTATTCGCTTGGCATCGCCACCGCTAAGGGCAAGCTTGCCGGCGAGGTCGGTCTCGGCAACCGCAAGGACATCCGCGACGCGGTCGCCGCGGCGCGCGCCTGCAAGGCTTGGCCCGATGCGACTGCCTTCAACCGCAGCCAGGTGCTTTACTACTTCGCCGAGAACCTTTCCGGCCGCGCGGACGAATTCGCCGCGCGCCTCGTCCAGCTCACCGGCGTCGCTCCCAAGGCGGCGCGGGAGGAGGTCGAGCAGTCGATCGAGCGGCTGTTCCTCTATGCCGGCCTCGCCGACAAGTTCGAGGGCCGCGTCCACCAGCCGCCGGCGCGCGTCGTGACACTGGCGCTGCATGAGCCGGTTGGCGTCGTCGGCATCGTCGCGCCGGACAACCAGCCGCTGCTCGGCTTCATCTCGCTGGTGGCGCCGGCGCTTGCCATGGGCAACACCGTGGTCGCCGTTCCCTCCGAGCGGCACCCGCTTTTGGCCACCGACCTCTACCAGGTGATCGAATATTCCGACTTGCCTGCCGGCGCTATCAACATCGTCACCGGCCGGAGCGCCGAGCTCGCCGGCGTGCTGGCGAAGCACGATGATGTCGACGGGCTCTGGCTGTTCGCCGATGCCGAAACCTGCGCCAGGGCGGAGGCCGACTCCATCGGCAACCTCAAGCGCGTCTGGACCGGCAACGGCCGCAGCCTCGACTGGGCGTCGGGCGAAGCCGCCGGCGAGGCCTTCCTGCGGCGCGCCATCGAGGTCAAGAACGTCTGGGTGCCTTACGGCGACTGAAGCGCGCGACGGAAGTGATGTTCGCTTCTGTCGCTTCAGGGTGGTCGCTCGAACCGACGACGGTTCCGGGCTTGGTGGTATGGCTTGGTGGTATCGGAAGTCAGCGCCGCCCCTCATCCCCCTGCCGGGACCTTCTCCCCGTATAGTGACGGGGAGAAGGGAGCTGGCCGCAACGACGATGCCCCCTTTGCGACGTTGGTGGTTGGCGAAACCGGCGATGAGAGCGCCCCTCTCCCCGTCACTATACGGGGAGAGGATGCCGGCAGGCAGGTGAGGGGCAGCGCCGGCGCTCAAAAGGGGGCGACAAGACAGATTCGAAACCCGAAACGATGCCTGCTCCAGGCTTGACGCCTCGTTACGTGTTCTTTAACCAGAAAAAACAATTGGTCTTCGGCAGATGGCAGGTCAGGCGCCAAGCTCGCCTGGCACATTGCGCCTAGTTTGGCTGCCGGTAGAAAGCTTGCGGCACCCGGAGGGAAGAATGGCGGATCTGGCAGGCAAGGTGGTTGTGGTCACCGCGGCGGCGCAAGGCATCGGACGCGCGAGCGCGCTGGCCTTTGCCAGAGCCGGCGCCATAGTTCACGCCACCGACATCAACGAACCGCTCCTTGCCGAGCTCGCCAAGACTTCCGGCATCAAGACGCGCAAGCTCGACGTTCTGAACGATGCGGCCGTCGCGGCTGCCTTCGCCGAGATCGGCCCGGTCGATGTGCTGTTCAACTGCGCCGGCTTCGTCCATTCCGGCTCCATCCTCGAGATGAAGGACGAGGATCTCGACTTCGCGCTCGACCTCAATGTCCGCTCGATGATCCGCACGATCCGCGCCGTGCTGCCCGGCATGCTGGAGCGCGGCGACGGCTCGATCATCAACATGGCGTCGCTGGCGAGCTCGCAGAAGGGCGTGCCGAACCGCTTCGTCTATGGTTTGACCAAGGCGGCCGTAGTCGGCCTCACCAAGGCGGTCGCCGCCGACTATGTCGCAAGAGGAATCCGCTGCAACGCCATCTGTCCCGGCACGGTCGAAAGCCCGTCGCTGCAAGACCGCATGCATGCGCAGGGCGACTATGAGGCGGCGCGCGCGGCCTTCATCGCCCGCCAGCCCATGGGCAGGCTGGGCACGCCCGAGGAGATCGCCGATCTCGCCGTCTATCTGGCGGCAGCGACCTATACGTCGGGTCAGGCCTACAATATCGACGGCGGCTGGTCGATCTGACCGCCGCCGGGAAAAGATCGGCGGCGAACAGGAAGATCGCGCCCAACGCCGCGTTTATCGGCAGAGGATCGGAAAGTCTGAAAATCCTGTCCATCGGTTGCCCTGGGCGTCGTGCACGCTTGTCGGAGATCGGCTCGATGGATACGGTCCGCCGGTTTCCGCAGTGAAGCGGTCGCCTGAGCGAAGAGTTTTGCAAACGGCCTTCGGCCGCAAGTAGGAGAACGAAGATGAAGTTGCTGCGCTATGGCGAGGTGGGGAGCGAACGTCCCGGCCTGCTCGATCAGGATGGCACGATCCGCGACCTTTCGGCCTATGTCGCCGACATCGCCGGCACCGCGCTTCATCCGGCTTCGCTGGAGATGTTGTCGAAGCTCGATCCGAAATCTCTGCCGGCGGTTTCCGGCAAGCCGCGCATGGGCGCCTGCGTCGCCGGCACCGGCAAATTCATCTGCATCGGCCTCAACTATTCCGACCACGCCGCCGAGACCGGCGCCACCGTGCCGCCGGAGCCGATCATCTTCATGAAGGCAAGCTCGGCCATCGTCGGACCGGATGACGACGTGCTGATCCCGCGCGGCTCGGTCAAGACCGACTGGGAGGTCGAGCTCGGCGTCGTCATCGGCAAGACGGCGAAATATGTCAGCGAGGAAGACGCGCTCGATTATGTTGCCGGCTATTGCGTCTCGCATGACGTGTCAGAACGTGCCTTTCAGGCCGAGCGCCAGGGCCAGTGGACCAAGGGCAAGTCCTGCGACACGTTTGGCCCGATCGGCCCATGGCTGGTGACCACGGACGAGATCGCCGATCCGCAGAACCTCAAGATGTGGCTGACCGTCAACGGCAAGACCATGCAGAACGGCTCGACCAAGACCATGGTCTACGGCGTGAAGTATCTGGTCTCCTATCTCAGCCAGTTCATGTCGCTGCATCCCGGCGACATCATCTCCACCGGCACGCCGCCCGGCGTCGGCCTCGGCATGAAGCCGCCGGTGTTCCTCAAAGCGGGCGACGTCGTCGAGCTCGGCATCGAAGGCATGGGCCAGCAGAAGCAGACGTTCAGGGCGGACGAGTAGCGTAGACTTCCCTTCTCCCCTTGCGGGAGAAGGTGGCCGCGAAGCGGCCGGATGAGGGGTGTTGGAAGGATCGCGGCGCTGCAGAAGTAAGCGCCCAGGGGATCTCCCAAATCTTCGAGGTCGCACTCCGCTGGAGCACCCCTCATCCGTCTCGGCGCTGCGCGCCGATCCACCTTCTCCCACAGGGGGAGAAGGAAAGGTCTGCGCTACCTCAGCACTCTTCCATCCGCCCCAAACCGATACGTCTTCCCCGGGTCCGGCGTCGCATAAAGTGTCGAGCCTGGCTCGGCGTTGTAGACGCCGAAGATGCGCACGGTGAGCAGGCCGGCCTTCTCGCAGTCGAGATAGAGGTTGGTGTCGGCGCCGAGATGCTCGGCATGCACCACCGTGCCTTTCCAGGCGCCGGACTTCGCATCGACAGTGAGATGTTCCGGGCGCACGCCGATGGTCTTGGCCGTCTCGCCGAGCTTCGCGCCGTCGATGAAATTCATCTTCGGCGAGCCGATGAAGCCGGCGACGAATTCGTTGGCCGGCGAGTTGTAGAGCTCCATCGGGCTGCCGATCTGCTCGATGCGGCCGGCATTGAGCACGACGATCTTGTCGGCCAGCGTCATCGCCTCGACCTGGTCGTGGGTGACGTAGATCATCGTCGCCTTCAGCCGCCGGTGCAGCTGCGCGATCTCGAGCCTCGTATTGACACGCAGTGCCGCGTCGAGGTTCGACAGCGGCTCGTCGAAGAGAAAGAGCTTCGGCTCGCGCACCACGGCGCGGCCGATGGCGACGCGCTGGCGCTGACCGCCCGAGAGTTCCGCCGGGCGGCGCTCGAGATAGGGCTCGAGCGACAGCATGGCCGAAGCGATCTTGATGCGGCGCTCGATCTCGGCCGAGGGTGTGCCGGCCTGCTTCAGGCCGAGGCCCATATTGTTCTTCACCGTCAGATGCGGGTAGAGCGCGTAGGTCTGGAACACCATGGCGATGCCGCGTTTGGCCGGTGGCGTGACCGAGACGTCGTCGCCGTCGATCAGCACCCGGCCGGAGGTCGAATCCTCCAACCCGGCGATGACCCTGAGCAGCGTCGACTTCCCGCAGCCGGAAGGGCCGACGAAGACGACGAACTCGCCGTCATTGACCTCGAGGTCGATGCCCTTCAGCACCTCGACCGGCCCGAAAGCCTTCTTCACATTCTCGATGTTCAGCGAGCCCACGGCTTTGTCCTTGTTCTAGAGTTTGATCGGGGCGCCGCTGCGCACGCTCTCGTCGGCGGCAAGGCAGACGGCGAGCGACCTCACCGCGTCGTCCATGTGGCGGGTCAGGTCGATGTCCTCGCGGATGGCCTTGAGCAGGAAGGCCTGTTCGCGGTCGCAGAGCTCCTGGTGCCCCGGCTCGCCTTCCATCGACAGCAGCTCGTCTTGCTTGGCAAACTTGCCGTCCGGACCGGTCGCGGCGCTGTGCAGACGGATGGTCGAGGTCTTGGTGTGGGTGTCGATGTCATCGGACTTGATGCCCTCCTTCGTCACGATCGACACGCAGCCCTTGGGCGACATCACGTCCTTCACGAAGAACGCGGTCTCCGAGATCATCGGACCCCAGCCGGCCTCGTACCAGCCGACCGAGCCGTCCTCGAACAACACTTGCAGATGGCCGTAATTGTACATAGAGGCCGCCACCTCCTCGGTCAGCCGCGCCCCCATGCCGCGCACCTCGACCGGCTTGGCGTCGGTGATCTGCAGCATCACGTCAAGATAGTGCACGCCGCAGTCGACGATCGGCGAGGTTGTCTGCATCAGCTGCTTGTGTGTCTCCCAGGTGTGGCCGGAGGACTGCTGGTTGAGGTTCATGCGGAACACGTAGGGGCCGCCGAGCTTGCGCGCCTCGGCGATCAGCCTCACCCAGGACGGATGGTGGCGCAGGATATAGCCGATCACCAGCTTTTTGCCGTTGGCCTTGGCCGCGTCGACGACGCGCTTGGCGTCCGCCACGGTGGTCGCCAGCGGCTTCTCGACGAAGACGTGGCAACCCGCCTCTAATGCCCTCACCGCATAGTCGGCATGGCTGTCGGAATAGGTGGCAATCGCGGCGACGTCCGGCTTCTCCTCGCGCAACACGTCCTCGAAGGAGCGTCTGATGCCGTAACGCCCAAGCCCATCCGGCAGCGGCACCTCGGAACGGTTGACCAAAGCCGCGATCTCGAAGCCCGGATTGGTGTGATAGGCGAGCGCATGGCTGCGGCCCATATTGCCGAGACCGGCGACGACAACGCGAAGGGGTTTTTCTGAACTCACTTGACGGCTCCGGAAGTAATGCCGCGGATCAGCTGCCGCGAGAAGATGACGTAGAGGATGAGCACCGGCAGGATCGCCAGCGACAGCGCTGCCAGGATCGCGTTCCAGTTGGTGACGAACTGCCCGAGGAAGAGCTGCGCGCCGAGCGTCACCGTTTTGGTCTGTTCCGACGGCGCCAGGATCAGCGGGAACCACAGATCGTTCCAGATCGGGATCATGGTGAAGACGGCGACCGTCGCCATCGACGGCCTGACCAGCGGCAGCACCAAGCGGAAGAAGATCGTGTATTCCGACAGCCCGTCGATGCGCCCCGCATTCTTCAGGTCGTCGGACACCTGCTTCATGAATTCCGACAGGATGAAGATGGCTAAAGGCAGGCCCTGCGCGGTGTAGACCAGGATCAGCGCCGTCAGCGTGTTGACCAGCCCGGTCGCCACCATCAGCTGCAGGATGGCGACGGTGCCGAGGCGGATCGGGATCATGATGCCGAGCGCGAGATAGAGCCCCAGCATGGTATTACCGCGGAAGCGGTACTCCGACAGCGCGAAGCCGGCCATGGCGCCGAATAAAAGCACGAAGAACAGCGAGGCGACGGTGACGACGAGGCTGTTCTGGAAATAGTGGAAAAAATCACCCTGGCCGAAGACGGTTGCGTAGCCGATCAGGTCGAAGGTCTTCGGCGTCGGCGGCGTCAGCGGCGCGCCGAAGATGCCCGCGCGCGACTTGAATGAATTCACCACCACCAGGATCACCGGGAACAGCGCGATCACTGTGTAGGTCAAAAGCACGGCATGGGCGCCGATGGTGCGGGGTAAGGAACGGGTGGCTGTGCTCATGGCGCCCTCAGAACTGGTAGCGACGCAGGCGCGTCTGGACGAGGAACAGGTAGACGCAGACGCCGGCAAGGATGATCAGGAACATCATCGTGGCGATCGCCGCGCCCATGTTCGGGTCGCCGACCTGCAACTGGAAGCCGAAGAAGGCGCGGTAGAGGAAGGTGCCGAGGATGTCGGTCGAATAGTTCGGACCGGCGAGCGCGCCTTGCGCGGTGTAGATCAGATCGAAGGCGTTGAAGTTGCCGACGAAGGTCAGGATCGAGATGATGCCGATCGACGGCAGGATCAGCGGCAGCTTGATTTTCCAGAATTGCGCCATACCGGTGACGCCGTCGCATTCGGCGGCCTCGATCACCTCGTCCGGGATCGACAGCAGCGCAGCATAGATCAGCATCATCGGGATGCCGACGAACTGCCAGACCGAGACCAGGCTGAGCGCGGTCAGTGCATATTGCTCCTTGCCGAGCCACGGTGTGAACAGGCTCTTCAGCCCGACGAAGTCGAGCAGGTGCGGCGCCACGCCCCAGATCGGCGACAGGATCAGCTTCCACGCGAAGCCGACGATGACGAAGGACAGGATGGTCGGCACGAAGATCGCCGTGCGGTAGAAGGCGGCGAAGCGGAGCCTCGGGCTGGACAGAAGTGCCGCGAGCAGGACGCCGATCGGGTTCTGCACCAGCATGTGGATGATGAAGAACCAGACGTTGTTCCTGAGTGCGTTCCAGAAATTCACCGACCAGTTGGGGTCGCCGAACAGCGTGCGGAAATTGCCGAGCCCGACGAACACCTGGGACTGCTCGATGTTGCGGAACAATGAGAGTTGGAGGGTGCCGAACAGCGGCAGGATCATGATTGCCGTGTAGACGAGTACCGCCGGCGCCAGGAAGACGCCGATATGCCAGCGGATCGGTTTCTTGGGTCGTGTTTGTGCGGCCATGAGTTCGGTCCCCGCCGTCTCTCGGTTCCAGGTCGATGAACGCTTAGCTGATGCCTCGATGCACGGCCTGACTGTCCCCATAATGCGAAGGACAAGGCCAGCGACAGTGCGGCTTCGTCTTCCCCGCAAGGGTGAGGGTAAGACCGAGAGGCGGCGCCGACAATCGCTATCTAGGAACTGTCCGAATGCCGGCCGGGCAGGCGCCCGGCCGGTTCGATAGCGAAGATTACTTCGTCGGCTTGTACCAGCTGTCGAGGCCGTCCTGCAGCTTCTTGGCCGCCGCTTCCGGCGTGTCGGTTCCGTTGATCACGTTGGCCGATTCAACCCAGGTCTCGTTCTCGAGGTTCGGTGTGCCGCGCGACAGGATCTGGTAGGTCGAGCGGATCGTCGACTTGCACTTGCCGCGCCAGGAGACGAATTCCTGCGCCAGCGGGTCTTCCATCTTCACCGGCGTGCTGTTCAGGCTGAAAAAGCCCGGCAGCGCGTTGGCGTAGATGGTGGCGAAGTCCGGCGAGGCGACCCAGGCCAGGAACTTCTTCGCCTCTTCCGGATGCTTCGAGGCCGCGTTCAGGCCCATGCCGATATCGGTGTGGTCGGAGATGTAGCAGGTGTCGCCGGCCTTCTGCACCGGCGGCGGGAAGGCGCCCATCTTGAACTGCGCCTGCGTGTTGAACAGGCCGATCTCCCACGAGCCGGCCGGATAGATGGCGGCGCGGCCGAGCGTGAACAGGTTCTGGCTGTCCGGATAGGTCTGCGCCTCGAAGCCGTCGCCGAGATAGGGCTTCCACTTGGCCAGTTCCTTGTAAGGCTCGACCCACTGCGGATCGGTCAGCTTCTGTTCGCCCTTGATCAGCGCCTGACGGCCTTCCTCGCCCTTCCAGTAGTTCGGGCCGATATTCTGGTAGCCCATGGTCGCGGCTTCCCAGAGGTCCTTGGTGCCCATCGCCATCGGGATGTAGGTTCCGTCGGCCTTGATCTTGTCGAGCACGGCGTAGAACTCGTCGACCGTGGTCGGCACCTTGAGGCCGAGCTTGTCGAAGGCGTCCTTGTTGTAGATGAAGCCGTGGATGACCGAAGCCATCGGCACGCAGAAGCTCGACTTGCCGTCGTCGGTCTGCCAGGCCGCCTTGGCGACCGGCGAGAAGTTCTCCATGCCGGGCAGCGAAGTGAGGTCGGCGAGGTTGCCCTTCTTGAACAGCTCGAGCGACTTGTCGAACGGCCGGCAGGTGATCAGGTCGCCAGCCGAGCCGGCGGTGAGCTTGGCGCCGAGCGCAGCGTCATACTCGGTCGGCGCCGACGGCGCGAACACCACCTTGATGCCGGGGTTCTTGGCCTCGAAGGCCGGGATCAACTTGTCCTTCCAGATGGTCAGGTCGTCGCCGCGCCAGCTCTCGATGTTGAGTGTGACATCCTCGGCGAGCGCCATCCCGGTGGTGCCGAGAATGCTCGTGCCGAGCAGCAGTGCCGTCAGTAGTTTGGTCGTCATGTTCAGTCTCCCTGTTGACCTTTTTCAGGTTCGGTTCTGATGAGAACAGCGGCTAGCGCCCTTTGCTCCCCTCGATCGCGGAAAGCGCCGGCCTTAGCTTCTGGCCGGCTCCTTCCAGTATCTTCTCGGCCGCGTCGGCGTTGGCAGCGCCTGCGGCGAGCAGAATGGCAGTCTTGACGCCGCCGCCGCTCTCTTCGAGCAGGCGCGCTGCATCGTCGCGGCTGCGCCCGCTGATGGCGGCGACCATCCGGATGGCACGCTCGCGCAGCTTGATGTTGTCGGCGGTGAGATTGACCATGTAGCCATCATGCACATGGCCGAGATGGATGGCCGCGAGCGTCGACAGCATGTTGAGCGCGATCTTCTGCGCCGTGCCGGCGCCCATGCGCGTCGAGCCGGCGATCAACTCCGGCGGCGTCTCGAGCAGGATGGCGACGTCGGCCTCGCTGAACAGCGGCGCGCCCTTGTTGTTGGCGATAGCGATCGTTGCCGCGCCGCGCCGCCGCGCATCGCCAATAGCCTGGACGGCGTAAGGCGTCGAACCGCTGGCGGAGACGGCGATCAGACAATCGCCCTTGCCGATTTTGGCCTTCGCCACGGCTGCGGCGGCTTCCTCGGTATCATCTTCCGGCCCGCCAGCAAGCGTATGGAAGGCCTCGTCGCCGCCGGCGATCAGGATGGCGATGCGGTCACGCGCGATGCCGAATGTGCCGGGCAGCTCCAGCGCATCGGCGACGGCCATCAGGCCGGAGCTGCCGGCTGCTGCATAGGCGAGCCTGCCGCCGGCCTTCAATCGTCTTGCGATCAATTCGGCGGCTTCGGCGATCGCCGGAATGGCGCCGTGAACGGCCTTTGCGGCCTCGATCTGGGCGTTGGCCAGGAACGTGAGGATGGCTTCCGGGGTCTGGACATCCAGCCCCTCGGCGTTCTGATGAAGCGCTTCCGTGCGCGTCTCGGCCATCCGCTTTCCTCCAACTGAGCGAACAATACCAAAAAAATACCACTTGTCCACATCCATTAACGGATTTCGCGACCTGGAATTGCCTTGCCGGCGAATTATCTTGTTTTTTCAATAAAATGCGCCTTAATCTTTTTTGAACCCAAATTAACGCTTGGCTATTGGTATTTTATTGGTATTATCCGCCGCGAGGAGAAATCGCGTGAAATTCGTGCTTGGCATCGATGGCGGCGGCACCAGCTGCAGGGCGGCCCTTGCGACCGTCGACGGCAACGTCGTTGGGCGCGCCAAAAGCGGCGCGGCCAATATCCGCACCGACCTCACCGGCGCGCGCGCCAACATCGTCGATGCGGCAAGGCAGGCTTTTCTCGCCGCCGGCCAGGATCCGGAGCTGATCCCCGAGACGCCTGCCATTCTCGGCCTAGCCGGCGCCAATGTCGGCACCTACAGGCAGCAGTTGGAAGCGATCCTGCCCTTCAGCAAGAGCCGCGTCGAAACCGATGCCGAGATCGCGCTCGAAGGCGCTGTCGGGTCCGGCGACGGCGCCATGGCCATCCTCGGCACCGGCACCGCCTATATGGCGCGCAAGAACGGCAAGTCGCGCACCATCGGCGGCTGGGGCTTCCAGGTCGGCGATCAGGGCAGCGGCGCCCGCATCGGCCGCGACCTGCTCGAGCAGACGCTGCTTGCCTATGACGGCATCCGCCCAGGTTCGCCGCTGACGGAAGCGATGCTCGCCGTGTTCCGCAACAATCCCGAGGATGTGGTCGAGTTCACCACCAATGCCAAGCCCGGCGACTTCGGCGGTTTCGCGCCCAAGGTCTTCGAGCATGCAGCCAAGGGCGATCTCGTCGCCAACTTTATCCTCGACAAGGCGGTTGCGGACGTCGAGGCCTCGCTTGACGCGCTCGATCTCGCCGACGACGCTCCGCTCTGCCTGCTCGGCGGCCTGGCGCCGCTTTATACGCCTCGCCTGTCCGCGCGCTATCAGGCGCTGCTGAAGGCCCCGCTCGACGACGCGCTCGGCGGCGCGGTGCAGATGGCCGTGCGCATCTTTGCCGGCAAATCGGGGGCTGGCCGATGAGCGCCGCCGACCGGATCTTCGCCATGCTGCCGGAGGCGCCGCGATGAGCGCCGCCGACCGGATCTTCGCTATGCTGCCGGAGGCGCTGCGATGAGCGCCGCCGACCGGATCTTCGCCATGCTGCCGGAGGCGCCGCGATGAGCGCCGCCGACCAGATCTTCGCCATGCTGAAAGAATCCTCGCAGAGCGGCGCGCCGCTCTATTTGCAGCTCAGGAAAAGCATCGAGGAAGCAGTCAATCGCGGCCTGATCGGTCCGGGCGACGCGCTGCCCTCCGAGCGCGACATCGCCAGCAAGGCCGACATCTCGCGCGTCACCGTGCGCAAGGCGGTGCAGGATCTGGTCAAGGGCGGCATCCTCGTCCAGCGTCACGGCTCCGGCACCTTCGTCGCGCCGCGCATGGAGCGCGTCGAGCAGTCGCTGTCGAGGCTCACCTCCTTCACCGAGGACATGGCGCGCCGCGGCATGGTCGTGCGCTCGGCCTGGCTCGACCGCGGCCTCTATGCGCCCTCGCCGGACGAGATGATGGTGCTCGGTCTGTCGTCGAACGAGCTGGTGGCGCGTGTGGCCCGCCTGCGCATCGCCAACGACACGCCGCTGGCCATCGAGCGCGCCGCGCTCTCGGCCAGTGTCCTTCCCGATCCCGAGGCGATAGGCTCCTCGCTCTACGCGGCGCTGGAACTGACCGGCAACCGCCCTGTGCGGGCGGTGCAGCGCATCTCTGCCGCCAATCTCGGCGACGCCGACGCGCGCCTGCTCGAAGTGCCGCCGGGGGTTGCCGGCCTGCACATCGAACGTATTTCCTATCTGGCGAGCGGCAAGGTGATCGAATTTACCCGCTCGATCTATCGAGGCGACGCCTATGACTTCGTCGCGGAACTCCGGCTGACCGGGCCGGGAGAGGAGATCCGGCCATGAGGGCGACTACCACTCACATGCGGCGCGAGATCGAAGAGATCCCGGCGGCCACCGCCCGCCTGCTGGATGGCTCGGCCAAGGCGCTGGCCGAGGCCGGCCGCGGCCTTCGCGAGCGCGATCCGAATTTCGTCGTCACCGTGGCGCGCGGCTCGTCCGACCATGCGGCCACGTTCACGAAATATGCCGTGGAGCTGACGGCCGGCCTCGCAGTTGCCTCGGTCGGCCCGTCGATCGCTTCCATTTACGGCGCGAAGCTCAGACTCCGCGGCTCGGCTTGTCTGGCGATCTCGCAGTCGGGCAAAAGCCCCGACATCGTCGCCATGGCCGAAACGGCGAGGGTGGGCGGCGCGCTGACAGTCGCCATCACCAACACGGCCGACTCGCCGCTGGCGCGCGCCTCGGACTACGCCATCGACATTCTCGCCGGGCCGGAGCGCAGTGTCGCGGCCACCAAGACCTTCGTCAATTCGGCCGTTGCTGCCCTGGCGCTGATGGCGCACAGCACTGGCGACCAGGCGCTGCTTTCAGCGCTCGCCCGCCTGCCCGAACATTTCGAGAAGGCGATCGCTTGCGACTGGATGGCGCTGGCAGCGGCGCTCGAGACGCCGCAGTCGCTGTTCATCCTCGGCCGCGGCCCGTCCTTCGCGATCGCCAGCGAGGCGGCGCTGAAGTTCAAGGAGACCTGCGCCATGCATGCCGAGGCCTACAGCGCCGCCGAGGTGATGCATGGGCCGCTGGCGCTGGTCGGACCGGGCTTCCCGGTCCTGGCGCTCGCCGCCCGCGACGCGTCGGAGCCTTCCGTGGCCGAGGCCGCCGACAGCGTGGCAGCCAAGGGCGCGGCCGCTTTCGTTACTTCCGACAAGGCCAAGAGCGCGAGGCCTCTGCCGCATGTCGCGACCGGCCATCCGCTGACCGACCCGCTGGCGCTGATCGTGTCCTTCTACGGCTTCGTCGAGGCCTTCGCGCGCCATCGCGGCCTCGACCCGGATGCGCCGCGTAACTTGCGCAAGGTGACGGAAACCGTATGAGCGACCGTTTCGCCCTCACTGGCGCCCGCATCTTCGATGGCGCCGACTGGCATGACGATGCGGCGCTCGTCGTCAAGGACGGCATGGTCGAGGCCATTCTGCCCACTGGCGCCATTCCGTCCGGCGTGTCCTTGGTCGAGACCGGCGGCGGCCTGCTGGCTCCCGGCTTCGTCGACATCCAGGTCAATGGCGGCGGCGGCGTCATGCTCAACGACCATCCCGATGTCGCCTCGATCGAGACCATCTGCCGGGCGCATGCGCCGTTCGGCACCACGGCGCTGCTGCCGACGCTGATCACCGACACGCCGGCGATCACCGCCGCGGCCGTCGCCGCCGGCGCCGAGGCTGCGCGGAAAGTGCCGGGTTTCCTCGGCCTGCACCTCGAAGGCCCACATCTGTCCATAGCGCGCAAGGGTGCGCATGATCCAGCCCTCATCCGGCCGATGACGGACGCCGACCAGGCGGCGCTGATCGCCGCGCGCCGGGACCTGCCGGTGCTGCTCACCACGATCGCGCCGGAATCGGTTGAGCCGGCCCGCGTCACGGCGCTCGCCGGGGCTGGCATCATCGTCAGCCTCGGCCATTCCGACACCGACTATGCCACGGCAACGGCCTTCGCCGAAGCCGGGGCAACGGTCGTCACCCACCTCTTCAACGCGATGAGCCAGATCGGCAATCGCGAGCCCGGACTGGCCGGAGCGGCCATCGACACAGGCGGTCTCTACGCCGGCATCATCGCCGACGGCATCCATGTCCACCCGGGCACGATGACGCTAGCGCTCAATGCCAAAAAGGGGCCGGGCAAGATCCTTTTGGTCACCGATGCCATGGCGACGATCGGCACCGACATGACCTCCTTCACCCTCAACGGCCGCACCATCTACCGCAAGGACGGGAGTCTCAGGCTCGCCGACGGCACGCTGGCCGGCGCCGACCTCGACATGATCTCGGCCGTGCGCTTCGTCCATCGCGTCGTCGGGCTCGATCTCGACGAGGCCCTGCGCATGGCCTCGCTCTATCCCGCCGAGGCGGTCGGCCAAGCGCACCGCCTCGGCCGCTTCGCAAACGGCACGGCGGCAGACATCGTCGGCCTGTCGGATGATCTGGACGTCAAGAATGTCTGGATCGGCGGCGAGAGGGCGTTTGCCGCCAAGGCCTCTCTTTGAAGCGCTGGCGGGACAGCGCCCCCCTCTGTCCTGCCGGACATCTCCCCCACAAGGGGGGAGATTGGCAGTTTCAGCGCCCCCGCTCAATCCCGCGACGTTGACGATTGGCGAAAGCCGCGGTGACGTCCGATCTCCCTCCAAGTGGGGGAGATGTCCGGCAGGACTGAGGGGGGCGCGAAGGATCACGACCGATGTCACCTTACGCCGCCGCGTTCCTCAACAATGTCACAGCATGGGTCCTGCGATGTGCGCCGACCCTGCCATTATACTGTTAGCCGGCTTTGCTCGTCGCATAGATATCCTTGTACGCCTCGCGCAAGACGTTCTTCTGCACCTTGCCCATCGTGTTGCGCGGCAACTCGTCGACGAAGATCACCTGCTTCGGATGCTTGTATTTCGCCAGCCGCCCGGCGATGGCGGCGGCGATATCGGCGGCGCTGATCGCCGATCCCGGTTTGCGTACCACTACCGCCGTGACCCCTTCGCCGAAGTCCGGATGGGCGACGCCGATCACGGCGCTTTCGCTGACTCCGGCAAGCGCGTCGATCTCGCTCTCGATCTCCTTCGGGTACACGTTGTAGCCGCCCGAGATGATCAGGTCCTTGCCGCGGCCGACGATGTGGACATAGCCGTCGGCATCGATCAGCCCGAGATCGCCGGTGATGAAGAAGCCGTCGCCGCGGAACTCGGCCTTGGTCTTCTCCGGCATCCGCCAATAGCCGGCAAAGACGTTCGGTCCCTTCACCTCGATCATGCCGATCTCGCCCTGGGTAAGCGGCGCAGCTGTCTCAGGATCGGCGATGCGCAGCGAGACACCCGGCAGGGGAAAGCCGACCGTGCCGGCGCGTCGCTCGCTGTCATAGGGGTTGGACGTGTTCATGTTGGTTTCGGTCATGCCGTAGCGTTCGAGGATGGCGTGGCCGGTGCGCTCTCGCCAGGCATTGTGCGTCTCGGCAAGCAGCGGCGCCGAGCCCGAGATGAACAGCCGCATGTGCCTCGCCGCATCTCTCGTCAGCCCGTCCTGCTGCAGGAGACGCACATAGAAAGTCGGCACGCCCATCAGCGCGGTCGCTCGAGGCAAAAGCGAAATGACACGGCCCGGGTCGAACTTCCGTTCGAACAGCATCTTGGCGCCGGCCATCAGGATGACGTTGGTGGCGACGAACAGGCCATGCGTGTGGAAGATCGGCAGCGCGTGGATCAGCACGTCGTCGGCGTCGAAGCGCCAGTGCTCCACCAGCACGCGCGCGTTCGAGGCGAGGTTCTCGTGGCTGAGCATGGCGCCCTTCGAGCGGCCCGTCGTGCCGGAGGTGTAAAGGATGGCGGCAAGATCGTCCGGACCGCGCGCCACATCCGCGAAATCCGTCGGCTGCCGCGCGGCGCCATCGGCGAGCGTGCCGCGCCCGTCGCGGCCAAGCGTCAGCGTTGCGGCTCCCGCCGACGCGGTAAGCGCCCCGATATCCGACGCTTTCTCGGGATCGCAGACGACCAGCCGCGGTTCCGCGTCGCGGAAGAAATAGTCGAGCTCCGGCAGCGTGTAGGCGGTGTTGAGCGGCAGGAAGACGGCACCGGTGCGTAAGGACGCGAGATAGAGGAGCAAGGCTTCCGGCGTCTTCTCCACCTGCACGGCGATCCGGTCGCCAGGCTGGACGCCCGCCTGCACCAGCGCGTGCGCCAATTGCGCGGATCGTGCCAGCATGTCGCCATAGGCGATCGAACGCCCGTCGTCCGTCTCCATCAGCAGGCGACCGGGTGCCGGCATGCGGGTGCGGAAAGCGTCGAACAGATGATTGGCCATGTCGTCCTCTGGCGTCGAATGCCCGCCAGAGCGAATATCAGATTTGCCGGCCAGAGCAATTCCAGGGAGAGCGTATGGCGGCCGCCCGCACGGGCAGCTATCTGCGGCCGCGCGAGGCCTTGGCCGACCCGGCTCTCGGCTCGTAGCCCTGGTTGAAGCGGGCCATGCACATCTCCGCCGTCAGCCGGTAGTGGCGGAGCAAGGCCTCGACCGCGCCGTCGGCATCGCCGTCCAGCGTCCGCTCCGCAATCGTGCGGTGTTCGCCAAGGTCGTCGCGTTCGGAGCCCGGGCCGCGCTGCGAGATCAGCCGGTAGCGGGAGGCCTGGTCGGAAAGCTGATCGCAAAAGCCGATCAGCCAATGCGACCGGCATGCCGAAATCAGCGCGCGATGGAAGGCGCGGTGCAGCGTCTCCCATTCCGGATTGTTGGTTGCCGGATCGTCGGGCTGGCGCCGCTCGGCGCGCGCCAGGCGATGCAGGGCCAATACCAGCTGCTCTTCCCATTCGGCCGTGCGATGGGCGATGGATTCGCGCAAGGCGCGTTCTTCCAGCCAGCAGCGGGTGCGGGTGAGTTCCTCCAGCTCGGCCGCGCTCACCGGCATCAGGAAGAAGCCGCGCTGGTCATGGCGGCCAAGCAAGCCTTCGGCGGCAAGGCGGTTGAGCGCCTCGCGCACCGGCGAGGCACCGGCGCCATAGCGGGAAACGACCCATTCGACGCGCAGCTTGCCCTCGGCCTCCAGGGCTCCGCGCAGCAGGTCCTCGCGGAGTTGACGATACACCGAGCTGGCCAGCGTGCTCTTGGCCCCCTTGCCTTCGCCCGTATCGGCGTTTGGGTATGTCAATCGAACTCCCATTGCTTGCCCCTGTTTTGTCAGGGCCCTCGGCGAAGCAATCTCCGTACATGTATCATACAGCCGGGCACTGCCGTCTAAAAGCGGAGGGTGGCGATATTCGACTTTAAGACAAGACGGGGTCTATTATCGAATAAAGTAAAAATCAGTCGGAAAAAGCTGACGTTGTTGGGGGGCTCGATATAACTTGTGTATTGAACAGGCGTTCAGCAGCGCGGCGGCTTTTGCTGGCAATAAGCCCTCGATATCTTCAATTGGCGGCTTTGTCGGCTGCTGAACGGATTGCCTCGATATTTGCCCGATAGGCTTCGACCGTGCCGCCTTTGAAGATCGCCGCCCCCGCCACCAGCACGTCGGCGCCGGCGGCCGTCACCAGCGGTGCTGTCTCCGGCGAGACGCCGCCGTCGATCTCGATGCGGATCGGGCGGTTGCCGATCAGCGCCTTCACCCGTCTTACCTTGTCGACGATCGCCGGGATGAACGCCTGCCCGCCGAAGCCGGGATTGACGGTCATGATCAGGATGAGGTCGAGCCGGTCGAGCACATATTCGATCGCCGTTTCCGGGGTCGCCGGGTTGAGCGAGACGCCGGCCTTCTTGCCGAGGCCTTTTATTGTCTGCAGCGAGCGGTCGAGATGCGGGCCGGCCTCGGCGTGCACGGTCATGCCGTCGCAGCCGGCCTCGGCGAAGGCGGCCAGGTAGGGGTCGGCCGGCGCAATCATCAAATGGCAGTCGAAAAAGGCCTTCGTGCGATTGCGGATCGCCTTGATCACCGGTGGGCCGAAGGTGATGTTGGGCACGAAGTGACCGTCCATGACATCGAGATGGATCCAGTCGGCCCCTGCCGCCGCGACCGCCTCGACCTCATCGCCGAGCTTGGAGAAATCCGATGCCAGCACCGATGGCGCGATCAGGGTCTTCTTGCTCATGAAAGGCCTCTCCCGGATCGACGTCGGCGCGCTGGGTTGCGCGCCTTCCTTGCGCGTCTGCCTAGACCATCGTCTGGTCAAGGGGAAGCATGTTTTCCGCATCGGTCGACGGGTGTACGGGAACGCAGCCCCGGCGCGGGAAAGAAGGACCCGCCGGATTGCTCCGGCGGGTCTTTGTCTTCAGCATCGGAAGTTACGGCTTGAAATTCTGGATGTTTGCGCCTGCCGGGTCCTGCAGCACCCGCCTCGGCTGGCGCTGCGGAACCAGCTGCTGCAGGATGTTCGGATTGAGCAGCAGGTCCGGACCGATCTCCACGCCCGGCCGCCTGCGGATCGGGAAGCAGTCCGGATACCGTCCGGTCGTCCCGACCGGGCAGCGCCGCCTGATGATCGGCTGGCAAATGCCGTCGATCATCTGCGAGCCCGGTGCGCATTCGGCGTCTTCGAACGTGCCGCACCTGCCTTCTATCACCTCGGTGCCACGCGGGCATACACAGGCGCCGCGCTTGTTGAGGATCTGGCCGCGGATGGAGCATGCCTGCAGCTTCCTGACCGGCGCACAGACCTTGCCCCGCACCTCCGTCCCCTTCGGGCAGACGCAGTCGCCGTCGGCATTGCGTACCTGGCCGCGGATGCCGCATTGGCTGGGCGGCTGCCGGTCGGGCACACAGGCCTTGGCTGCCCGGTCGAGATGCGTGCCGTCGGGGCAGGCGCAGCCGTTCGCCGTCGGCACGGCACCGCGGATCGTGCATTTCGGCGGGATGACCTGGCAGACGCCGTTCACCAGCTCGCCGCGCCGGCACACGCAATTGCCGTCCTGGTCGCGATACTGGCCGGGACGCAGCGTGCATTGCGGCTCCTGCGGCTGCTCGCTTTGCATGCACTTGCCGTTTTCGAGCTCCGTGCCGCGCGGGCAGACGCAGCGCCCGTCCTCGGTGCGGATCTGGCCCTTGAGCAGGACGCAGCGCGGCGGCACCGGCAGCGGCTGCAGCTTGCCGCCGCCGGAACTGCACTGGCCGTTGCGGAAGGTCGTGCCGTCCGGGCAGGCGCAGCGGCCGGACGCGTTCAGCACCATGCCGTTCGAGCACTGGTTCTTCACCTCACGCTTGATGGTGAAGGGGTGGCAGGCATAGGCCCTGCCGCTGTCGACCTGCCCGTTGGTTGGGGCAGGCGACAGCATGTTGTCGCCGCCTTGCACCGGCGTGTTCGGCGACAGCACGCCGACGCAGTTCTGTCCGCTGACCGTGCCCTGCAGATTGGCAAGCCGCGCATCGTCGGGAAGCACCACGGTGACATGGTGCGTGTGGCTTTCGCCAGCGCCGAGCGTCAGGTTGGCGATGCAGGATGCCGGCAGCGTCGCCGGCTCCGGCGAGCAGCCGAAGGGCGGGTCGACAGAGGTAATCTGGACACCTTCCAGGCGGCCGATGCCGTCCAGGCCGATCGCATCGCCAATGCGAACCGGGCCGGAGAAGGCGTTCGGCCCGTCGTTCGTGATGGTGATCTCGAACGAGCAGGGTTGGCCCGGCTGGCATTCGCTGTCGCCGGTCTTCTCGACACGCAGCGTCGAGGTACCGCCGCCCTTGGCGCAGGCCTGGCCGATCGGATAGACGATGTCGTCACCCGGCCGCGGCCCATAGGTGCCGCGCGCGCAGTTCTCGAATTCGCCATTGCCGCTCACCGTCACGTCGAAGTGCCGGCTGGTTCCGGGCGTCATGACGGCGCCGGAAAGCTGGCACGACAGCGTGTTGGCGGGCACCGGCCCGCAGTTCCACTCCGCGCCGTCCGGGAGGATGGTCTGGATAGCGACCGGCGCGCCGCCCGACACCCGCGTGGCGACATCGTCGACCCGCACCGGACCGGTGGGAGCGGCCGTGCCGGCGTTGCTGACGGTGATGCGGCAGGAAACCGAAGCCGCACCGGCAAGCGAGCTGTCGCACGTCTTGGTGATGCGCAGGCCGGGCTGGCCGCCACTAGGATGGCGGATACGCTCGCTCGCGCAAGCCTTGTTGTTGGCGAGGTCGGCTTCGCCGGGAATGGCCTTCACCTCGGCGCAGTTTTCGAGCATGTCCGGCCGGTAGTTTGCCGGCATCACCGCCTTGACCACGATCGGCGTCGAGGCGCCGGGAGGTAGGGAAATACCGGCATTGTCGCAGCGGAACTGGCCGGGGCCGTTCGGGCCGCAGGTCCAGGGCGGGCTCGGCCCGAAGGTCGATGAGGTCGGCGCGCCGCCTGGATAGGTGTCGATCACCGTCAGCGGCCCTTTATAGGTGCTGGTGCCGTTGTTTATGACGTCGATCACGAAGGTGCAGATCCCGTCCGGCGTGCAGACCGGGATGCGGGCGCGCTTCTTCAGGATCAGGTCGACCTTCTTCTCGACCGGAGGCTGGCACTGCGGGTCGCGATCGCCGCGGCGGCAGATCGGGATCGAGGCGCAGCCGCGGTCGTTCTGCTGGCTGCCGAACAGCGGCTTGCCGCTGGCCTGGTAGTCATAGGCGACGCAGTTGCGCAGCACGCTGCCCTGCCAGCCGCCGACAGGCTTGAAGCCGAGCTTGAGGACGACGGAGGCGCCGGGATTGAGTGTCGTAACCGGGTGTGTGCAGGTCATCGGCGTCGTTCCAGGCGCACAGAGCCAGGGCGGGTTCGGTCCCGAGGACAGCATCGAACCGGCCGGCAACGTCACCTCGTCGAGCACGATCTTGCCGTTGTAGGGCCCATCGCCGACATTGGTGACCGTGATGGTGAAGTCGCAGCCGCCGGCCATCGTGCAACGCGGCACCCCTGCCCACTTCTCCACCTTGAGGTCGGGCTGCTTTTCAGGCGGGCACTTGAGATCGCGCGGAATGACGATGTCGATCTCCTGCGCGCAGCACAGTCCCCAGCCTTCCTTCGGCCCGGCATAGGCGTCGATGCCGGTGACGACGAGATGGATGGCCTCGCCCGGCGAAGCGCCGATGATCTTCCAGTTCAGCACGCCGCCGCCGGCAGGCACCTGCTGCGTGTCGGGAACGATGGTTATGCCGGGTGTCGTCGTCGATACCTGCACCCATTTACCGCCCATCTCCGGACCGACCGGCATGTGGTAGATGAAGGCGCCGCCGCCGGGCACGCAGTCGACCGTGCCGCGCTCGACCTTGAAGCATTCCTTGGCCGGAGGCGGCGGGTTGCACTTGGTCAGGTCGATCTTGATCGAGGTCTTGACGCCGGTGAGGAAATCACCGTCGTCGGGCTTGTCCGGATCCTGCGACGGGATCGTGGTTGCCGGACCACCCCTGAAGGCCACTTCAATCAGGCCCTGGTTGTCGGCCGTCGCCGGCGCGGGAAAGGCGGCGTGGTCTATCTTGGCCGTGATCCGGAAGGTGATGACGCGTTCATTCGCGGCGCCGGCGCCGTCGAGGTTGGAAGCGCTGATCCGGAAGTTGGTAACACTCGCCGTATCGTTCGGGTCGGCCGATGTGCCGATCGCAGCAGCGGGCAGCGGTCCGCCGGAGGCGCTGGTGCCGTCGCCGTCGACATCGACGCTGACGATCTGCAAGCCGTGCGGAAGCTGGTCCTTGAAGTCGAGCCGCGTCGCTTTCAGCAGGGCCGCCACGCTTGGTCGGTCGAAGTCCTGCGGATCACCGTGGATGCCGAAGCTCAGGACATATTCGACGGAATCGCAGCCTCTCTGGCCGCCTCTCTTGGTGAAGAACGGCACGATCCGCCCAAGCTCCGGATTGATGCCCTGCTGTGCAGGGGCGGGTTCTGGAGTGGCGGCAGGAGTCTTGTCTTGGGCGAGCGCCGGCAATGCCGGCATCATGGCGACGGCGACACCGGCCGCCATCAGCCAGCGCGCGCCGCGCCTGGCGTATGACAGGGGTTTCAAGATCGTCTCCATGAGGGTTTTGCGCGAAGCAAGGCGGGAAAGGACGGGACTGTTCATTTGTCCCTCCCTTCGCAACTGACGTCCGGGGTTCTGAGCGGCAGCGTCATCTTGCAGCAAGGGTAGTAGCCGCCCTTGTCCTGGTCGGACTTCCGGTAGAAGCAGAGCCCGACATTGACGGTCTCGCCCGGATTATGGCCGGTGATGTCGATCGTGTAGGGCTTGCCCGGAGCGTGCGACATGGGTGAGGTCACCGCGACGCCGGGCGTTTTGGACTGAGCCTTGATCGAATCGCCGCCTAAGCCGGCATGGTCATGGAGATAGAGATCCGCCTGGAGGCCGCGTGGTGTGCAGAAATACTGCACGTCCGCGACATCGAGGCATGGCGGCAGGTTGCCGGGCGGTAGGGACGCCGGCGGATAGAATGGGGGCAGGTAGCCGCCCGGGATTTCCTCGTAGTAGCCGGCGCGGCCCTCGCAGGGGCGCCAGACCCTGACGTCGCCGACATGGCCCTGGACGTCGGGATCTTCGAAATAGCCGTCGAAGTCGACGAACCATGAGCCGAAGGGCGGCACGTTAGCCGGCTTGACCAAGGCGCTCGGGGTGAACTGCACGCCATGCACGGCGAGCGGCCCGCCGGCGGCGAGCCGCTCGGCAAGCTCGGGATTGTCGCGCAGTTTGTCGCCGGTGTTGACGACCGTGTCGGTGCAAACCGAGGTGTCGAGATTGCCTTCGGCATCGTAGCGGTATTGCAGGTCGACGCCCCCGGCCGACTGGCGATTGGCCTGCGGGAAGCCGATCGCATATTCCTGCGGCACTTCCACCCAGACCGATTCCGTCGCCGGATCGTCCGGATCCTCGCGCCGATAGCGGATGACCTCGCCTTTGCCGGAATCGGCGAAGCGGCCGTAGTCATAGCGGTTTTCCACCGGGCCGCGCTGGGCGAGATACATGAAGCCCTTGTTGTCGAAGGCGATGTCGGTGACGGCGTAGTCCTTGTCGGCCTTGACCGTCAGCTCCCAGCGCGGATCGCCGGCAAAGCTTCCGTCGCCCGCAATGCCGACCGACCAGATTTCGGCTTTCTCGCCGACGGAATAGTAAAGCCGGCCGCCGTGATAGGCGACAGCCCAGACGCGGCGCGCATCCTGCGTATAACCCCAGGTCTCGGGGTCTTCGCTATCGAAGGCGGCGGCCTGGATGTCCATTACTGCGCCGTCGTCGGCGACCGGGGCCAGCCCATGCGCCGGACGCCCGCCAACGCCATGGTCGAACGTGTCGATCAGATTGCCGTCGACGTCGATGCGATGGATCAGGCCGGTGTCGAGATCCGAAGCGAAGAACTCGCGATGGGTCGGGTCGAAGACGAGGTTGCCGATGCCAGGCCCGCTATTGGTGTCGATGTCGGCGAATTTCGATACTGCGCCCGAAATGCCGTCGATCTTCCAGATCGTGCCCGGTCCACCGCCGTTTTCTGCGCCGAACTGGCCGTCCATGAAGACTGCGCCCGCGGTGCCGCGGCGCTGCCGCTCGGGGCGGCCGTCGTCGTCGGCGTCCGGCGTGACGATCTCGATGCCGTGCAGCGAGGTCGCCGCGGCATAGAGATTGGGGATGCCCGATGGCACGCCATCGCGCACGCCGTCGTCATAGGTGAGGCCGAACACCTCGCCGACCTGGCCCGCCGTCACCTCGAAAGGCGGCGGCGTGTAGACGAGTTGGCCGGAAGCCGGGCCGCCGAGCCGCGAGACATTGAAAATCCGCAACGAGGCTTGAGAGGTATCGATGAAGGTTTCGTCGACCGGGTCGGAGCCGGGCGGCAGGCCCCCTTTTCCCGAATCGGAGGAGTCGAAATCTGGAATGACGGTGCCGGGAAAGCCGGTCACCGCCATCGAGCCGGGATAGATGATCTGCGTTTCCTGGGCCTTCGCCGCGCTGCTTGGCCAGAGGCTGGCAGACAGAGCCAGCGCCAGGATTCCGCTGGTCGCCATTATGGCGCGGCGCAAACCGCCGGCGCGAGAAGCCACGAACGAGCCGCGGTCGCAAGACATTGAGCTCCCCCCGAAGTCGTCGGAAGAACCCCCGATTTTCACCGCGCGAGTCAAGGCAAGTCGCAGCGTTCCGGCTCGTTCGTCCCTGATAGAATTGTGTGTTTTCCGCTTGGTCACGATACGCCGGCTCCCCGGCAGGGTCAACGGAAGCAGCCGGAAGCCGAGCGTATCGACCCGCTCCTTAAAGCGATGGTCACGCTTGGCTGCTGTTGTTCCCGGAGACCGCCGAGTCTCTGGGTTTCTGGTCATTGGGGTTCCTTTCCAGTCCGCACGATCGCGGTGTGCCTGGCCGTCAGTCGCGGCCCGAGGCGGAAAGGTTCAACGCGAGGAATGGGGCGAGGCGGAAGGTCCGTCCTCGCCGCTCGGGAAAGTCACCAGATCCAGTCGCCCTTGCCGAGCATGGACACCGCCTCGACGATACGCGTGAAGCTGGCGCGTGCCCGGCCGACCGTGTGGCGGGCCCGGAGATAGCCGTGCACCAGCCCCGGCTCCTCGAACCAGTAGGCATGGCCGCCCGCCGCGACGACGCGGTCGCGATAAGCCTCGCCGTCGGACGACAGTGGGTCGCATTGCGCGGTGATCAGCACGGTCGGAGGCAGGTAGGCGAAATTGGCGTCGGCGAGCGGATACAGCGTGATGTCGCCGGTCCGGTCGACGCCGCCGGTGCGGATATGCTTGTAGAATTCGATATCTCGTGCGCTCAGCATCGGCGCCTCTGCATGCGTGAGATAGGATCCCCTAAAGTGGTCGCCGCCGAGGCTGGGATAGATCAGCACCTGGCCGACCGGCTTCTTTACATGCCCGCGCGTCGCGTGGGCAATGGCGGCGCAGAGATTGCCGCCGGCGCTGTCGCCGCAGAGCACGACCGGGCAATCGTAGGTCTTCGCGGCCCATTCGAAGGCGCTGAGCACATCATCGAAGGCGGCCGGATGCAGATGCTCCGGCGCCAGCCGGTAATCGGCCGAGACCACCTCGTAGCCGGTGCGGGCGCAGAGTTCGGCGCAGACATCGTCATGGCTGTCCAAACCACCGAGAATGAAGCCGCCGCCATGGACGTAGAGCACCATCGCGGCCTTGTCCGGTTCCGCATTGCGATAGATGCGGATCGGGACGTTGTTGGTCGGCGTGGTGATCTCAGTGGTTTCCGCCGTCACGCCATGCGGGTAGCCGGCGAAGAACTCCCGACACATCCTATCGTAGATCGCCCGCTGCTCGGCGATCGTATAGTCGATCGTGTCCGGCGGGTAATAGGAATTGGTCTTCTCGATGAAGGCCCAGGTCTCGGCGTCGATGAGTTTTCTGTAGTCGGTCATAGTATTTGGACCGACTTTGGAGGTCGAGCCTGGGCACCCCCCTCTGGCCTGCCGGCCATCTCCCCCGCAAGGGGGGAGATCGGATGTCGCGATGGCTTTCGCCAATAGTCGACGTCGCAGGAAGAGCGCCGGCACAGAAGCTGCCAATCTCCCCCCTTGCGGGGGAGATGCCCGGCAGGGCAGAGGGGGGTGCCTCGCGCCGTCATCTCCGACGTTATCGCCCCTTCCACACCGGGTCGCGCTTTTCCGCGAACGCCCGGAAGCCTTCCATGTTGTCTTCCGAGCCGTAGAGGGTATCGACCGTCGGCAACTGCCTGCGAGTCACCTTGTTCATCGCATCCTGGAAGGTCAGCGCCTCGGCCACGCGCGCCGTCTCCTTGATCGCGGCGAAGACCAGCGGCGGACCGCTGGCCAAAAGCCGCGCGATCTCCCAGACGCGGTCCTCGAGCTTCTCCTTGGGCAGCACCTCGTTGACCAGGCCCCAGCGGTGCGCTTCCGCCACATCCATCCAGCGGCCGGTGAACAAAAGGTCCATGGCGATATGATAGGGGATGCGCTTCGGCAGCTTGATGGTGGCTGCGTCGGCCAGGGTGCCGGCGCGGATCTCGGGCAACGCGAAGGAGGAGTGGTCCGACGCGTAGATCAGGTCGCAGGACAGCGCCAGCTCGAAGCCGCCGCCCACCGCCATGCCGTTGACGCAGGCGATCACCGGTTTGTTCAGGTCGCGCAGTTCCTGCAGCCCGGCAAAGCCGCCGACACCATAGTCGCCGTCGACCGCGTCGCCGGCGGCGGCCGCCTTCAGGTCCCAGCCGGCGCTGAAGAACTTGTCGCCGGCCGTCTTGACGATGGCGACGCGCAAGCTGGGATCGTCGCGGAACGCCTTGAACGTCCCGCCCATCAACCGCGACGTCTTGAGGTCGATGGCATTGGCCTTCGGCCGGTCGAGCGTCACTTCGAGGATAGTGCCTTCGCGGCGGGTGGTGATAACGTCAGCCATTCTTCTTTTCTCCAAGCACCAATAGCGCATCGGCGATCCAGGCGCCCTTGCCTTCGGCGCAGACGATCAGCGGATTGATGTCGAGCTCTTCGATCTCGCCTTCATTCTTCTGCACGAAGTCGGCAATGCCGGCGATGGCGTCGATCGCGGCCTGGACATCGGCCTTGGGTCGACCGCGATAGCCTTCGAGCAGGGGATAGAGCTTGAGCCCCCGCAATGCTGCCTCGATGTCGTCGCGCGTCGCCGGCAGCATCAGGGTCACGCTGTCGCGCAAAAGCTCGACCAGCACGCCGCCGGTGCCGAGCGTCATGACGGCGCCGAACATCGGGTCGCGGGTGAAACCGACGATCAGCTCGGCGACGCCGTCGCGCACCATGCGTTCGGCATAGAGCCCCGTGCCGAGCGGCAGGAGGTCATGTGCGGCATTGCTGACGGATTCCGCGTCCTTGAGGTTGAGCCGCACCGCGCCGAGTTCCGATTTGTGGGTCACCCCCAGCGCCTTCAGCGCCACCGGGAAGCCGAGCGCCATTGACGAGATCACGGCCTCGACCGCGTTGGAAGCGCGCTCGCCCTTCGGCACCGGCAGGCCGGCCTCGATCAGGCGTGCTTTGGCTTCGGCCTCGTCGGGGGTGATATGCTTGCTATCGGTCGCGCCGGCCGCCGTGGTATCGACCGGCTGCGCCTGTGGCTCGCGCCACGCCCAGCCGATGAAGGCTGCGGCCTGCGCGGCGTCCATCGCCTCGGAAATGCCGAACAAGGGCACCATGCCGCGCGCCATCAGCCCGGCGGTGTATTCCTCCGGGAGGTTCTCCGGCAATGAGGAGACTATCGCGCCTTGCGCCCTGTTGGTCTTCAGCGCCGCCTCGAAGGCGCGCAGCGTCGCCCACCAGTCGGTGTCGGAGCAGCGGTCGGGCCGCGGGAAGTCGAGCACCAGCATGTTGAGGTCGAAGCCGCCCGACACCATGGCGGTGAAGGTGGCCGTCATCGCCGGTTCGTTGTTCCAGATGAAGGTGTGATAGTCGAGCGGATTGGCGACGGCGACCAGCGGTCCGAGCGTCGATTTGACATGGGCGCGATGCTCGGCGGTCAGCGTCGGGAAATGCACCCAGCGCCCTTCCGCGCTGTCGGCCATCACCGACGCTTCGCCGCCAGAGCAGCTCATCGACGACAGTCTGTAGCCGGGCAATGGTCCGGTGATGTGCAAGAGCTTCAGCGCTTCGATGAAGGCCGGAATGGAATCGACGCGCGCGATGCCGAGACGCTTCAGGAAGGCGCCGGAGGCGGCGTCGGAACCGGCGAGCGAAGCAGTGTGCGACACCGTCGCCTGCCTGGCCTGTTCGGAGCGGCCGACCTTCATGGCAATGACCGGCTTCTTCAGCTCGCGCGCTCTCGCCGCCAGCCGCTCGAAGCCGGCGACCGAATCGAAAGCCTCGATATGCAGGCCGAGCGAGGTGACGCGCTCGTCCTCGATCAGGCCAAGCGCCATTTCCGAGAGGCCGGTCTGCGCCTGGTTGCCGGCTGTCATCAGGAAGGCGATCGGCAGGCCGCGTTTCTGCATCGTCATGTTGATGGCGATGTTGGACGACTGCGTGATGATGGCGACGCCCTTGCCGCCTTCCGGCAGCCTGATGCCGCCATGCTGATCGGGCCAGAGCAGCGCGCCGTCGGCATAGTTGATCAGGCCGTAGCAGTTCGGGCCGATGATCGGCATCTGGCCTGCGGCGGCAACGAGCTCGGCCTGCAGCCGCTCGCCGTCCTCGTCATAGGCCTCGGTCTCCAGGAAGCCGGCGGCGAAGCAGACGGCGCCGCCGGCGCCACGCTCGGCCAGCGCCTTGACCACTTCGATGGTGAGATGGCGGTTGACGCCGACAAAGGCGGCGTCAGGCGCACCGGGCAGGTCGGCGACGGAGCGGTAGGCCTTGCGGCCGGCGACCTCGTCCTTGGTCGGGTGCACCGGCCAGATCTCGCCGGCAAAGCCCATCTTGATCGACTGCGCCACGACGGCGGCGGCCTGCGCCCCGCCGAACACGGCGATCGATTTCGGGCGCAGGAGACGTTCGAGTTTATGCATGGTCATCTTTTCGTTTGAGCACGATCTTTCCCAAAACCGGGTCCCGGCTTTGGAAGGTTATGCTCTAAGCACCGAACGGACGTAGCAACGCCCGCGAAATAATATGTCGCTGAATCTCCGACGTGCCTTCCCAGATGCGTTCGACGCGCGCGTCGCGCCAGATGCGCTCCAGCGGCAGGTCGTCCATCAGCCCCATGCCGCCATGGATCTGAATTGCTTCGTCGGCAACGAAAGCCAGCATTTCGGTGGCCTTCAGCTTGGCCATCGCCATGTCCTGATCGGTGACGGTACCCTGATCGTACTTCCAGCCGGCTTCGAACACCATCAGATCGGCGGCCTTCAGTTCCGTCGCCATGTCGGCGAGCTTGAACGACACACCCTGGAATTTGCCGATCTGCTGGCCGAACTGCTGGCGCTGGGCGGCGTATTCGATGGCATGCGAAAGCGCGCGCTCGGCGCGGCCGAGGCAGGTGGCGCCGACCTGCAGGCGCGTGGCGCCGAGCCACGAGTTCGCCACCTCGAAGCCCTTGTGCACTTCGCCGAGGATCTGGCTCGCCGGCAGCCGGCAATCGTCGAATTCGAGGATCGAGTTGGTGTAGCCGCGATGCGAAACGTTGCGATAGCCGTCGCGCACTGTGAAACCCTTGGTGCCCTTGTCGACGAAGAAGGCGGTGATTTTCTTGCGCTTGCCGCGCGGCGAATCCTCCTCGCCCGAGGCCATGAAACAAATCGCGAAGTCGGCGATGTCGGCATGGCTGATGAAGTGCTTGGTGCCGTTGAGCACCCAGTCCGAGCCGTCCTGCACGGCGGTTGCCTTCATGCCGCGCAGGTCGGAGCCGGCGCCGGGCTCGGTCATCGCCAGGCAGTCCCATTTCTCGCCGCGGATGCAGGGAAAGAGATACTTTTCGCGCTGCTCCGGCGTGCCGGCGAGCAGGATGTTGGACGGCCGCGCCACGCAGGTCCAGTGCAGCGCGTAGTTGGCGCGGCCGAGCTCCTTTTCGTAGAGCAGCCAGCTCACCGTATCGAGGCCGGCGCCGCCGACATCGGCCGGCATGTTGGCGGCGTAGAGCCCGGCCGCGATCGCCTTGGCCTTCAACTCGTCGATCAGCTCGCGGCGCAGCACGCCGGTGCGCTCCACCTCGCGCTCATGCGGGTAAAGCTCGTTCTCGACGAAGGCCCGCGTCGTCTCGACGATGAGCTTCTGTTCTTCCGAAAGACCGAAATGCATCGCCTCAGCCCTTCTTCTTGTTCTTCTTCTGCTTGTCGGCTTTGGCCGGCTTTTCAGCCTTTGCCGGCTTCGCCGCCTTCTTCGCCGGCTTGGCGGCTTTTGCCTTGTCCACCGCCTTGGCGGCCGGCTTCGCCGCCAGCTTGGCGAGCCGCTTCGTATAATCCTTGTGCAGCGCGCCGGCGCCCCAGCCCTTGCCTTTGTTCTGCTTCGACAGCGCCTCCATGATCGCGACCAGATTGTCGTCGCGGATCTTTTCCAGTTCGCGGATCGACAGCCCATTCGCCTGCTCGTCCGACTGCGTGGCGATGAGGTCGACCAGCTCGTCGTTGAATTCCGGCACGTCCATCAGCTTGGTCCACGGCCATTTCAGGCAGGGGCCGAACTGCGCCATGAAGTGGCGCATGCCGGCCTCGCCGCCGGCGACGCGATAGACCTGGAACATGCCCATCTGCGCCCAGCGCAGGCCGAAGGAATAGCGCATGATGTCGTCGAGTTCCTCGACGGTGCAGATGCCGTCCTTGACCAGCCACAGCGCCTCGCGCCAGGCGGCCTCGAGCAGGCGGTCGCCGACGAAGGCCTCGATCTCCTTGCGCACCACCACCGGTTTCATGCCGATCGACGCGTAGAGTTCCTTGGCGACTTCGATCGCCTCCGGGAACGTCTGCTGACCGCCGACGATCTCGACCAGCGGCAACAGATAGACCGGATTGAACGGATGGCCGACCACCAGCCGCTCCGGATGCTTCTTCATCGCCACCTGCATGTCGGTCGGCTTGATGCCGGAGGTGGACGAGCCGACGATGGCGTTGGCCGGCGCATGCTGGTCGATCTCGGCCAGCACCTTGTGCTTGAGGTCGAGCCGTTCCGGCACGCTTTCCTGGATGAAATCGGCATCGGCAACCGCCTCTGCGATGGTCTTGGCGAAGGTGAGCTTGCCTTCCTTGGGCAGGCCGCCGGGCAGCATCTGCTTGTAGGCGCGCCGCGCGCCTTTCATCACCTCTGTGACCTTGCGCGATGCCTCCGGATCGGGATCGAAGATCGACACATCGATGCCATTGAGCAGCAGCCGCGCCACCCATCCGGCGCCGATGACGCCGCCGCCGATGGCTGCCGCCTTGTTGATGATGCTCATGCTCAGGCTCCGGTTCTCGTCTTGGCTGTTTCGGGATCGGTAAGCGGCACGCGCTCGCCGGCGCGGATCACCGCCGGGTCGTAGGCCTTGCGCGCGAAGACCTCGAGCACGAAGGGCCGGAAGAACTCGACCGGCAGCGTGTCGTAGTCGGGATCGAAGCTCGACTGGTCCCAGCGCTCGCAGAACTGGTCGCAATCGTCGAAATAGAGGTGGCCGGCAAAGCGGTCACGGGCGTGCCGGTTGCCGCCGAGATGATGCGCGTAATAAAGGCGCTGGAAGTCGCCGTGCTTCTCCACCACCCAGGTGCATTGCTCGCGTACGAAAGGTTTCAGGATCGTCGCGGCATATTCGTCGTGATTGTAAGGCGCATAGATGTCGCCGATGTCGTGCAGCAGTGCCGAGACGATCCAGTCGATGTCGGCGCCGTCGCGCCAGGCGCGCGTTGCCGCCTGCAATGAGTGGCCGAGCCGGGTGATCTTGTAGCCCGAGAGGCCCTCGTCGAGCTGCACAAGAGCATCGAGCAGCCGGTCGCCGGTCTTGGCGGCATAATTGATCTCATGGGCGGCCAGGAATTCGTAGTCCTGCCTGTCGCCGTCCTTCATCGCGGTGAATTTGACGGTGGCCATGGTCAGCTCCCGCTCTTATGCCGCGATCGGCGCCCGCTTGGTAAGGTTGAGCTTCTTGCGCACTTCCTCCGGCCCGAGCACGCGTGCGCCGAGATTGGTCACGATGCTCACCGCGCGCTCGACCAGCTGCGCGTTGGTTGCCAGCACGCCCTTGTCGAGCCAGAGATTGTCCTCCAGGCCGACGCGGACATTGCCGCCGGCGAGCACCGCGGCCGCGACATAGGCCATCTGGTTGCGGCCGATCGAGAAGGCCGACCAGTTCCAGCTCGAAGGCACGTTGTTGACCATCGCCATGAAGGTGTTGAGGTCGTCCGGCGCGCCCCACGGCACGCCCATGCAAAGCTGCACCAGCGCGTCGGGCTTCAATACCTGTTCCTCGACCAGCTGCTTGGCGAACCACAGATGCCCGGTGTCGAAGGCCTCGATCTCCGGCTTGACGCCCAGCGCCGTCATCATGCCGCCCATGGCACGCAGCATGCCGGGCGTGTTGGTCATGACATAGTCGGCCTCGGCGAAGTTCATCGTGCCGCAATCCAGCGTGCAGATCTCCGGCAGGCACTGGCGTACATGCTCCATGCGGTTGGTGGCGCCGCCCATGTCGGTGCCTTTCTCGTTGAGCGGCAGCGGCGCTTCCGGCGAGCCGAACACCATGTCGCCGCCCATGCCGGCGGTGAGGTTCAGCACCACGTCCACATTGGCCTCGCGGATGCGCTCGGTGACTTCGCGGTAGAGATGCACGTCGCGCCTGGGCTTCCCGGTCTCCGGGTCGCGGACATGGCAATGGACGATCGCGGCACCCGCCTTGGCGGCCTCGATCGCCGAATCGGCGATCTGCTTGGGAGAGCGCGGCACATTCGGGCTGCGGTCCTGCGTGCTGCCGGAGCCGGTCACGGCACAGGTAATGAAGACCTCACGATTCATCGCGAGCGGCATCGTCTTTCCTCCCAAATTCGATCAGCCATCCATGTCGAGCGAAAAACCGGAAACCGGCTTTGCAATGACGAGATGCGCCGAAGCCGATCAAGAATGACCGACTTGCCGGAAACTGTTTTGCGTTTTACGAAGTTCTCATGATCAAAAGCGAAAAGCCGACGATATTTCGCTCCGAACGCGAAACGCTCAAGGTGACGTTCCTGGTGTTCTCGGGATCGTCCATCATGTGCGTGGCCTCGGCGGTCGACCCGCTGCGCGCCGCCAACCGCATCTTCGGCGAGACATTGTTCGATTTCAAGCTCGTCTCGGTCACCGGCGAGGCGCCGGTCACCACCTGCGGCCTGCCGGTCGCGGTCAGCGGCCGCTTCGACGCGGCCGAGCCGACCGACATGCTGGTCGTCGTCGCCGGCTTCGGCACGCAGAACTACGCGACATCGGCGCTGCTTGCCGGTTTGCGGAGGGCGGCGCGTGCGGCCCGCGCCTGCGGCGGCGTCGAGGCCGGCACCTGGCTGGTGGCGCGCGCCGGGCTGCTCGAGGGCCGCAGCGCCACCACGCACTGGGAGGACATGGAGGATTTCTCCGCCGCCTTTCCCGGGGTCGACGTGCGGCCGGACCGCTATGTCATCGACGGTCCGGTCTTCACCTCGGGCGGCGCCTCGCCGACCTTCGACCTTATGCTGCATCTCGTCCGCACCCGGCTCGGCATGGCCGCCGCGCTCGATGTGGCGAGCGTATTCATCTACGACCAGGCGCGCGCAGCGACCGACGCGCAGCCGCTGGTCTCGCTCGGCCGGCTCGACGGCTACGATCCGCGCCTGGCGCAGGCGATCCGCCTGATGGAGGCGCATGTCGACCAGCCGCTGACCATCGATGCGGTGGCGAAGCGCGCCGGCGTGACGGCGCGGACTCTGGAAAGCATCTTTCGCAAGTCGATCGGCGAGACGCCCGGCGCCTATTATCTGCGGCTGCGCCTCGGCGCGGCCAGGCGGCTTGTGGTCGACACCCGCATTGCGATGGCCGACATTGCCGGGCGTACCGGCTTCTCTTCCGCCGCGGCATTTTCCAGGGCATTTTCCAAGGCATTTGGTGAGGCGCCGGTCAGGCTGCGGCGCGGCTAGGGCAATTCCAGCGTGAATGCGTTCACAAGCGCGCTCCGTCCTTACGGCTGTAGTGGACGCCGGTCTCGTCGGCAACGGCGACAAGATCGACCTCGGAAAAGTGCGCGCGTTCCCGCTGTGTGCGCGTTCCCACTTCAAGATAGATAGCGTCGTTGCCGGAGCGGTTGACCAAATGGTGGCCGTTGGCGACGCCCGCCTTGAAGCCGGCCGCGTCGCCCGGCCGCAGCACGGTCTCGCCTTCGTCCTCCACCAGCGTCAGTTCCCCTTCCATGACAAAGACAAACTCGTCCTGATTCTCGTGCCAATGGCGCAGCGATGAGTAGGCGCCGGGTGCGAGCTTCGCCAGGTTGACGCCGAACTGGGTCAGGCCGGCTTCATCGCCGAGACGCTTGCGCGAACGACCTGCGACCAGCTTGTCGTACGGCGGCGGGTAACCGCCGCGCGCGACGAACGGCAGAGCGGTGACGTTGATCTTCGGCATGATCTCACTTCCTTTCGACTATTGTGGCGGTTCCCATGCCGCCGCCGATGCGAGCGCGGAGGGCGCGCTCGCCGGACATAGCGGAAAAAGGAAAGCCGATTGCGCAGATTCGCTCCCCGCGAGCCCGCTGGGGAACCCTGAACGGGAATCAACCGCCGGTCCATCAGGCCACAGCACCCATCAAACGAAACTCAAAGCGCGCCGAGCGGATCCGTTTCAGCCCGGCGCGCCTTTAAGTATCCACTCGGCTGCAGCGGTGAGATCGTCTACCAGCGCCGTCGGTGCTGGATCGAAGCGCGTTTCATCGCCTGGGCGGAACTTGCCCGTCCGCACGAGCAGCGCCGCGCCAAGCCCGGCGCTGAGCGCGCCGGCAACATCGCTTTCGGCATCGTCGCCGACCATAACCGCATCGGCCACCGGGCAGTTGAGATCTGCGAGCGCCGAATGGAAGAAATCCGGTGACGGCTTGCCGAGCACGACAGGGCTTCGCCCGCTGGCGAATTCCAGCGCCGCGACGAAGGCGCCGGTGTCGAGGCTGAGCAGGCCGTCGGCATCCCTGAAGGTGCGGTTGATGGCGAGCGCAAGAAAATCGGCGCCGGCGACCAACTCGCGGAAAGCCCGGTTGAGGCTGGCATGGTCGAAGGCCTCGCCGGCATCGCCGATGACGACAGCGCGCCCGCTCCCGCCCTTCAGCCCGGAAAACTCGACCTCGAGGTCGGGATGGACGAGCAGATGCGGCTGGCGGCCATGCTTGCGCAGCCATTCGACCGCGGCGCGGGCCGGCGTCAGCAATTCTTCGTCGGCTACCTCGACGCCCATGGCCGCAAGCTGAGCGATGATCGCGCTGCGGGGCGAGCGTGTCGTGTTGCTGACGAAACGGAGCGGCAAGTGAGCGTCGCGCAGACGCTCGATGGCCGCGACAGCGCCTGTTATCGGGGAGTCGCCATCATAGACGACACCCAGGAGATCGAGCAGCACCGCGCGTATCATCGATGCAGGATGGAGAAACAGTCTCCGTTCGTCAAACTGCGGAAGAATCAGGCCGCTGAAGAATCAGTCACCGAAGAATCAGGCTGCGTCGCGGCCTTCGCGGACAATGCGCGAGCGCATGCTCTTGGCCAGCGCCGTTTCGAGCCGCGCGGCGACCGCGCGATCCCATTCGTTTGTCTTGCGGGCGCCGTCCTTCGAATGCGGCAGCGCCATCAGCCGATCGATGATCGAGCCAGCCTCGCTGGGAGAGAGCAGGGCGTCGATTTCGCGTTCGTGCTGCATACGTTTCGCCTCCTTCTTTCCTTCCCGCCACGTCCCCACAATATAGAAAGTCCGTGACGGCTGTTTGAAGGCAAGAGCGGGGCGATTGAGAGGCGGCGTGGGGCAAGACCTTGTCGTGAAGTTTCGCCCGGCGCGGATAAGATTTCGGGGCTGGGCCGCCTCGCGAGGCGGCCCTCCGAAACGTCACACGTATCTGTTGACGATGTTTTCCAGCAGTTCCTGCCGGCCGGAGCGCGGCTGCGGCTCGATCTTCTTCTTCACCACCCGCTCAGCGATCTCTTCCAGCGTGCGCTTGCCGGCAAGCATCGCCTTGCCCTCGGCGGTGTTCCAGCCGGCATAGCGCTCGGCGAGCGGTGCGGACAGCGCCTCGTCCTCGATCATTTTGGCTGCAGCCTTGAGGCCGCGCGCGCAAGAATCCATGCCGCCGATATGGCCGATCAAGAGATCCTCCGGGTCGAGCGACTGGCGCCTGAGCTTGGCGTCGAAATTGGTGCCGCCGGTCTTGAAGCCGCCGCCCTGCAGGATCTGGTAATAGGCCAAGGCCATTTCCGGCACGTTGTTGGGGAACTGGTCGGTGTCCCAGCCGGACTGGTAGTCGTTGCGGTTCATGTCGATCGAGCCAAAGACGCCGAGCGCGTTGGCCAAAGCCAGCTCATGCTCGAAGGAATGGCCGGCGAGGATGGCGTGGCCCTGCTCGATGTTGAGCTTGACCTCCTTCTCCAGCCCGAAGCGTTTCAGGAAGCCATAGACGGTGGCGACATCGTAATCGTACTGATGCTTGGTCGGCTCCTGCGGCTTCGGCTCGATCAGGATCGTGCCTTTGAAACCGATCTTGTGCTTGTAGTCGACGACGAGGTTGAGGAAGCGGCCGGCCTGTTCTTGCTCGCGGGCGAGGTCGGTGTTGAGCAGCGTCTCATAGCCCTCGCGTCCGCCCCACAGCACATAGTTCTCGCCCTTCAGCTTCTTGGTCACGTCGATGCACTTCTTCACCGTCGCCGCCGCATAGGCGAACACGTCCGGATCGGGATTGGTGGCCGCGCCCGCCATGAAGCGGCGATGCGAGAAAAGGTTCGCCGTGCCCCAGAGCAGCTTGACGCCGGTCTTCTTCATCTTGTCGGCAAAGTAATCGGCGATCTCGTCGAGGCGCGCAGCGCTTTCGGAGAAATCCTTGCCTTCCGGGCGCACGTCGGCGTCGTGGAAACAGAAATAGGGCGCGCCGAGCAGCGAGAACATCTCGAAGGCGACGTCGGCCTTCAGCTTCGCCAGCTCCATCGTGTCGATGCCGCCGGGCTTGGCGAACCAGGGGCGATCGAAAGTCTGGCCGCCGAAGGGGTCGCCGCCCTGCCAGGCGAAGGAATGCCAGTAGGCGACGGCGAAGCGCAGATGATCTTCCAGCCGCTTGCCGGCCACGACCTCGTCCGGGTTGTAGTACCGGTAGGCCAGCGGATTGGTCGAATCCGGCCCCTCATACTTGATCTTCTTGATGTCGCCGAAAAATCCGCTGCTCATGGTTTCCTTCCTCTCCGAATGCTTCGCCCGATTACCTCAGGCGTAATTGGTTTCGCTCTTTCGCGGGGCGAAAAGGGTCATGTCGAAACGATCCAACCAAGGATGAAGACAATGGCCGACCTCAACACGATCGCCCGCAACTACATCACCGCCTGGAACGAGAGCGACGCGACGCGCCGCAAGGCTTTGCTGGAGGCTGCCTTCACCAGCGACGTCAGCTACCGCGACCCGGTCATGCAGGGCGATGGCCGTGATGGCATCGCCGCGCTGATCGATGGCGTCCAGCAGCGCTTTGCCGGCTTTCGTTTCTCGCTGAAAGGTGAGCCGGACGGGTTCGCCGACCGCATCCGCTTCTCGTGGAACCTCGGGCCGAAGGGCGCTGAGTCCGTCATCGAAGGCACCGACATCGGCGTCATCGAGAACGGCCGCCTGAAGAGCGTCACTGGCTTCCTCGACAAGGTGCCGGCCCAGTGAAGCCAACCGGGGAGGGGAGGCGCGAGGCACCCCCCTCTGGCCTGCCGGGCATCTCCCCCTCAAGGGGGGAGATTGGCTGTCATCTAGGATTTCGCCAATCTCCAACGCTGCAATAGTGAGCGAGGCGCCCGAGCTGCCAATCTCCCCCCTTGAGGGGGAGATGCCCGGCAGGCCAGAGGGGGGTGCCTCGCGCCCGCTCACGCGGTTGCCGCCCTTATCGCCGGGTAGAGCGCGCGATAACGCTGATAGGCGTCCGCGAAGGCACCGTCGAGGCTGGCATCCGGTTCGATCGTGGCATCGGTCGCCGGCGCGGTGCAGACGACAATTGGATCAGCATCCGTCGCGGCAATCAGGCCGAGCCGCGCCGCGCCGAAAGCGGCGCCGAAATCGCCATCGGCCGGGATGTCGACCGGCACCTGCAGGGCCGTGGCGATCGCCTTCAGCCAGTAGCGCGAGCGCGAGCCGCCGCCGATCGCGGTCACCCGGGTCAGGGTCGTGCCGGCCGTCTTCAGCGCTTCGAGACTGTCGCGGAAGGCAAACGCCACGCCTTCGAGCACGGCCTGCGTCAGCGCGGCCCGGCTCGATTGATGCGCGAGGCCCGTAAATGATCCGCGGATAACGGAATCATTGTGCGGCGTCCGCTCGCCGGAGAGATAGGGCAGGAAGGAAACGCCCGTCGGCGCCTTGAGCTTGTCGCCGAGCTCGCCGGTCAGGTCGCCGGCGCTCTTTCCGGTGATCTCCGACAGCCAGTTGAGCGAATCGGTGGCCGACAGGATGACGCCCATCTGGTGCCAGGTGTTTGGCAGCGCATGGCAGAATGTGTGCACCGCGCTTTCCGGATTGGGCAGGTAGGAGGCGTTCGCCGCGAACAGCACGCCCGACGTGCCGAGCGAGACGAAAGCGTGACCGGCGCCGACCGTGCCCATGCCGCAGGCCGAGGCCGCATTGTCGCCGGCGCCGCCGGCAACCGGAATGCCTGAGGCAATGCCCCATTTAGAGGCGAGTTCGCTGCGCAACGCGCCGGCCTTCGCGGTGCCTTCGACAAGCGACGGCATGTGTTTCTCGTCGAGCGACGTCGCGGCGAGCAATTCGGAAGACCAGCGGCGCTTGCCGACATCGAGCCAGGAGGTGCCGGCCGAATCCGACATTTCGGAGATATGCTCGCCGGTCAGCCAGAGCCTCAAGAAGTCCTTGGGTAACAGCACCTTGGCAACCCTGGCGAAGATTGCCGGTTCGTTGTTCTTCACCCAGGCGAGTTTCGGCGCCGTGAAGCCTGGAAAGACGATGTTGCCGGTGAGCTTGCGAAAGCGCGGATCGGCGTCGAGCGAGGCAGCCTCGACATGGCTGCGTGTGTCGTTCCACAGGATGCAGGGGCGCAGCACCGTGTCCGAGGCGTCGAGAAGGGTTGCGCCATGCATCTGGCCGGAGAGACCGATGCCCTTGACCGCGGCAAGCTCGGTTGGATTGGAAGCCTTGAGCTCGGCGATCGCCGCCTCGCAGGCCTCGATCCAGTGCACCGGGTCCTGCTCCGACCAGCCGGGATGCGGCCGCGAGACGTCCAGCGAACCATGGCCGGAACCGATGACCTTCTGGCGATCGTCGATCAGCAGCGCCTTGACGCCCGAGGTGCCCAGGTCGAGGCCGAGATACATGATGTCCTCCCCACTGCCATTAATTTTTTCGGATCTCGAAAAAATCTGGCTTGGCCAGTTCTTATGTCAAGATCCGCCTCGGGTCAATTCTCTGACAAATCGGCCGCGCGTTGAGAAAACAGCGCCGACAACGGACTGTCCGGTCGCGCCAGCCGGCGCTCGGCGGCGAGCCCCCGGGCCAGCGCGCCGTCGCCGGCACGCAGCGCGGCCTCGATCAGCGTCAGGTCGATCACGTCGCGCTGCGCATGGCTGCCACCGAACCGGTGCGCGATCGACCGGATCGGCCGGATCAGGCGCGCGGCTTCGCCATAGTTGCCCTCGCCGAACGCCTTGATGGCAAGCGTCAGCGGGTGGCCGACGTCGCGCGTGAAGGCGGCGTTGTCGTCATTTCTGCGCATCGCCTCGCGCTGCGCTTCGAGCAAGGTCAGCGCCGGCGCGTCCAGTCCGGCCCCAACAAAGGCCATCATCGCATGCGCGTCGTTGAAGGCATAATTGCCGGCGGCGGCTTTCGGCATCCAGTTGGCGGCCAGCGCAGCCCAGCGGTCGCCGACATCGACGCCGCCGAGATGGAGCCGCCACAGGATCGCCGAAGCATCGACCATGTTCAGCGCCAGCGTCGAGCGGTCGCCGTAGATTGGCCCGTCATAAAGCGTCAGAACCGCGTCCGTCTCGCCGAGGTCGTAGTGGAACAGCGCCAGGTGCCACCAATTGTGGATTTTCAGAAAGCTGTCGTTCGACCACGCATCGGGGTTGGCGCGCATCCAGGCGATGCCGTCCTGTTGCCGGCTCTGCATTTCCATGACATGCGCGACCGCGTGCTGCGCCCAGCCGTCGCGCGGCTCGATGTCGATCGCCTGCCGACCAAAACTTTCGGCGCGGGCATAGTCGCCCATTTCCTCCAGTCCGAAGGCCTGCATGCCGAGGATGGCATGGTAGCCCGGCATGCCCTTCCGCCAGGCTGGCAGCGCCCGGCCGATGCGGTCACGCAGCATGCGCGCATTGCCGGTGAAGAAGTCGATCTGGTGTCCCACCTGCAGCGCCAGTGCGTCCAGCGGATTGTCGATCGCGACATCCTCCAGAACGCGGGCGGCGTCGTGCCAGCGGCCCGCCGCGAGATGGCCAAGCGCCGCGACATGCGCCTGCTCGTGCTTGGTGCCGGCAAGCGGCAGCGCCGCCGCATGGCAGGATCGCGCGACCGCCATGGCCTCCCGCTCGGTGGCCAGCCCGAACAGGTAGCCCTTGAATACATGCGCCATCACGAAGCCGGGATCGTCGGCGATTGCGCGATCAATCGAGCCGGCCGGGTCGCCGATGAAGCATTGCAGTTCATGGACGGCTCTAGCGTAGGACGAAACCCCGGCTTCGGTCGCGCCTGAATAAGCCAGGCCGAATGCGTCCTTCGGCGCCATTGAGTTGTCCTTCGATGATCTGCTGATCGGTATCCGATCCTAGAGCATCATAGGCTGATCCGCCAACCGAGACGGCAGCGCCCCATCGAGAGGCGCCGCCGGGCCTGCCCTCAATCCCCCGAGCGCATCGCCACCGTGGCGATGCCGGCGCCGACCAGCAACGTTCCGCCGGTGCGGTTGAAGATGCGGATCGCCTTCGGATTGCGCACGATGGCGCGTGCCCGCGAGGCGACCAGGGCGTAGCCCAGGGCGTTGGTGAAAGCGAGCGCCAGGAAGGTCGTTTCGAAGATCAGCATCTGCGTCCAGAAATCGGCATGCCGGTCGAGGAACTGCGGCAGGAAGGCGACGAAGAAGGTGATGCTCTTCGGGTTAAGCGCCGTCACCAGCCAGGCATGCGCCATCATCCTTGCCGCCGACACCGCGTCGGTGCGCGGCTCGGCCTTCAGCGCGCCGCCGGCGCGGAACAGCTTGATGCCGAGATAGATCAGATATCCGGCGCCGATAACCTTGAGCACCGTGAACACGGTGGCCGAGGCCGCAAGCAGCGCGCCGATGCCGAGCATCGACAGCGTCATGGCGGTGAAGTCGCCGAGCGCGACGCCGACCGCCATCGGCAGCGCAGTGCGCCAGCCCTGGCCCAGCGCATAGGAGACGACGAGCAGGATCGTCGGGCCAGGGATGACCAGAAGGATGGTGGAGGCGGCGGCGAACGCAGCCCAGTTTTCGAAGGACATTTCCGTACTCCTTGAGCGCAAAGAACAGGATAAATCCTGGGGTCGTCGCGATTGTAAAGAGGGTGAGCGGAAAATCTTCGATGTCTGTCTGCCGAAGGTCCTCCGGCGATGTGACGGGACGTTAAGGTTAAGCCAGCTTCGCGCCTTTCACGCTTTCTCAACCATGAATGATGAAAATGCCAGCCATTCGGCCGGACCGTGCTTCCCGCCGACAGCGTAGGGTTTGGTGTATGCGCGAGTTGCCGCAAAGTCTGACGCCGCCTTTGAACGGTGAAACCGTCGAAGCCGAAATTCCGCTTTCCCGCCGCGCCGTGCTTTCCGGCATGAGCGCCATGGCGCTGCTCGGCATCGCTGGCTGCAGCACCACCGAGACGCTCGATCTGCCGCAATTGCAGCTCGACGACACGACCACCGGCTCGGTGCATCCGATGCGACCGGCGATCAGCGTCGACAAGAACATCACCGGCCCGGACGTGATGTATGCTTCGCTCACCGATGGCGGCTTCCAGGTGCCCGCCGTGCCATGGCAGAAGGTCAAGCCGGAATACCGCCGCCAGATCGTCGTCGACAAGACCGGCGAGGCGCCCGGCACCATCGTCGTCCACCTGCAGGAGCGCATGCTCTATCTGGTCCAGCCGGGCGGCGACGCCATCCGCTACGGCGTCGGCATCGGCAAGGACGGCTTCCGCTGGTCGGGCCGCGCCAACATCCAGTACGGCAAGGAGTGGCCGGTCTGGACGCCGCCGCCGGAAATGGTCCAGCGCAAGCCGGAGCTGGTGAAGTGGCAGGGCGGCCAGCCCGGCGGCCTCACCAATCCGCTCGGCGCCCGCGCGCTCTACATCTACCAGAACGGCAAGGACACCGGCTACCGTATCCACGGCTCGCCGGAATGGTGGAGCATCGGCCAGGCGATGTCGTCGGGCTGCGTGCGGCTGATCAACCAGGACATCATCGACCTCTATAACCGCGTGTCCAAGAAGAACCCGGTCGTCGTCGTCTGATCCGCCATCAGTGAGTTTTCTTCCGTTGCGCGATGCCGCAAGACAGGCGAAGGTGCCCTGAAAACCTTCGTCTCGGGAGAAGAAGATCATGGCCGGAACTTTCGTCATCGCGCAGGGCGGCGGCCCCACCGCCGTCATCAACCAGACGGTCGTCGGCGCCACGCTGGAGATCCGCAAGCGGCATCCCGGCGCCAAGGTGCTGGGCTCGATCCATGGCGTGCGCGGCATCCGCGACGGCAACTATGTCGACCTTTCCGCCATTCCGGAGGACCGGCTGCGGCTGATTGCCGGCACGCCCAGCGCCGCCCTCGGCTCGACCCGCGACAAGCCCGACGCCGCCTATTGCGAGGTCATCCTCAACGGCCTGAAGAAGGCCGGCGCAGATGCCTTCATCTACATCGGCGGCAACGACACCTCGGGCACCCAGCAGATCCTGACGGACGCTGCGGGCGGCAGCATCGCCTTCGTGCATGCCCCGAAAACCATCGACAACGATCTCGAGGAGAATGATCACACGCCTGGCTTCATCTCGGCGGCCGAATTCGTCGCCGGTGCGTTCCTTTCCGTCGATCTCGATTTCCGCGCGCTGCCGGGCATCTATGTCGGCATCGTCATGGGCCGGCATGCCGGCTTCCTGACCGCCGCCGCCGCTGCCTGGCAGCTCGATCCGGACAGCGGTCCGCATCTCGTCTATGTGCCGGAGCGCGCCTTCTCCGCCGAGCGTTTCATCGACGATGTCCGCAAGACACTCGATCGTCACAAACGCTGTATCGTCGCCGTTTCGGAGGGCGTCAGCACCGCCGACGGCAAGGCGTTGGTCGAAAGCCTGGTCCCGCCGGAAAAGCTCGAACGCGACCAGCATGGCAACGTCAAATTGTCGGGCAGCGACCTGACCGCCGCGCTGGAACGGGCGCTGGCCGAAGGCCTGCCGGGCAAGCGCGCGCGGGTCGACGCGCTGGGCTATATGCCGCGCGGCTATGTCGGCGCCATCAGCGCCGTGGATGCCAAGGAAGCCTTCGACGCCGGCGCCTTCGCTGCTGCCGTTGCCGAGGAGGGCGGCGGCTCGGTCGCGCTGCAATATGACGGGTCGAAGACCGTTCTGAAGAAGGTGCCCCTCAAGGCGGTCGCAGGCAAGACGCGCCACATGCCGGACGATTTCATGAAGCCGGACGTCAACCAGCTGTCGGAAGCCGGCATGGCCTATCTCAAGCGACTGGTGCCGGAAAAATACAAGGTCGGGAAGCCGTTCGTCTGATGGGCGACCTCGTTGTGGGCGACTGGTTCGGCAAGGCGATTGTCGATGCCAGGACGAAGATGCTGACCGAGCCGTTCGTGCACGATTTCGTGCGCGCCAACATCTGGCATCTCGAAGGGCGTGATGCCGACCTGCTGGTCGACACCGGCATGGGCATCTGGCCGCTGGCGCCCGAGATCGAAGCGCCGACCGGCAAACCGCTGATCGTCGTCGCCACTCACATACATCTCGACCATGTCGGCTCGCTGCACGAATTCCCGCTGCGTATGGGGCCGAAGGTCAGCGCGGCGCAGTTCGACGACATGGATGATGCCGTCACCTATGCTCACATGTTCCACAATCTCGACGGCGCGGTATCAAAGCTGCCGGCGCCCGCCTGGAGGGCGGCCGACTATCGGATCCCGTCGGCGCCGCTTGCACGTGCGCTCGATGAAGGCGATATCGTCGATCTCGGCGACCGGAAATTCCGCGTGCTGCATCTGCCGGGACATTCGCCGGATTCGATCGGGCTGTTCGACGAAGCCGACGGCCTGTTCTTCGCCGGCGACGCGATCTATGACGGCATGCTGATCGACGATCTGCCGGATTCGGATCGTGCTGCCTATTGCCGCACCATGCAGCGGCTGCTCGACCTGCCGATACGCATCGGCCATGGCGGTCATGGCCCGAGCTTCAATGGCCAACGCATGCGCGAGATCGCATCCGCCTACCTCGCCGGAGAGAGTGGTTCGTGAGCGTTCTCTGAATTAAATCTTCGTAAGGTCGCGCCAAAACCCTAATTCGGGCCATTCCACGCCCTAGATGCAAGGCTGTCGATCCGGCCGGCTGCCATGCATGGCGAGACAGGCAATCCCGGTCGCCGACACGCCGACGGGCGCGTCCCCTGAGAACCACTCGCGGCGCCGGATCAACTCTCGCCCGGACAGAAACGACCATGTCACCCATCAGCATTCTTCACAGACATCGCGTCGCGGCCCTGCTGGGCGCTGCGCTGATCATTACCCCCGTTGTCGTCTCCTTTGCGCAAAATGAGGGCAACAGCGGCTTGAGCAATGTGGCCGCGACGACCCAGACCCCGGTCGCCGGCATCACCGCCCCCAATGGCTCGTTCGCGCCGGTCGTCGCCATCGCCAAGCCGGCTGTCGTGACCGTGACGACCGTGATGAAGGCGCAGCCCGGGGCGATGGGCGATGGATCGCCCTTCGACGGCAATTCGCCTTTCGATCAGTATTTCCAGCAGTTCTTCGGCGACCAGGGCATCCCGATGCCCAAGACGCCGCCGCAGCAGTCGCCGCGGCAGGAGGCTTTGGGCTCCGGCTTCATCGTCGGCTCGGACGGCACCATCGTCACCAACAACCATGTCGTCGACGGTGCGACCTCGATCAAGGTGACGCTCGACGACGGCACCGAGCTTCCCGCCAAGCTCGTCGGCCACGACGCCAAGAACGATCTGGCGGTGCTCAAGATCAAGGCGAGCAAGCCGCTGCCGACTGTCAAATGGGGCGATTCCAACAAGCTGATGACCGGCGACCAGGTGCTGGCGATCGGCAACCCGTTCGGCATCGGCACCACGGTCACCGCCGGCATCGTCTCCGCGCGCGGCCGCGACCTGCACAGCGGACCGTTCGACGATTTCATCCAGATCGACGCGCCGATCAATCACGGCAATTCCGGCGGTCCGCTGGTCGACGTCAGCGGCAATGTCGTTGGCATCGACACCGCGATCTATTCGCCCAACGGCGGCAGCGTCGGCGTCGGCTTCGCCATCCCATCGAACCAGGCCCAAAAGGTCGTCGCCAAGCTGATGAAGGGCGGCGATATCGAATACGGCTATCTCGGCGTGCAGATCCAGCCTGTCACGCCGGATGTCGCCAGCGCCATGGGCCTCGATCATCCTGGCGGCGCGCTGGTCGCCCAGGTCACCGACGGGTCGCCAGCGGCCAAGGCCGGTATCGAGACCGGCGACGTGATCACCGGCTTCGGCGGCCAGGAGATCAAGGATCCGAAGGACCTGTCGCGCGCCGTCGCCGATGTCGCGCCCGGCGCCAAGGAGACGCTCAACGTCTGGCGCAAGGGCAAGGCGCTCCAGATCTCGGCCGATGTCGGCCGCAACACCGAGGATACGCAGACCGCTTCCGCTGGCCAAGGGAGCAAGCCGTCGGCAGGGCAGGGCCTGGGCGTGCCGTCGCTCGGCCTTGGCCTGACCGATCTCACGCCTGACATCCGTCAGGAGCTCAACCTCGCCGACAACCAGCGCGGCGCCTTGATCGAGCGCGTCAATCCGGACAAGGCAGCCTCGGCCGCCGGCCTCCAGCCCGGCGACGTCATCGTCGCCGTCGACCAGACGCCGGTGAGGAGCGCCAGGCAGGCAAACCAGGTGATCGCGGAAGCCGCCAAATCCGGCAAGAAGTCGGTGCTGCTTCTGGTCGATCGCGCCGACGCGCAGATATTCGTCGCCGTGCCTTTCGCCGCAGGGTGACTACCCGCAAGGACCTGCCGGCAGGGAGCAATGTCAGGAAAAGTGCGTCGCGGTTTTCCGTCCGAAATTGCGTCAAATATCCAGTCGGCAGGTCCTCTTCCAAGAAACCGGTTGCCCGTCGGGGCGTCTTCGAGAAGACTGCGGCACAACCTGCCCAATCGAAGGAGGCGTCTCGATGGTCACCCGCGGCTTCTTTTCCGGACGGCGTCCTCCATCGGACACCGATGCGCGCATCCCGCCTGGGCAGTACCTGGAACAGGGTTTTCCGGTTCTCTCGGCGGGACCGACGCCGCGCTTGCGCACCGAGGACTGGTCCTTCACGCTCAAGCATGGGCCAAAGCCGATCAAGAGATGGACCTGGGCCGAATTCAACGCCCTGCCGCAAAACAAGATGACACGCGACATCCATTGCGTGACCGCCTGGACCAAGTTCAACACGCCCTGGCAGGGCGTGCTGATCGACGACATCCTCGCCGATGCCGGCATCGAGCCGCCGACTGGCTTCACTCTGGCGCATTCCTTCGACGGCTATTCCACCAACGTGCCGACTAAGGACCTCGTTACCGGCAAGGCGATGGTGGCGCTGTTTTACGAGGGCAAGCCGATCGCTCCCGACCACGGCGGACCCGCGCGGCTCCTGGTGCCGCATCTCTATTTCTGGAAGTCGGCCAAATGGGTGAACGGTCTGCAGTTCACCGAGCGCGACGAGCCCGGTTTTTGGGAGCTGCGCGGCTATCATATGTATGGCGACCCCTGGCGCGAGCAGCGCTATTCAAGCGATCCATGAGGGGCGATCCATGAGGGGCGATCCATGAGGGCGACCCTGTGAAGGGCGACCCATGAGCGCCGAACCGCAGCCGCAGTCGCCGTGGCAGACGGCCACGATCAGCCGCATCGAAAAGCGCACGCCGCGCGTCACCAGCTTCTGGTTCCAGCCGTCGCGTGCGTTCACCCAACTGGCGGGGCAGCATGTCGATGTTAGGCTGACGGCGCCGGATGGCTATCAGGCGCGCCGTTCCTATTCCATCGCCTCGGCGCCCGAAGCAGGCCCCGCCATCGAGCTGGCGATCGAGCGGCTCGACGATGGCGAGGTTTCGCCTTTCTTCCATGACGTGGCGGAGGTCGGCGACGAGATCGAATTGCGCGGACCGCTCGGCGGCCACTTCATCTGGGAGGTGAGCGACGGCGGGCCGATCCTTCTAGTCGGCGGCGGTTCCGGCGTGGTGCCGCTGATGGCGATGGTGCGCCACCGCACCCGGCAAAAATCGGCTGCGCCGATCGCGCTGGTGTTTTCGGCGCGGACCTGGGACGAAGTGATCTTCCGCGATGAATTGATCGGCCTCGACGACCGCCGCGACGGCTTCGATCTGGTGCTGACGCTGACGCGCGAGCAAGCCCGCCGCCCCTCCGATTATTCCCGGCGCGTCGACGCTCATATGATGGCGCAGGCCATAGAACGACTGCCAAAGGCGCCCAGGCTCGCCTATGTTTGCGGCTCGAATGCGTTCGTGTCGACCGCCGCTGCAGCTCTGATCGACGCCGGCGTTCCGGCAGGGCTCATCCGTACAGAGCGCTACGGGGTCTGAAGCGGCACGGACCTGTGGCCAGCACCCTCCGAATCGCGCCCCTGATCAGCCTCAAAAGGGTTAACGGTATCGAAAAGTGACTATTAGGAGATTCTAAAATCGAACCGAACGGTTCGTTTCCGTTGACGGTGCGTGCAGGAAGGGGTGAACATTGGCACTCCGATACACTTGGTGAGTCAAGTGTCGTGATCATGTAACATACTGATTTAAAAGCAAAAAAATAGATAGCAGGCATGCTTATTATAATTTCAAGGTGTGGACTCATGGTCCAGCCGGAACAACTTCGTGATTGGAATCCGGCAGCCGGCTCACCCACATCGGGGCTGTCCGAACGACGCGATTTCATTCCCCAAGACACGCCGCTGGACGGACGGAAAAAAGATACTGGAGTACCAAAAATGAAAAAGATTGTTCTCACTGCCGCCGCCCTTCTGGCCATTTCCGGCAGCGCCTTCGCCGCAAGCGACAACTATGGTTCCAACGGCGCCAACCAGCCGGCTGCCGCGGTCGACACGTCCTACACGGCTTCGACCAACAAGTCGGCCCCGGCCGCTCAGCAGCCGGTCACCCAGGGTGCTGACCGCAACCTCTTCGGCAACAACTAACTGCCGACGCGCGGCCGTGATCCGAAATGAGGGGCCATGGCCGACAGGAGACAGACGGCGGGGTTCACCCGCCGCCTCCAAGAATTCAGGAGTACTGAAAATGAAGAAGATCGTTCTTGCCACCGTGGCCGTTCTGGCCTTGTCCAGCGCTGCCTTTGCGGCCAGCGACAACTACGGCTCCAACGGCGCCAACCAGCCGGCTGCTGCAGTCGACACCACTCGCACCTCGTCGACCGGCTCCGACTCGCCGGTCCGCAAGCTGCTGAACTCGTCGAATGATGCGCAGAAGTCGGCTCCGCAGGGCAGCGACCGAAACCTGTTCGGCCGCTAAGCCTCCGGCATTCCAAACAAGCAAAAAGCGGCGGGCATGGCCTCGCCGCTTTTTCTTTTAGCCAGCTCAGGCCGCCTTCGCCTCCTCGCGATGCAGCGTGAAGGAGTGGCCGTCGGCGTCGAAGATATGCAGGTCGCCGGCGCTGGCGTTCAGTCGCAAGGTCTCGCCGCGCTTGACCTCGACATTGCCGGGCAGCTTGGCCACCAGCGGCAGGTCGGCGCGGCCGATATCGACATAGACGAGCTGAACCTCGCCGAGCTGTTCAATATAGTCCACCTTGCCTTCGAACAGATAATCCGTGCCGGTGGCGATCGCGAGATCCTCCGGCCGCACGCCGAAGCTCACCGCGGCGCCGTTGGCCGAGGCGGGCGTCGCGATCGGCACGGTCGCCTTGCGGTCGCCGACATGGCTGATCACGGTCGGGTTGCCGGCCTTCTCGATCTTCGCCGGCAGGATGTTCATTGCGGGCGAGCCGATGAATTGGGCGACGAACAGGTTGCCCGGCCGCTTGTAGAGCTCCATCGGCGTGCCGACCTGCTCGACGCGGCCTTCCTTCAGCACCACGATGCGGTCCGCCAGCGTCATCGCCTCGACCTGGTCGTGGGTGACGTAGATCATCGTCGTGTTCGGCATCGATTCCTTCAGCTTGGCGATCTCGATGCGAGTAGCGACGCGCAGCGCCGCGTCGAGGTTCGACAGCGGCTCGTCGAACAGGAACACCTTCGGATTGCGCACGATGGCGCGGCCGATGGCGACGCGTTGGCGCTGGCCGCCCGACATCGCCTTGGGCAGGCGGTCGAGATATTTGGTGAGCTGCAGGATTTCCGCCGCCTGGCGCACGCGCTTGTCGATCTCGGCCTTGCTTTCCTTGCCGATCTTCATCGAGAAGGCCATGTTGTCATAGACGGTCATATGCGGATAGAGCGCATAGGACTGGAACACCATGGCGATGCCCCGCTTCGACGGCGGCACGTCGTTCACCACCTCGCCGTCGATCTGGAGCACGCCGGACGTGATCTCCTCCAGGCCGGCTATCGACCTCAGCAAGGTCGACTTGCCGCAGCCCGACGGTCCGACGAAGACGATGAACTCGCCCGATTTGATGTCGAGGTCGATGCCGTGGAGAATGTTGAGGTTGCCGTATGATTTCTTCACCTGGTTCAGGGTGACATCGGCCATGTTTTCTTCCTCCCAGTGAGTGTCTGCCGCAAAACTCAGTCGATCCGCCCGAACCAGGCGCCATAGCCGCCGAGGCGGATAGGCCCGGTGCCAGCTTGTCCCGAAAAGCCATGTCCCGGCAAGGGCTGCACCGAGCCTTTGCCGAAATCGATCTCGGCCGGCTTGCTGCCGAGGTTGAAGACGCAGGCGATGCGCTCGTTGCCCTCGCGCCGCGTGAAGGCGACGGTGTCGCCGTCGCTTTCGATGAAGTCGATATCGCCCTTGCCCAGCGCCGGGTGTTGACGCCGGAAGGCGAGGAAGCGCCGATAGTGCTCGAGCAGCGAGTTCGCATCGCCCTCCTGCACGTTCACCGCCTGCGAAAGATGCTTGCCCGGCACCGGCAGCCAGGGTCTTGCGGTCGAGAAGCCGCCATTCTTGGCCGCCGCCTCCCACACCATAGGCGTGCGGCAGCCGTCGCGGCCCTTGAATTCCGGCCAGAAACGGATGCCGTAGGGGTCCTGCAGGTCCTCGAACTTGAGTTCAGCCTCGCCGAGGCCGAGCTCCTCGCCCTGATAGATGCAGACCGAGCCGCGCAGCGACATCAAGAGCGCCGAGATCACCTTGAGATAGGCGGTCGGATCGGCCTCGTTGGCGGCCCAGCGCGAGGCCACGCGCATCACGTCATGATTGGAGAAGGCCCAGCAGGACCAGCCGTCGCTGGCGACCTGGCCGAAGGCCTCCAGCACCGCGCGCACCTTGGCGGCACTGATCTTTTCCGGCGCCAGGAAGTCGAAGGAATAGCACATGTGAACGCGCTTGCCGTCGGCGGTGTAGGCGGCCACCACTTCCAGCCCGCGCTGCGAATCGCCGACCTCGCCGACGGCGGCCTGCGCCGGATATTCGTCGAGCAAGGCCCGGAAACGCTCGAGGAAACCGAGGTTTTCCGGCCGGCTCTTGTCGTAGATATGGTCCTGGTAGTTGTAGGGGTTCACCGCCGGCGCCGTCTGGTCGTTGCGCTCCTCCGGCGGCAGCGGCGGGTTGTCCTCCAGGCCCTGGCTGTGGAAGTAGAAATTGATGGTGTCGAGCCGAAAACCGTCGACGCCGCGTTCCAGCCAGAAGCGGGTAACGTCGAGCAGCGCGTCCTGCACTTGTCGGTTGTGGAAGTTGAGGTCGGGCTGCTCGGCCAGGAAATTGTGCATGTAATATTGCTGGCGGCTGGTGTCCCACTGCCAGGCCGAGCCGCCGAAGATCGACAGCCAGTTGTTGGGCGGCGTGCCGTCCGGCTTCGCGTCCGCCCACACGTACCAGTCCGCTTTTGGATTGGTCCGGTTGGAGCGGCTTTCCTTGAACCAGGGGTGGATGTCGGCGGTGTGCGACAGGACTTCGTCGATCATCACCTTGAGACCCAGCCGATGGGCCTCCGCGACAAGCGCGTCGAAATCGGCCAGCGTGCCGAACATCGGATCGACGTCGCAATAGTCCGACACGTCGTAGCCGAAATCCTTCATCGGCGATTTGAAGAAGGGCGAGATCCAGATGGCGTCGACGCCCAGCGAGGCGATGTAGGGCAGTCGCCGCACAATGCCTTGCAGGTCGCCGATGCCGTCGCCGTTCGAGTCCTGATAGGAGCGCGGGTAGATCTGGTAGATCACCGCGCCCCGCCACCAGTCGCGGTCGGCGGCGGGGTCTGGTCTCGAAGTCGCCTTCAAAGCCGATTGCATTTTATCAACCTCCTTTCACCGAGCCGGCAAGCAGCCCGCGGACGAAATAGCGCTGCAGCGAGAAGAAGACGATCAGCGGCACGATGATGGTCACGAAGGCCGATGTCGTCAGGATCTCCCAGTCGCCGCCGCGCGAGCCGAGCAGCGCGTTGAGCTTGGCCGTCAGCACGATCTGATCGGCCTCGGTGCCGAGGAAAACCATCGCCACCAGAAGATCGTTCCATACCCACAGGAATTGGAAGATGGCGAAAGAGGCGAGCACCGGAAACGACAGCGGCAGCACGATCTTGACGAAGATCTCGAAGTCGCTGGCGCCGTCGATGCGCGCCGATTCCATGATCTCGCGCGGCAGGCCGGCGATGTAGCTCCTGAGCAGATAGATGGCGAAGGGCAGGCCGAAGCCGGTATGCGCCAGCCAGATGCCGAGATAGGTCTTCGACGGCACGCCGAAGAAGCTGCCGACGCCATTGTAGAGTTTCAACAGCGGGATCAGCGACATCTGCAGCGGCACCACCAGCAGACCGATGATGACGGCGATCAAGAGCGCCCGGCCGGGAAAGCGCATCCAGGCCAGCGCATAGGCCGCGAATGCGGCGATCAGGATCGGGATGACCGTCGAGGGAATGGTCACCGTCAGCGAGTTCATGAAGGAGCGGCCGATGCCTTCCGAGAAAAGCACGGTTCTGTAGTTGTCGGTGGTGAACTTCGGCGGCGCCGACGAGGCGAAATAGACGCGCTGGCCGCGCTCGCCCTCGAAGGCCTTAGGCGAGGCGAGAACGAAGCTGCCGTCGGCATTCATCTGCAAGGTGACGCCGTCGCCGAGATCGGCGGCCGTTCCGGCCGCGTATTGCGTCGGCGCCGACGACTTGACGCCGAAGGCGCTGATGTTGCGCTTGGCGGCGTCGCCGAAGATGTTGCCCTCGATGACGTATTTGCCGTCCTTCTGCGCCTGCGCCGAAGCGGCCGGCAACCGTCCGGCTTCGGTCTGGCTGGAACTGGCGAAGGAATTCCACCAGCCCGAGGCGATGATCTGGTCCTTGTCGCGCAGCGACGAGACGAGGATGCCGAGCGTCGGCACGGTCCAGATCGCCACGAAGACGAGCACCGCGATGTGGACGCCGAAGCGGCTGGCAAAGGACTTTCCGGTCTTGGCGGTCATCTCAGTGCCCTCCCGTCTCTTTGTTGGCCTGACGGATGTTCCAGACCATGATCGGAATGACCGCGATCATGATGATGATGGCGATGGTCGCGCCGCGCCCGAAGTCGCCGCCGCCGCGGAACATCCAGTCGAACATCAGGTTGGCGAGCACCTGGCTGTTCCATTGGCCGTTGGTCATCGTCAACACGATGTCGAACACCTTCAGCACCAGGATGGTGATGGTGGTCCAGACAACGGCGATCGTGCCCCAGATCTGCGGCACCATGATCTTCCAGAAGATCTGGAACGGGTTGGCGCCGTCGATGACCGCAGCTTCCAGCGTCTCCTCCGGAATGCCGCGCAGCGCCGAGGATAGGATCACCATGGCGAAGCCGGTCTGTATCCAGATCAGGATGACCATCAGGAAGAAGTTGTTCCAGAAGGGCAGCGATATCCACACCTGCGGCTGGCCGCCGAAATACTGGATGATGGCATTGAGCAGGCCGATCTGGACCTGGCCTTCACCGCGATACTCATAAATGAATTTCCAGATCACGCTGGCGCCGACGAAGGAGATCGCCAGCGGCAGGAAGATCAGGCTCTTGGCGATCGTGCCCCACCAGATCTTGTCGGTGAGCACGGCGATGATAAGCCCGAGGAAGGTGCATGCGGCAGGCACCACGGCGAGCCAGATGATGTTGTTGAGGATCGAGTTGCGAAACTCGCGATCGCCGAACGCCCATTCGTAGTTGGCGAGGCCGACGAAGCTCGCACCGCCGCGGTCGAGGAAGGATAGCCTCAGCGTCTCGACGACCGGATAGATCAGGTAGATGGTGAGGATGATCATCGCCGGCCCGACGAAAAGCCACGGCCGGACCAGCCCCTGCCGGCGCAGATTGTCGACGGCGGCAGCGCCGGAGACGCCGCGCGACGGGAAGACGACGTCGAGCAGTTTGTTGGCGCCCCAGAAATAGGCGACACAGCCGCCGACGCCGATGATGATGACGAATATGGCCGAGAAAATCTGAGCCGCCATAGGTCCCTCTCCCTGCGCATGACCGGCCAGGCGATGCTGGCGATCGGATGCACCGACTTTCGGTTATTCGGAACAAACGAGACGCGAAGGCTTCCGGCGGACGCCGCCGGTCGGATCCGGGCCATGGCCCGGATCCAGTAGGAGGATCAGCAAGTCTGATGCTTCGCCGCCATGGGCGGCTTACTTGATGGCATCCCAGCTCTTCTGGATGTCGGTGGCGACGTCCTGGGCGGACTTGCCGCCGACCAGATCGATCATGCCGGTCCAGAAGGAACCCGCGCCGATCTTGCCGGGCATCAGGTCCGAGCCGTCGAAGCGGAAGGTCGAGGCGTTGGCCAGGATATCACCCTGCTTCTTCAGCGCCTCGCTGGCATAAGCTTCCTTGTTCACTGCCTTATACGGGGTCACGAAGCCGCCCTGCGCCATCCAGATCTCATGCGCCAGCGGCATCTTCAGGAAGTCGATGAAGGCACGCGCGCCCTTGGAGTCCTTCGTGATCATGACCAACGTGCCGGCGCCGAGCACGGGTGTGCCGAGATCGGGCTTGGAGGCATAGGGCGGATAGTAGAAGAAGTCGGCGTCCTGGCCGATCTTGGTGCCCTGCGGGAAGAAGGTCGGAATGAACGAGGCCTGCTTGTGCATGTAGCATTTCGGCGGCACCGAGAAGAGCCCTTTCGGGCTGTCGCGGAAGTCGGTCGCCGCGACCGCCTTGGCGCCGCCGTCGACCATCTTGTCGTCGGTGGCGATCTTGCCGAAGATGTCGATGGCGTTGACCACGGCCGGATCGTTGAACGGGATCTCGTTCTTCACCCACTTGTCGTAGACGTCGGGGGTCTGCGTGCGCAGCATGATGTCCTCGACCCAGTCGGTCGCCGGCCAGCCGGTAGCGCCGCCGGAGCCGAGGCCGATGCACCAGGGCTTGCCGCCGTCGGCGATGATCTTCTTCTCGAGGTCGGCGAGCTCTTCCTGCGTTTTCGGCACCTTGTAGCCGGCTTCCTCGAAATTGTCCGGCGAGTACCAGACCAGCGACTTCACGTCGGCCTTGTAGGGGAAGGCGAAGAAGCCTGGCTTGCCGTCCTTGTCCTTGAAGGTGCCGAGGTCGACCCATGACTGGCCGGCGCCGTAATTGTCCTTCACCCATTTGGCGGTGTCGTCGCCGAGCGGAGTGAGCAGGCCCTTGGAAGCGAGGTCCTGGATGAGGCCTGGCTGCGGCAGCACGGCGATGTTGGGCGGGCTGCCGGCCTGGGTGTCGATGACGATCTGCTGTTCGTAATTCTCCGACGAGGAGTACTTGATCTCGGCGCCGGTGGCTTCCTGGAAGTATTCCAGGACGGTGCGCACCAGGCCCTCGTCCTCGCCGCGCCACGGCCCGAAGATGGTCAGCGTCTCGCCCTTGAGATCGACTTTCTTGAGCTCGTCGTAGTTCGCCCAGTGGAAGCGCGGGTCCTCGCCCGGCTTGAACTTCAGTTCGGCTTGCGCCGGCAGGCTGAAAGCGAGCGCGGCGAACGCGGCGCCCAAGAGAAGCATTTTCTTCATCGCAATTCCTCCCAGTGGTCAAAACAGTTCGGACGAAACCTCCATCTCGTCCGCCGACGCCCGCGGAACTGTGACTCAGCGAGAAGGCAACCGCAACCTTTCGGAGAGTCTTCCAAAGCGCTTTGGGTTTTTCGATCTCGCCATTGAATTAACGCGAAGTCAAGAGGGTTGCGACACTAATCGATTTAAATTTCTGCCTGACCGGCGAGAAAGTGCATTGCAGCATGCTTTTTTGGCGCTGCAACAGCAATTTTTGCTTCAAACTGCCTGGTGCCGACACTAAGGTCATTCCGTCTGGCGGCATCGCCAGTTGTCATCGGATCGATTCAAATTTAAAGCGCTTTGAGGCTGGAGGCCTCCGATGAACCTCAAGCAACTCTCGCACATGCTGTCGCTTTCGCAGACCACGGTAAGCCGCGCGCTGAACGGCTACCCGGAGGTCAACGAGGAGACGCGGCGCCGCGTGATGGATGCCGCCAAGCGCCATGGCTACCGGCCGAACCCCAGCGCGCGGCGGCTGGCCACCGGCAAATCGGGCATGATCGGCTATGTGCTGCCGACCGGCAACACCGTCGACATCGATCCGCATTTCGTCGAGTTCCTCTCCGGCCTCGGCGACTATGCCCGCTCGCACGAGCTCGACCTCGTGCTCTCGCCCGCCGATGCCGATGACCAGGAGACGACCTACCGGCGTATCGTCGCCAACCGGCAGGTCGATGCCGTCTACATCTCTTCGCCGCGCCCCGCCGACCGGCGGCTGGCGCTGGTCAACACGCTGGGCATTCCCTTCATCGTCCACGGTCGCAGCGAGGGTTTCGATTTCGACTATCCATATCTCGACATCGACAATGAGGGCGCCTTCCACGAGGCGGCGAGGCTTCTCGTCCAGCTCGGCCACAAGCGGCTGGCGCTGATCAACGGCGACGACCGCGAGACTTTCGCCATCCATCGCGAGCGCGGCGTGCGCCGGGCGCTTGCCGCGAGCGGGCTTACACTTGGCGAACGCCACATCTGCTCGCTGACGATGACCGAAGAAAACGGCTATCACGCCGCCCGCCGCCTGCTCGAGCAAACCGAGCCGCCGACGGCGATCGTCTGCTCCAGCCTGATCATGGCGCTGGGCGTCGTGCGCGCCGTGCGCGACCTCGGCCTGACCATTCCGGGAGATCTCTCGTTGGTCGCTCACGACGACGTCTTCCCCTGGCTGCGGCCCGAAAATTTCCCGGTGCCGCTGTCGACCACGCGCTCCTCGATCCGCCTCGCCGGCGCCCGCGTCGCCGAGCGCCTCGCGGCGCGCATCTCCGGGCTGGAAGAGGGGAAGCGAGGCGAAGTCTGGCCGGTCGATCTGGTGGTAAGGGGATCGGTCGCGGGGGCGCCGGGGACTCAATACTTCAAGTGATCGAGTTCGATGCATGCTGCCGCGTTAGTAGACTTGGTGGCGATTAGCGATGGAAGAATGGACGACGATTTGGGACCATGAGTTGGCCGGGTTCGGACAGCGCTCGATTACCTTTCGATTCGAGAAAGGTTCCTATCGCGTTGAAGTCAACGATAAGGAGCAAGATCAGATCGACGTGGTCGCGTCGCGTCCCTTTCCACCATTCTGAAGCTATTTCTGTATGCGCCCGGCGCCTGACCGACAATCCGGTTGAAGGCCTGCGAAAATGACGGTGCTGAATCATAGCCGACGGTGTGGGCGATCTTCTCAACCGTCTGGTTCGTCTCCCGCAATGCCCGGGCGGCGAGGTTCATTCGCCATCGCGCAACATAGGTCAGCGGCGGCACTCCCATGAGACGGGTGAACCGCCGGGCGAAGGTCGCCCGGGACTGCAACGCACACTTGGCTAACTCGTTGACGGTCCAGGGCTCCGTCGGGGCTTCATGGATGAGGCGGAGCGCCCGTGCGATACCCTTGTCACGCAAGGCATCAAACCATCCACCTCCCCCCAGGGGCTGGCTGTCAAGCCAGGCGCGCAGGAGGAAGACAAGCGCGCTATCGAGGAGCCGTGGCGCCGCGATGTCATGCCCCGTCATGTCGCTGACGGCCTCCAGGCGTAAAAGCTCGACCACCAGATGCAAGGATGGATTTGCCTCGATCTGCGCGCGGGTCAGATGAATCAGTGGTGGCAGCAGCGAGATCATCGGATGCGGTGTCCCCTCGTCCAGCGAGAACTTCGCGCAGAGGAGCGTCGTCGCTTCGCTATCGTGAGAGTTGCCCGTGCCGGCGGCCGCCTTCGACAGCATGGCGGCGATCGGAGCGACGGGCGCATCGACCGGGTTGCTAAGGGCATGCGCTACACCGCTGGCAACGAGGATGATGTCGCCCTCGGACACGTTGATCGGCGCTTCCGCGTCGGGCAGGCGCAGCCAGCAATCGCCGTTCTGCACGAGATGGATAGCCGCGCCGCGAGCCGGATCCACCGCGATACCCCAAGGCGGCGCAAGGCGCGCGTAACCGATCACTGCGCTACCGAGCCGGACCGAGGACAGAATCTCCGATAAAGCGTCCATACTCTTATCTTCGTTTCTCACCCCAGGGGACATGTGAGACGTGCGGATAGGGAATTGCAAGTATAAACCATCGAATGTCTCATGCGACGCACCTAGGTTCATCCAGCGACGGCACGGCGCCACATTTCAGCTCCGGCCGGATACAGGAAACCCAAAGGACGCTCGAACCATGAACGATCAGGAAAAGACACCTTCACACAGTTCCACCGAAAGCATCCTCGCCCGCAACAAGGCTATCGTGCTCGACTTCATCGAGCAGGCAGTCAATCGAGGAAATATCGATGCCGCCTCCGCGCATTTCGGCGATGCCTACATCCAGCACAATCCGAATATCGCCGACGGGGTCGACGGTTTCTGCAGCTATGTCCGGCAGCTTCGCCAGACGTTCCCTGACGTCCGCGGCGAGGTGAAGCGGATCGTCGCGGAGGGAGACTATGTTGTCGTCCACATGCTGGCCAAGAGGGATGCGAAGGAGGCGGGCCTTGCCATCGTGGACATCTTCCGCCTGGCTGCCGACAAGCTCGTCGAGCATTGGGAGGTCCGGCAGCCGATTGCTGAAAGCGATCTACATGGCAACAGCATGATCTGACACGGAAGCTGCCTGCGGCCACCCGCGACAGCGCAGCGCCGTTGGCCCCTTATTCCTTCGCTGCGCCAGCCGCCTTGATATCCAGCAGCCCATAGCCGAAGTCATTGTCCCGCCCCTTCGGGCCGAGATCCTTCGCGGTGGCGGCAAGCGCCCTCTCGATTTCGTCGGCCGAGCGGCCGGGCGCGGCATGAATGAGATTGGCGATGGCGCCGGACACGATCGCGGCGGCGAACGAGGTGCCGGTCACCACGTCGGAGCCGGCGCCGCTCGGCGCCACCATTTCGACGCCGGGCGCCGAGATGAAGACATAGGCGCCGCGATTGGCCTGCGGCATCAGCCCGTCCTTGGCGTCGGTGGCGGTCACGGCGATGACGCCGTCGAAAGCGGCCGGATAGCCGTAGGGCGCGTTCGGACCGTTGTTGCCGGCCGCCGCGATCAGCACCATGCCGAGAGCGCGCGCATTGCGGCAGGCGGTGCCGAGCAGGTCGTTCTTCGGGCCGACGAAGCTCATATTGATGATGCGCACGTCCTGGCTCGCCGCCCAGTCGAGCGCCGACAGGATGACGTCCATGGTCGACTTGCCGCCCTCGAAGGCGCGCGCGTGGTAGATCCTGGCGCCCGGCGCCATGCCTTCCAGCGCGCCGACGCCGGCGATCAATCCGTCGACCGAGGTGCCGTGATCGCGCTTCTCGATCGGCACGTTCGGCATGGCGTCGAACTGGTCGGCGATCACGCCCTTCAGCGCCGGGTTGGTGTCGTCGATGCCGGTGTCGATGACGGCGACGCGCACATTCTCGCCGCTCGCCTGTTTTGAATCGAGCGCGATGCGATCAAAGGCGTAGTTCACGATGCCGGCTGCCTGCTGCAGCGAATAGATGTGGTTGGGCTCGCGCCGCTGCGTGCGGCCGTCGGCGGCGAGCTGCGCCAGCACCACGCCGACCGGGCGCCCGTCGGGAATCCCGAAGCGCACCAGCGTTGCGCCGAGCAGCCGCGACTGGCGCTCAGAGCGTACCTGCAGGCCGAAGGCGTTGGCGATCTGCTGCACCGCGCCGGCGTCGCCGGCGACCGTCACCAGCACCTCGTCGGGCACGAATTCGCCGCTGACCGCGCGCGGCGGCGCGGTGACATTGAGCCCGGTAGGCGGCGTGACACGTCCGCTCGGCGTGGGAGCCGGTGTCGGCGTGTTGGCGGGACCGGCCGTCGGCGACGTCCCATTCGGGGGATTGGGCGTTGGCGTTGCCGGACCGGCCGGCGGATTCGGGAACAGGTCGACGATCAGCGCCGGCAAGAACACGGCACCGGTCGTCGTGCCCGCGCCAGGCTTGCCGCCATCGTTTCTGCCGCCGCCGTTCTTGTCGCAATCGGCGCCGGCCGCAGTCTTGCCATTGAGGCAGTCGATCCGCTTCTGCGAAAGATTCGGGTCGTTGGTCTGTGCGACGGCAGGCGCGGCGACAAATGCCGCCGCCGCCAGGAGCGCCGCATGAAAGACGACCGCCTTAGCCGCCATCGGCCGGTTTCCTTCCCTGCAGCACAGCCTCCGCGAAAGGCTGGGCGGCAATAAGCCCGACGAGCTTTTCGTAGTCGGCCGCGGTGCTGGCCGGAATCGTCACGTGGAACACACCGTCGGCAGTCGGCCCGCCGGCTATCTTCAGCCCGTTCTGACCGAGGAAGACGGCGATGTCCGACATCTTGGCGTCCGGCTTGAACTTCACCAGCGCGAAGGGCAGCTTGGCAAGGTCGTCTTGGGCGCCGGCAACCTCGAAGTCGTTGCCCCTGCCGCCCGGCCGCTCGAAGGACTGCACGACGACCAGCGCAAGCAGCGTCGCGGCCGCCGCCCAGGCGACGCCGGCAGGCATTGCCGTAACCCGGCCGAAGACCTTCGCCAGCCACGATTGGCCGGCGGGCGCGCGCACCGGGCCGGCCTCGGCGTCGAGCGCCCTGGCAAAGCGGGAGAGCGCATCGGCCGGCGGCCGGATTGCCTCGTTGGCGGCGGCGGTGCCGGAAAATTCCGCCTCCGCCTCGCCAAGGGCTGCCATGGCCGCCGGATCGGAAGCCAGCCATTCCTCGACGGCTTCCAGCTCGGCGCCTTCCAGCGAGCCGTTCAGGTAGAACGGCAGCAGCGTCTCCATCTCGTCGCGGCGCGACATCTTTTCAGCGGCGCTCATGGCCACCCCCTGTCGTAACCGGCGGCCTTGAGAGCCTCGCCGAGTTTTTTGCGGGCGTAGAACATCCTCGTCTTGACGGTCGCGACCGGGATATCGAGCACCTCGCCGATCTCGGTCACCGACTGGCCGTGGTAATAGGCGAGATCGATCACCGCGCGGTGTTCTTCCGGCAAGGCATCGACGAAGCGGCGCAAGGCGGCGGCCTTGTCCTTCTTCATGGTGACGACTTCCGGCGTGTCGGCGCTGTCGGGGACCTGCGCCGCGTCATCGTCGTCGACCCAGTCTTCCTTCTTCTTGCGCAGCAAGGACAGCGCCTTGAAACGCGCGATGCCGAGCAGCCAGGTCGAGACTTCGGAGCGGCCTTCGAAGCCCGGCGCCTGGCGCCACAGCTCGAGAAAGACCTCGTTGGTGATATCGTCGGCCATCATTTCCGATCCCGTCTGGCGCGCCACGAAGCGGTAGATCCGCGCATGGTGACGCATGAACAGGAGCCGCACGGCGGCCCGGTCGCCCTTCGCGACCCGGTCGACAAGCACGCGATCGGTTTCGGTCGCCGCGTTCATGGCCGGTCGAGCCGCCTGGCTCCTCGTGGCTCTGTCGCTGATAGGTCCAAAAAGGTTCACCCTCCGCCAAGGATTTTCGGAGGCTAACCGAAGAAAGGGGAGGTTGCCAGAGGCAGGGCCTGCCCTTCCCCCCTTGTGGGGGAAGGTGGATCGGCGCGCAGCGCCGAGACGGATGAGGGGTGCTCCAGCGGAGTGAGACGTTGGCGTTTCCTGGAACACCCCTCATCCGTCGCCTTCGGCGACACCTTCTCCCACAAGGGGAGAAGGGGGAGCTAAACCAAAAACACCTTCCCCTTCATCGTCGCCGGTATGTCGACACCGAGCCGGCTCAGCACCGTCGGCGCGAGCTGCAGCTGGTCGAGCAGAGTGCCGGCCTCGGGGCCTTTCGCCGGACCGAAATAGTATAGCGCGAAATCCTGCATCTCGTCGTCGTGGCCGCCATGATGGCCGCGGTCCGTCTGGCCGTGGTCGGCGGTCACGATCACCTCGTGCCCGGCTTCGCGCCAGCCGGGCAGGAAGGCGGCGAGCATGCCGTCCATCGCATAGCAGGCCTGGTCCATCTCGTGGCAGTCATGGCCGAAGCGATGGCCCATCGAGTCCAGCGTGCAGCTGTGCAGGATGCCGTAGTCGATGCCGTGGCGGCGGGTCAGCATCGTCAGCGTCGCGAACAGGTCGACATCGCTCGGCGTCATCTGGTTCTTGAGATTGTAGCCGGTCATGGTGTGGAAGCGGCCATGCGTGATCGGTCCACCGGGCTCGTCGAACTCCATGTCCTCGACGAGGTCGAACGGATGGGAGCGGAAGAATTCCGACCAGTAGGAGTGGGCCACCGCGCCCGTCTTGCCGCCCGCCTTGCTGACCTCCGAGAAGATATCCGGCTGCTTGACGCGGAACCGGTTCTCGTTGGACAGGATGCCATGCACCTGCGGCGCGACCCCGGTGTGGATCGAGGCGTAGCAGCAGGCCGAGGTGGACGGCAGCACGGAGCGCATCTTCCACACCTGCGCCTCGCCTGATTGCGCCCAGCCTTCGAGATTGCCCATCAGCCGGCGCCAGTTCCGGTAGGGCACGCCGTCGAGGATGATGAGCAGCAATTTGGATTTGAGCGCCACAGGCAATTTCCATGCGGTCTTGCAGAAAGATCAGCATCGAGACTTTGGCCGATCCGGCCAAGGTCCAGAAGCGCGCAAGAAGAGGAACCAAGCCTAGTTGCCCGCGCTCTCCATGCGCCGGCCCGCGATAGCCTTTTCCAGCCAGCCGATCTCCATTTCGGGGACGGAGGACAACAGAAGGTCGGTATAGGCGTCGAAGGGCGGCGTCAGCACCTTGCTCTTGGAGCCGTAGCGCACCACCTCGCCGCGATACATCACCGCGATGGAGTCAGCGATCGACTTCACCGTCGCAAGATCATGGGTGATGAAGAGATAGGCCACCTTCTCGATCTGCTGTAAATTGAGGAGCAGCTTGAGGATGCCGTGCGCGACCAGCGGGTCGAGCGCCGACGTCACCTCGTCGCAGATGATCAGCTTCGGCTTGGCGGCGAGCGAGCGGGCGATGCAGACGCGCTGCTTCTGGCCGCCGGAAAGCTCGGCCGGATAGCGGTCGACGAAGCCCTTGCCCATCTCGATCTCGTCGAGCAACTCGGCGACGCGCTTGTCGCGTTCGCGGCCCTTCATGCCGAAATAGAACTCCAGCGGCCGGCCGATGATGGTGCCCACGGTCTGGCGCGGGTTCATCGCCACGTCGGCCATCTGGTAGATCATCTGCAATTGGCGCAGGTCTTCCTTCGGCCGATCAGCCAGCCGGTTGGCGAGCGTGCGGCCGTCGAAGACGACGCTGCCTTGCTCCGGCGGCAGCAGTCCGGTGATGGCGCGTGCCAGTGTCGATTTGCCGGAACCGCTCTCGCCGACGACGGCCAGCGTCTGGCCCGGATGGATGTCGACCGAGACGTTCTTCAGCACCTTGACGAGGCCGCCGCCATAGGCGGCCGTCACGTTGTTCACCGACAGCACCGGCGCTGTGCCGGGCTGTTGCTCCTGGTGCTCGATCTCATGCACGGAGACGAGTGCGTTGGTGTATTCCTGGCGCGGCTCCTTGATGATCTGTCGCGTGCCGCCCCACTCGACCAGCCGGCCATGGCGCAGCACCATGATCTCGTCCGACACCTGCGCGACGACGGCGAGGTCGTGGGTGATGTATAGAGCCGCGACATGGGTGTCGCGGATGGCGTCCTTGATCGCCGCCAGCACGTCGATCTGCGTCGTCACGTCGAGCGCCGTGGTCGGCTCGTCGAAGACGATCAGATCGGGTTCCGAGCAGAGCGCCATCGCCGTCATCACGCGCTGCAACTGGCCGCCGGAGACCTGATGCGGGAAGCGCTCGCCAATGGTTTCGGGATTGGGCAGGCTGAGCTTCTTGAACAGCGCGACGGCGCGTTTCTCGGCCTCCGCACGGGTCGCCGTGCCGTGCAGGAGCGCGGCCTCCACCACCTGATCCATCAGCCGGTGGGCCGGATTGAAGGCCGCCGCCGCCGACTGCGCGACATAGCACACTTCGCGGCCGCGAAGCTTGCGCAAGCCGTCCTTGCCGCCCTTCAGGATATCGCGGCCGTTGAGGATGACCTCGCCGCCGGTGATGCGTACGCCGCCACGGCCGTAGCCCATGGACGACAGGCCGATGGTCGACTTGCCGGCCCCGGACTCGCCGATCAGGCCGAGCACCTTGCCCTTCTCCAGCGTCAGCGAGACGTCGTGGACAAGGGTGATCGTCTTCGGCGCCTCGCCGGGCGGATAGACGGTCGCCTCGATGCGCAGATTGCGGATGTCGAGGAGCTTGCCGGAATTCGCTTTGCTGTCAGCCATTACCCGCGCCCTCCCTTCAGGCTGGTCGTGCGGTTGAGCACCCAGTCGGCGACGAGGTTGACGGAGATCGCCAGCGCCGCGATCGCTGCCGCCGGGATGAGCGCCGCCGGAATGCCGAAGACGATGCCGTCTTTGTTTTCCTTAACCATGCCGCCCCAGTCTGCGTCCGGCGGCTGCACGCCGAGGCCGAGGAAGGAGAGCGTCGACAGGAAAAGCACGGCATAGATGAAGCGCAGGCCGAGTTCCGAGACCAGCGGCGACAGCGCATTGGGCAGGATCTCGCGGAAGATGATCCAGCCGCTGCCTTCGCCGCGCAGCTTGGCGGCTTCGACATAGTCCATGACGTTGATGTCGACCGCCACCGCGCGCGACAGGCGATAGACGCGGGTCGAGTCGAGGATGCCCATGACCAGGATCAGCGTCACCAGGTTGGACGGCAACACCGACAGCACGACGAGGCCCATGATCAGGGTCGGGATCGACATCAAGAGGTCGACGAGACGCGACAGGACGGTGTCGTACCAGCCGCCGAACACCGCCGCCGAGAAGCCGAGGATGGCGCCGAGCGAAAACGAGAGCGCCGTCGCCAGCACCGCGATGAACAGCGTAATGCGTGCGCCATAGATCATGCGGGACAAGAGATCCCGGCCGAGATTGTCGGTGCCCAGCCAATGCGCCGACGACATCGGCTCCCAGACATCGCCGACGATCTCGCCATTGCCGTGCGGCGCGATCAGCGGCGCGAAGATTGCCGCCAGCACGAACAGCCCCGTCAGCACCAGGCCGATCAGCGAGGGCAGGGGAATGCGTCTGATGTCGAGCATGTCCGCCGCCCTCTACTTCGGATGCCTGAGCCGCGGATTGGCGACGATCGCCGCGATGTCCGCGATGATGTTGAGGCTGATGTAGACGGCGGCGAATATCAGGCCGACCGCCTGCACGACGGGAACGTCGCGTTTGGTGACGTGGTCGACGAGATACTGCCCCATGCCCGGATAGACGAAAATCACCTCGACCACGACGACGCCGACCACCAGATAGGCGAGGTTCAGCATGACGACGTTGATGATCGGCGCGATTGCATTCGGGAACGCATGCTTGCGGATGACGGCGAAGGCCGAGAGCCCCTTGAGCTCCGCCGTCTCGACATAGGCCGACTGCATGACGTTGAGGATCGCCGCGCGCGTCATGCGCATCATGTGGGCGAGCACCACAAGCGTCAGCGCCGCCGCCGGGAGCGCGATCGCCTGTAGGCGCTCGCCGAGAGACATTCCGTCATAGACGGTGGAAATCGCGGGGAACCACTGGTGCTGGACCGCGAAATAGAAGACCAGCAGATAGCCGATGAAGAATTCCGGGAACGAGGTCGAGGCGAGCGCCACGCCGGAGATCAGCTTGTCGACCCAGCCATTGCGGTAGCGAACCGCGATAAGGCCCAGCGTGATCGCCAGCGGAATGGCGACGATCGCCGCCCAGAAGGCCAGGAACAGCGTGTTCCACAGCCGTTCCTTGATCGATGTTGCGATGTCCTGCCCGCTCGACATGGCCGTGCCGAGGTCGCCGGTCAGCACCCCGCCCAGCCAGTGGAAGTAGCGGATATAGGCGGGCTGGTTGAGCCCGAGCTGCTCGCGCAGGTTGGCCAGCGACTCCGGCGTCGCCGACTGTCCGAGAATGGCTTGCGCGACATCGCCGGGCAGGATCTGCGTACCGGCAAAGATCAGGACCGAAACGGCCAGCAGAAGGAGGATGCCCAGCGCAATGCGCTGGGCCACCAGTTTCACGATGGGTGAGGACATCTCCGCAAGGCCGGACCTTAGGCTTCCAGCCAGCACTTCGCCAGGGCGTAGCCGTTGCTAAGCTCCTGATGCGGATCCTCCACCCAGCCTGCCACCTTCGGACCTGTTGCGTCGATGAACTGATTGAACATCGGCAGGATCAGGCCGCCCTCGTCACGCACCATGACGGCCATGTCATGGTACATCTGCTTGCGCTTGGCCTCGTCGAGTTCGGCGCGAGCGGCAAGCACCATCTTGTCGAAGTCCGGACGCTTGAAGCGCGTGTCGTTCCAGTCGGCCGACGACAGATAGGCGGTCGAGTACATCTGGTCCTGGGTCGAGCGGCCGCCCCAGTAGGAGGCGCAGAAGGGCTGCTTATTCCAGACCTCGTTCCAGTAGCCGTCGCCCGGCTCGCGCTTGATCTCGAGCTTGATGCCGGCCTTGGCCGCACTCTGCTGGTAAAGCTGTGCAGCGTCGACGGCGCCGGGGAAGGCGACATCCGAAGTCCGGAGCAGGATGGAGCCGTCATGGCCCGACTTCTTGTAGTGGAACTTGGCCTTGTCCGGATCGTATTTGCGCTGCTCGATCTCGGTGAATAGCGGATAGGATGCATTGATCGGGAAGTCGTTGCCGAGCGAGCCGTAGCCGCGCAGCACCTTGTTCAGCATCTCCTCGCGGTCGATCGCCAGCTTCAGCGCCATCCTGAGGTCGTTGTTGTCGAACGGCGCCGTGTCGCAATGCATGATGAACACGTAGTGGCCGGGACCGGAGTGGTTGCGGATGGTGACGCCCGGCACGCGCTTGATCAGGTCGACGATCTTCGGCTCGACGCGGTTGATCATGTTGACCTGGCCGCCCTGCAAGGCCGCCGTGCGCGCCGTTGCGTCGTTGATGACGACGACTTCGACCTGGTCGGCATGGCCCATCTTGTCGCCCTGCCAGTAATTGGCGAACCGCTCGCCGACATGGCGCACGCCGGGCTCGTTGACCTTCACCTTATAGGGACCGGCGCCGATGCCGGCATCGGGCTTGTCCTTGCCGCCGTTCGGCTGGACGATCAGGTGATAGTCGCTGAGCAGATACGGAAGGTCGGCATTCGGCTCCTTGAGCGTCAGCACCACTTCCTTGCCGCTGGCCTTGATGGTCTCGATGCCTTTCATGTAGCCCAGCGCGCCCGACTTCGACTTCTCGTCCGAATGACGTTCGAGCGTCGCGGCGACGTCCTCGGCAGTCACGGTCTTGCCGTTGTGGAATTCGACGCCGTCGCGGATCTTCAGCGTCCAGACCTTCGCGTCGTCCGACGAGCCGATCTCCTCGGCGATGCGGTTCTCGAGCTTGCCGTCGGGGGAAAGCTCGACGATCATTTCGCCCCAGCACTTGCCGAAGGCGAAGGGCACCTGCGTCATCATCAGCGCCGGATCGAGGCTGTTGGTGGATTCACCGCCGACCAGGCCGGCCTTCAGCGTGCCGCCCTTGACCGGACCGGCGGCGCGGGCAGCGCTGGAAAGCAGCGCGTTGGCGAACGGCGCCGTGACGCCGAGCGCGGCGGCACGGCCAAGGAAGTCGCGACGGCTGAGCTTGCCGGCGGCGACGCGACGGCTGAGATAGTCGAGTTCGTTTGTCATTATGGGTTCCTCACTCTGATGGTCCGACCTTATGGTCGTTTCTACTTGTTGGAGGAGATAATGACCGCAAGGGAAAGCAGCAGGCAAGACCGAATGCGACATGCCGTGGCGTAAATGGCGCGTCGCAATTGGACCAATCTTGCCAGCGCTCAGACGAGAGCGCGGGGAATCGCCTGTTTGAAATCGCGCTCGAACACCAGTTTGTCGCCCTCATAGGCCTCGATTCTGGCGCTCAGGATGAAATTCTGCGCGTCGCAGCGCAGGTCGGCAAAAGTTTCCGTGCGCACCGACCACTCATTTCGCGAGAAGGTCTGCGTCCAATGGGTTCTGCCGGTGGCCGAAAGCGGATCGTCGGAATGGATCGCCCAAGTCTCCCTGACGATACTGCCATGGACGAGCCCATGGGCAAGGTCCCGCACCTCGCCGAAATCGTCGGTTATTGAAAGCGTGACGACGCCGGTCTTCTCGTTGCGATCGACATGCCGTTCTGAGTTGGCTGGCCTGATCGTCTCGGTCGCCCAAGGTGTCGCGCCCTCCGGTTCGGCGAAGGAAACCTCGTCGCCTTTGGCCAGCGGGCGCAACGGCAGCTTGAGCGTCGCCGCCATCAATTCGAGCCTCACCGGCTCAGGCGACGGCCAGATCATCGGCCAGTAGGCATTTGAGACCGCAATGCGCAGTTTGTGGCCCGCCGGCACCCGGTAGGCGCACTGGTCGAGCACGACGCGCGCCGAAACCGTCTCGCCCGGCGCCAGCGCTTCCGGGAACTCATGCGACTTGCGATGCGTGAGGTTGAGCACGCCGTAGGAAATCAGTTCCGAGGCGCCGTCGGGATGTACGTCGCAAAGCCGCACCGCGATGTTGGCCTGGCGGCGGTCCGCGGCAACCGTGATGTCAAGCTCCGGCGCGCCGACGATGTCGATCGCCTCCCCTAGTTCGGCTCGGTCGAAGCACACCGAAAGCGCGTCGTCGGGGCGCTGGTCGCCCGGCAACTCCGGGCCGAAGGTGAAAGGAAAATACTCGCCTCCGGCCAGTCCGCAGTTTTGCGGCGAGGCGACGATTGCCGGCTTGGCGCCGTCGGCAATGAGCTCGATCGCCTGCACCTTGATGTTGGACGACGGCCATTCCTGTTCCGCAATCCAGCGGCCCGGCCGCTCCGGGTGCCAGCGGGCCGGCCGCACGCTGTCCATCACATAGGCGCGGTAATCCGGATCGGCCTCGACGCCGGTCGGCGCACCCTTCAGCCAGCGATCCCACCAGCGCAGTGCCTCCTGCAGGAAGCCGATGGCCGGATTGGGTCCCGCATAATGCGGGTATTTGTGGATCCAGGGACCGACGATGCCTTTGACCGGCGACTGGATGTTGGTGACGAGGTTGGAGATCGTGTTGCGGTACCCGTCATGCCAGCCGCCGATCGACAGCACCGCCGCCTGAACGGCCGAAAAATCCTCGCAGATCGAGCCGCGTTTCCAGTAGCCGTCGCGATGCTGGTGGCTGAGCCAGAGCGGCAGAAGGAAGGGCTGGTTCTCCAGCCGGCTGAGCCAAAGGTCGCGCCAGCGGTTGCCGCCGGCAATTTCCGGATCCGGCGGCCGCGACGAGTAGGAGAGCATCGTCGAGGCCCAGCCAAAATTTTCGAGCAGCAAGCAGCCGCCCTTGTAATGGATGTCGTCGGCATAGCGGTCGACGGTCGAACACAGGCTGATCACCGCCTTCAGCGCCGGTGGCTGCTTGGCCGCCACCTGCAGGCAGTTGAAGCCGCCCCAGGAGATGCCCATCATGCCGACATTGCCGTTGCACCAGGGCTGCGCGGCCGCCCAGGCGATGACGTCGCAGGCGTCCTGCAATTCCTGCTCGGAATATTCGTCGTCCATCAGCCCTTCGGAATCGCCATTTCCGCGCATGTCGACGCGGATCGAGGCATAGCCGTGGCCGGCGAAATAGGGATGGGTCAGCTGATCGCGGAAGATCGTGCCGTCACGCTTGCGGTAAGGCAGGTGCTCGAGGATCGCCGGCACCGGATTGTCGGCCGCGTCCTCAGGCATCCAGATGCGCGCCGACAGCCGGCAGCCGTCGGACATGACGATGCCCATATCGGGAAATTCGACGACCTTGCGGGGGAAATCGGTGACGGTTTTCATGGCGGGCATAACGCTCCGGAGCGTGGCGACTTTCAATCGCCATTCGCGACTGGAGCATCAAAAAATGCGACCTGGGCCGTTAGCGCAATTCGTCCAGCAATTCGGGGTGCTTTTCCAGCAGCGTCATGAGTTGAATCGTCGGGCCACTTGGCTCGATCAAACCTCGCTCGTACTTGTCGAAGGCATTCTCGCCGACTTTGAACAAGGATCCTGCCTCGCGCTGCGACAGCTTGAGCTTCGTGCGCATGCGACGGATGGTTTCAGGCGCAGGCACCCCATCAATCCGTTCCTTGAGAACGCGAAGAGCAGCATCGACGGCGGCCATATCGTCCCCGACATGCACACCTTCCCCTTTCGAAGCCGGATAGTATCCCGGCAGGTCGACAACCAAACTCTCGCCCTTGTAGGTCACGGTGAAGGGACGCACGCCGCGCGTCAGCGTCTCCCCGGTTTCCGGAGAGATCATGGTTTTACTGGTTTCTCTCGCCATGTCATTTCTCCTTGAATGCCATGACCGTGAATTCGGTCACGACATCGGCCTGGAATTTCACGTAGAGAAGCAGGTCGCGCGCCGGCACATGATAGACATCCTGCCAGACCCGGTGATCCGTCGTCATCGATTTCACGAACATCTTCCGCGTCATGCCGCCGATCACCTCGACAATGCCGGCGCGGTCAAAACCGAGACCAACCGCATCTCGCAGGGCTGACGTTGTGATGGCCAATGTACAGACCCGAATGTCGTCTTGATCGCATCAAGATCGTAAGTGGGTCTGCGCTTCTCCATAGCCTAAGTATGCCACCATAAAGGTGGCAACACAAGACGGGGAAGTCCAGCTCAGTTCAACGGGATGTCGTTGTCGCCCTTGTTCGCCTGATAGGCGCCGGATAGCTCATCGTAGCGCGCCGAAATCCTGCCGATTCTTGCCTCCAACCGCTTGCGCTCGGCTTCGGGCAAGGCGCGCACCAGCTTTCGGATGGAAAAGCTCTTCCAATAGGCGTTCTCGGCATTGTAGCCGCCGGGGTCGAGGGTGAAGACCTCCTTCAGGATCCTGAGGTCATGCGGGATGGCGAAGCTGTCGCGCGAGTCCTCATGGCTGAAGAGGTAGTAGAAATTGTCGAAGCCGGTCCAGGTGATCGCCGACAGGCAGAGCGAGCATGGCTCGTGCGTGGCCAGGAACAGCGCATCCTTGGTGTCGACACGCTCGGCCTTGGGCATCTCGTAGAAGCGCTTCAGGCAATGCACCTCGCCGTGCCAGAGCGGATTCTCGATCTCGTTGTTTGTCTCGGCGAGAACCAGCGTGCGGTCGTCCTTCCTCAGGATCGCGGCGCCGAACAGCTTGTTGCCGTGGGCAACGCCCTCGGCGGTCTTCGGCACGATGTCTTGCTCGATCACGTCGAGCAGGCGGTCGATCAGCGAAATCTCTGTCATCGGAAAAATCGGCAGTGTTCAGGGAAGATGGATCTCGTAAGGGTGCGAGAAATGGCACTCTTCGAGGTTGGAGCCGTCGCCGCCGCGGTCGACGATGAGAAAATCCTGTTCCTCGCCGATCGGCGTCAGCACGCCGTGCCAGAGGTTGCGGCGATAGTTGATGCCTTGACCAGGCGCGGTCATGAAGGCATGCGGCTCGCCGGGGCCGTCCTCGGTGTCATGGCAGACGACGACCAGGAACGGGCGCCGCGACAGCGGGATGAAAGCCTGGCTGCCGAGCGGATGGCGCTCCACCATGGTCAGCCTCAGCGGCATCTCGTAGGGTGTACTGCGCACCATCGAGATCAGCACGCGCGCATTCGGCCCGGCGGCTTCCGCCGTGGCGAGGTCGTGGTAGCGCATCGCCTTGCCGTCATTGATCGGGTAGCGGTTGTCGCCGCCCATATCGATGACATCGCCGAAGGGGGCGAAGTTTTCGCGCGTCAGCGGCTGGGCGACGATGCGGGTCACCGCGTGCGGGTCCCGAGGGCGCCGCCGAGCTTGGCGTGGCGATTGACGTCCTTGTAGAGCAGGTAGCGGAAGTTGCCGGGACCGCCGGCATAGCAGGCCTGCGGGCAGAAGGCGCGCAGCCACATGAAGTCACCGGCCTCGACCTCGACCCAGTCCTGATTGAGGCGGTAGACGGCCTTGCCTTCGAGCACGTAGAGCCCGTGCTCCATGACATGCGTCTCGGCAAAGGGGATGACCGCGCCGGGTTTGAGCGTGACGATAGTGACATGCATGTCGTGGCGCATGTCGGCCGGATCGACGAAGCGCGTCGTCGCCCAGCGTCCCGCGGTGCCGGGCATCGGGCTCGGCTCGATCTGCTGCTCGTTGGTGAAGAACGCTTGCGGCGCGTCGAGGCCGTCGACCGCCTCATAGGCCTTGCGGATCCAGTGGAAGCGGACGGCATCGCCGCTCTCGTTGCGCACCGTCCAGGCGCTCGCCGGCGGCAGGAAGCCGAAACCGCCGGGGACAAGCACATGCCTCTTGCCGGCCAGCGAGACGGTGAGCTCGCCCTCGACGACGAACAGCACGCCCTCGGCCTCGGCGTCGAGTTCCGGCCGGTCGCTGCCGCCACCGGGCAGGACCTCGACGATGTATTGCGAAAACGTCTCGGCGAAGCCAGAGAGCGGCCTTGCGATGATCCATGCCCTCGTCTTGTCCCAGAACGGCAGCGGGCTGGTGACGATGTCCTGCATCACACCCTTGGGAATGACCGCATAGGCTTCGGTGAAGACCGCGCGGCCGGTCAACAGCTCGTGCTGGCCCGGATGGCCGCCTTGCGGCGCGTAATAGGTTCGCTCGGCCATTTTCATCATATCCATGTCTTGAGGCCTATAACGGGAGCATGTCTCTCAGCCGAAGCAGCGCGATGCGCTCGACTTGTTTGCAGGCGGTGTCGAACTCATGGCTGCGGCTGTTGCCGATGCGCGCCTCGAACTCCGCCAGGATCTCGTCCTTGGTCTTGCCCTTGACCGCGATGATGAAGGGGAAGCCGAAGGTTGTGACGTAGGCGGCGTTGAGCTTCGAGAACAGCTCGCGCTCCTTGTCGGTTAGCGCGTCGAGCCCGGCGGAGGCCTGTTCCTTGGCCGATTCCGGGGTCAGCCGCCTGGCCGCCGCCAGCTTGCCGGCGAGGTCGGGGTGGGCGTTGAGCACGGAGAGCCGTTCGGCCTCGGTCGCCGCGCGGAAGACGCGGCAGAGCGCGTTGTGCAGGCCGCCGGCGCTGTCATGCGCGGGCCCAAGCTCCAGCTCGTAGGCGCGCTCGGCTATCCAGGGCGAGTGCTCGAAGACGCCGCCGAAGGCGTGGACGAATTCCTCGAACTCCATCCGCGAGGGGCGCAAAGCCGGCGCCTTGTAGGGATGCGTCTCGCGCCAGTGTTTTGCGATATCGATGCGCCGTGTCAGCCACACCTTGTCGTGCGATTTCACGTAGTCGACAAAGCGCTTTAGCGCCGCCACGCGGCCCGGACGGCCGACCAGCCGGCAATGCAGGCCGATATTCATCATGCGCGGCCGCCCCGCCTTGCCCTCGGCATAGAGCGTGTCGAAGCTGTCCTTCAGATAGGCGAAGAACTGGTCGCCCGAGTTGAACCCTTGAGGCGTCGCGAAACGCATGTCGTTGGCGTCGAGCGTGTAGGGGATGACGAGCTGTGGCTTCTCCAGCCCGTCGCGATCGAACCAGTAAGGCAGTTCGTCGTCATAGGTGTCGGAGACATAGTCGAAGCCGCCTTCCTCGGCGACGAGCCGTACCGTGTTGACCGAGGTGCGGCCGGTGTACCAGCCGGTCGGGCGCGCGCCGGTCACTTCGTAATGCAACCTGATCGTCTCTTCGAGGTCGCGCCGCTCCTCCTCCGCGTTGTGGTCGCGGTAGTCGATCCACTTCAGCCCATGCGAGGCAATCTCCCAGCCCGCCTCCTGCATCGCCACGACCTGGTCGGGCGAGCGGGCGAGCGCGGTGGCGACGCCGTAGCAGGTTACCGGCACCTCGGCTTCGGCAAACAGCCGGTAGAGCCGCCAGAAGCCGGCCCGGGCCCCGTATTCGTAGATCGATTCCATGTTCCAGTGGCGCTGGCCGACCCAGGGAGCGGCGCCGACGATCTCGGACAGGAAGGCTTCCGAGGCCTTGTCGCCGTGCAGCACGCAATTCTCGCCGCCTTCCTCGTAGTTGACGACGAATTGCACCGCGACATAGGCGCCGCCGGGCCATTTCGGGTCCGGTGGATTGGCCCCGTAACCGCGCATGTCCCGTTCGTAACGCATGGTCGCTCCTGCCCGATGGTTGAGATGAAGATATCGAAAGGAGTGCTTCGGCATTCCCCCGAAAATTTTTGAAAGTGCTTTTTGCCGCACTCCGCTCGACCGGGACTTATGCATCGCCTTTAATTGGCGCACAATTGACCTGAAAACGTTCGACTGTACCGGCCAATCGGTCGTACTGGAAATGGGAGGCGGCCAGTGGCAGAAACGTCGAAAGCCGATGGCGGGCGTCTGACGACCCACGTGCTCGACACCGCGACCGGCAGGCCGGCAAAGGGCCTCTCGATCGAGCTTTTCCGCATCGAGCGGCAGGGCCGCACACATCTGAAGACCGTCACCACCAATGATGACGGCCGCTGCGATGCGCCGCTGCTTGCCGGCGCCGATTTCCGCACCGGCGAATATGAGCTGGTCTTCGCCGCCGGCGACTATCTGCGTGGGCAGGGTGTCAGCCTGCCGCAGCCTGCTTTCCTCGAGACCGTGCCGATCCGCTTCGGCATGGCGGAAGAACGACATTATCATGTACCGCTCTTGATTTCGCCTTACGGCTACTCGACCTATCGCGGGAGTTGAGCCATGGCAGAGATCAAGACCCGCAACGAGATACGTTTCATCCTCAACGGTGCCGACGTCGCGCTCGCCGACATTGCGCCCGACATGACGCTGCTCGACTGGCTGCGGCTCAACCGGTCGCTGCGCGGCACCAAGGAAGGCTGCGCCGAGGGCGACTGCGGCGCCTGCACGGTGCTGGTCGGCAAGCTTTCCGCCGAAGGTCTCGTCTATGAAAGCGTCAATGCCTGCATCCGCTTCATGGGGTCGCTCGACGGCACCCACGTGGTCAGCATCGAGCATCTGCGCGGCGACGGCGAGAAGCTGCATCCGGTTCAGCAGGCGATGGTCGATTTCCACGGCTCGCAATGCGGCTTCTGCACGCCGGGCTTCGTCATGTCGCTCTATGCGCTCTGGATGAAGACGCCCAACCCGTCCGATGCGGCGATCGAAAAGGCGCTGCAGGGCAATCTCTGCCGCTGCACCGGCTACGAGGCGATCATGCGCGCCGCCCGCGCCATTTCGAGCTACGGCAAGGCGGTCAAGGACCCGTTGGCGCTGGAGCGCGAGGATATTTTCGCGCGGCTGGAAGCGATGCGCGACGGCGCCAGGGTCGAGGTCGGTTCGGGCAAGAACAGGCTGATCGTGCCGGCCGGCGTCGACGATTTCGCCGCCGAGCTCGAGAAGGAGCCGGGCGCCACGATCGTTGCCGGTTCGACCGATGTCGGCCTGTGGGTCACCAAGCATATGCGCGACATCTCGCCGGCGATCTTCATCGGCGGTCTCGACGGCCTGCGCACGATCTCGGAGGCCGATGGGGTCGTCACCATCGGCGCCGGCGTGACCTACACCGAGGCCTTCGAGACGCTGTCGAAGCGCATCCCGGCATTGGGGCCGCTGGTCGACCGCATCGGCGGCGAGCAGGTGCGCAACATGGGCACCATTGGCGGCAACATCGCCAACGGCTCGCCGATCGGCGACACGCCGCCGCCGCTGATCGCGCTCGGCGCGCAATTGACGCTGCGCAAGGGTGAAGCGCGCCGCACGATCCCGCTCGAAACCTTTTTCCTCGCCTATGGCAAGCAGGATCGTCAGGCCGGCGAATTTGTCGAGGCGGTCCATGTACCCGTGCCGGCAAAAGGCACGAAGTTTGCCGTCTACAAGGTCACCAAGCGCCGCGACGAGGATATCACCGCAACCCTCGGCGCTTTCTATCTGACGCTCGCCAAGGACGGCACGGTGGCGGATATCCGCATCGCCTATGGCGGCATGGCGCCGACGCCGAAGCGCGCGGTTACGGTCGAAAAGGCGTTGATCGGAAAAGCCTGGAGCGAGGCGACGGTGGAGGCCGCGATGGCCGAATATGCCGGCGACTTCGCGCCGATCACCGACATGCGCGCGACCGCCGAATATCGGGCGCTGGCGGCGAAGAACCTTCTCCTGCGCTTCTTTGTCGAGACCACCGGAACCAGGGCGCCGTTCCAGGTCTCACGGTACGAGGCCGCCTGATGACCAAGCACGTCCCTAACTTCAAGGCACAGAAGATCAACGGCGGCGTTGCCAGCGACCAGCGCCACGATTCCGCGCACAAGCATGTCAGCGGCACGGCGGTTTATATCGACGACATGCCGGAACCGGCGGGCACGCTGCATGGCTGCCTCGGCCTGTCCACGGCAACGCATGCCACCATCACCAAGATGGACCTGTCGGCAGTGCGCGCTGCGCCGGGCGTCGTGGACGTGCTGACGGCAAAGGATATTCCCGGTGAGAACGACATTTCGCCGACCGGCCGACACGACGAGCCGGTGCTGGCGGACGGCAAGGTTGAGTTCTATGGGCAACCGATCTTCTGCGTCATCGCCCAGACCCGCGAGGAGGCGCGGCGCGCCACCAGGCTGGCCAAGGTCGAATACGAGCAATTGCCTTTTGTCACCGACATCGGCGAACTCGACCCGAGGAAGGATAAGCTCGTCACCCCGCCGCTGACACTAAGGCGCGGCGATGCGGCAGCAGCGATCAAGGCGGCACCCCGCAGGCTCAAGGGAAAGATGCGGGTCGGCGGCCAGGAGCATTTTTACCTGGAAGGCCATATTGCCATGGCCATTCCCGGCGAGGACGAGGATGTCGCCATCTATTCCTCGACCCAGCATCCGAGCGAAGTCCAACATATGGTGAGCCATGCGCTCGGCGTGCCCAGCCATTCCGTCACGGTGGAAATCCGCCGCATGGGCGGCGGTTTCGGCGGCAAGGAAACGCAGGGCAACCAGTTCGCCGCGCTCGCGGCGATTGCCGCCAAGCGGCACCACCGCGCCGTCAAGATTCGGCCCGACCGCGACGACGACATGACCGCCACCGGCAAGCGCCACGACTTCCTTATCGACTACGAGGTCGGTTTCGATGACGACGGCAATATCCTCGGCGTCGACTTCTTGTTCGCGGCGCGCTGCGGTTTTTCCTCGGACCTGTCAGGTCCAGTCACCGATCGCGCGCTGTTCCACTGCGACAACACCTATTTTTGGCCGACCGTGCACGCGCAATCGGCGCCTCTCTACACCAACACCGTGTCGAACACCGCCTTCCGCGGTTTCGGCGGACCGCAAGGCATGGTCGGCGCCGAGCGCGTCATCGACGAGGTCGCATTCGCCGTTGGCAAGGATCCGCTCGAGATCCGCAAGAAAAATTTCTACGGTGGCGACCAGGAAGAGGGCCGCAACGTCACGCCCTACCACCAGACGGTCGAGGACAACATCATCCAACGCATCGTCGCCGAGTTGGAGGCGAGCTCGAACTACGAGCGGCGCCGGCGCGAGATCAGCGCCTTCAACAACAACAGCCGCTTCGTCAAGCGCGGCTTGGCGCTGACGCCGGTCAAGTTCGGCATCTCGTTCACCGCCACCCATTACAACCAGGCTGGCGCGCTGGTGCATGTCTATACCGACGGCTCGGTGCATCTGAACCATGGCGGCACCGAGATGGGGCAGGGCCTCTACCTTAAGGTGGCGCAAGTGGTGGCCGAGGAGTTCCAGATCGATCTCGACCAGGTGAAGATCACCGCCACTACGACCGGCAAGGTGCCGAACACCTCGGCGACCGCGGCATCGTCCGGCTCCGACCTCAACGGCATGGCGGCGCAGAACGGCGCCCGCCAGATCAAGGACCGGCTGATCAATTTCGCTTGCGAGAAATACCAGGTGCCGCGCGACCAGGTGCTGTTCCTGCCCAACCGGGTGCGCATCGGAAATCAGGAGATCCCCTTCGCGGATCTCGTCAAGCAGGCCTACATGGCCCGTATCCAGCTTTCGGCGGCGGGCTTCTACAAGACGCCGAAGATTCACTGGAACCGCGACAAAGGCGAAGGCCGACCCTTCTACTACTTCGCCTATGGCGCCTCTTGCTCTGAGGTGTCGGTCGACATGCTGACCGGCGAATATGTGGTCGAGCGCACCGACATAGTGCACGAGACTGGCCGCTCGCTGAACCGCGCCATCGATCTCGGCCAGATCGAGGGCGGCTTCATCCAAGGCATGGGCTGGCTCACCACCGAGGAACTCTGGTGGGATGACAAGGGCCGGCTGCGCACGCATGCGCCGTCGACCTACAAGATTCCGCTCGCCTCCGACCGGCCGAAGATCTTCAATGTGACGCTCGCCGACTGGTCCCAGGCGAACGAGCCTACCGTGCATCGCTCCAAGGCGGTCGGAGAGCCGCCGTTCCCGCTCGGCATGTCGGTGCTGCACGCGCTTTCCGATGCCGTGGCGAGTGTCGCGGACCACAAAATCTGTCCGCGCCTCGACGCCCCGGCAACGCCGGAACGGGTGCTGATGGCCATCGAAAGGCTGAAGCGGGAAGCCGCAAAGCAGGCCTGAACGGGCCCAAACGTGCAATTCGGGGCACAAAACGCTATATTTCCTGGCGCATTACCCGAAATCGGCATCGATTTCGGAAAGGATCATGCGCCAAGCACGCGAAATGCAGACGATGAACTCGAAGGTGCAAAGCCTGAAGGACTTTCTCCGCCAACCCGGCCGGGTCGCGCTGGTCGAGGTCGCGGCGACGAAAGGCTCGACGCCGCGCGAGGCCGGCGCCTTCATGCTCGTCTCGGCATCGGCGATTTTCGGCACCATCGGCGGCGGCCAGCTCGAGTTCATGGCGATCGACAAGGCGCGGCAGCTTCTCTCCCCCCTTGAGGGGGAGATGGCCGCAAAGCGGCCAGAGGGGGTCCTCTCAGGAGGCACCACAAGAGCGCCGAGCGCCGCCCGGGCGACCCCACCCGGCGGCTCCGCCGCCACCCTCCCCTCGAGGGGGAGGGAAGCCCGCATCCACGTCGACGAAGTCTGCGCCACACTCGATGTGCCGTTAGGTCCTGAGATCGGCCAATGCTGCGGCGGGCGGGTCGAGGTGCTGATCCGGCCAGTCGATGCAGCGCTCGAACAACGGCTCATCAGCAAGGCCGAGGCCGAGGAGGCGCTTCTGCCGCATGTCTATGTGTTCGGCGGCGGCCATGTCGGCCAGGCGCTGGCCGCGTCGCTCGCGCTTCTGCCCGTCCATGCCGTCGTCGTCGAGACGCGGGCGGATGCGCTGGAGGGCATGCCGGAAACGGTCGAGACGCGGCTGACGCCGATACCCGAAAGCGTCGTGCGCGAGGCGCCGGCGAGGTCGGCCTTCGCCATACTCACCCACGACCATGCGCTCGATTTCCTGATCGTCGCCGAGGCACTGAAGCGCGACGACACCGCCTATGTCGGCATGATAGGTTCGAAGACCAAGAAGGCGACCTTCAAGAACTGGTACCTGAAATCGGCCGAGGGCGGCGAAGCGCAGTTCGAACGTCTTGTCTCGCCGATCGGTGGCAGCGCAGTGAAAGACAAGCGCCCGCCGGTGATCGCCGCGCTCGCCGCGGCCGAGATCATGACGGCGCTGGCGTCGCACTCCGCCAAGGCATCGACCGCGTCCGAAAAGGCGATGGCCGGTTGAGGTGGTCCTTGGCCAGCCGCTAGAGCAATTTCAGCGGTTTTCCGTCCGGAATTGCGTAAAAACAAAGAGTTAGAGCGGTTTGGCGATTCTCTCAAACGCTGAACCGCTCTAAGCGCAGATATGACTGCAGCTCACAGCTGCTCGTCGCTTTCTTCGTTTCCCAAAAGACTTTGAACCGTGTTTTCTGCACGCCTGACGAACACGAGTGGTGAAGGCGGGGCGAACGACATGGACGTTTTGCGCATAGCGGCATTTTCGGACGGCAACACCGGCGGCAATCCGGCCGGCGTGGTGATTGGAGCTGTCATGCCCGACGCGGCCGACATGCAGCGCGTCGCTGCGGAAGTCGGCTTTTCCGAAACTGTCTTCGCCTGGCCCCATGGCGATGGCTGGCGCGTGCGCTATTTCTCGCCGGAATCGGAAGTGCCCTTCTGCGGTCACGCCACCATCGCGCTGGGTGCGGCGCTGGTCAGGAAGTTCGGCGACGGCATTTTCAAACTGACCCTCAACCATGCCAACATCACCGTCGAAGGTTTTCGCGACGGCGCCAACTTTGCCGCTGCGCTGCAATCGCCGCCGACGCGCAGCCGGCCGGCCTCGTCGGAATTGGCCGGCGAATCGCTGGCTCTGTTCGGCTATCAGCCGGGCGATCTCGACCCGGCCATTCCGCCGGCCCTCATCCATGGCGGCGCCGACCACCTCATGCTGGCGCTGAAGTCGCGCGAGGCGCTGGCCGCCATGGCCTATGACCTGAAACAGGGCCAGGCCTTGATGCGGCGCGAAGGGCTGGTGACGATCCTGCTTGCCCATGCCGAGACGCCGCGGCTCTTCCACACGCGCAACCCGTTCGCCTCCGGCGGCGTCTATGAGGATCCGGCGACGGGCGCTGCGACCGCCGCCTTTGCCGGCTATCTGAGCGAACTTGGCTGGCCGCATGGCGGTGCGATCGACATCGTCCAGGGCGAGGACATGGGCATGCGCTCGCGGCTCCACGCCGACATTCCACCGACGCCCCGCAGCTCGATCCGGGTATCCGGGACGGCTCGCCTGATGGACTGAATCGCCTCACATCGGCCACCTGAGGCCGAGATGTTCACGCAGCGTGCGGCCCTCATAGTCCTTGCGGAACAGGCCGCGCCGCTGGAGTTCCGGCACGACCATTGTCGCGAAGGCGTCCAATTCGCCCGGAAACCAGGACGGCATCACGTTGAAGCCGTCGGCCGCCCCGCCTTCGAACCGCTCTTGCAGCGCATCGGCGATCTGCGCCGCCGTGCCGACGACGCGCCAATGCCCGCGCGCGCCGGCGAAATAGCGCGCGAGCTCACGGATCGACAGGCCGTCGCGCCGTGCCTGCTCGATGACCAGCGCCTGCCGGCTTTTCATGCCCTGGCTCTCCGGCAGCTCCGGCAACGGCCCGTCGATCGGATAGCGCCAGAGGTCGGAGATGCTGAGATAGCTGGAAAGCAGCGCGACGCCGACATCGTCGGGGATCAGCTCCTGCAGCGCATCGTATTTGGCCTGGGCCTCGGCCTTCGTTGCCGCGACGATCGGCGCCACGCCGGGCATGATCTTCACGTCGCCCGGCTGGCGGCCATAGGCGACCAACCGCCCCTTGAGATCGTCATAGAAGGTCTTCGCCTCCTCGAATGTCTGCGCGGCGGAGAACACGACATCGGCGGTCCGCGCGGCAAGATCCTTGCCGTCGTCGGAAGCGCCGGCCTGCACCATCACCGGTGCACCCTGCGGCGAGGACGGTATGTCGAGCGGGTCGCGCACCGAAAAGCTCTGGCCGTCATGGCCGGCCGCCTTGCGGCGCCACAGGCCGGTGACGACGGTGGCGAATTCGCCGGCGCGTTCGTAGCGGTCGGCATGCGGCCTGAGACCTGTCGCGCCGAAATTCGCCGCCTCGATGGGGTTGGCGGAGGTGACGAGGTTCCAGCCCGCGCGGCCGCCGCTCAAATTGTCGAGCGAGGCGAAGGCCCGTGCCAGCCCATAGGGCTCGTTGTAGCTGGTCGAGGCCGTCGACACGAGGCCGATGCGCTCGGTCTGCACGGCAAGGGCTGAAAGCAGGCTGATAGGCTCGAACCCGATCGAGCGCGAGGTCTGGCTGGCGATGTTGATATTGGCTTCCCGCAAGCCGGCGGCGTCCTCGCAGAAGACCATGTCGAACTTCGCCGCTTCCGCAGTCCGCGCCAGCCTGATGAAATGATCGATGTCGATGCCCGCCGTCACATGCGAATCCGGATGCCGCCAGGCGGCGATGTGGTGGCCTGTCGCCCACAGGAACAGGCCGAGCTTCATCTGGCGCGCGCTCATTTTGCGCCTCCTGCGCCAAGCCGGAGATGGTCGCGCAACGTCGCCCCATCGTAGGCGGAGCGGGCCAGGCCGCGACGGCGAAGCTCCGGCAGGATGCGGCCGGTGAAGTTATCGAGCGCAGAATGATCGGCCGGCAAAGCGAAACTGAAACCATCGCAGCTTTTGCTGTCGAACCAGTCCTCAAGCTCGCCAGCCGCAAGCTCGTTCATGCCAATCGTCACCAGCACCTTCATGGTTTCCGGCTTGCGCCCGGCGGCAACCGCGCGGCGCTTGAGATCGTCATAGGCTGCCTCGGCGCCCTCCGCCTCGATCAGCACGACATCGGCGACTTTGGTGCCGAAATCGAGATCGGCCTCACCCAGGCTCGACATGACCAGCACCGGCGTGTCCTGTGGCGAGCGGGCGACGTTGAGCGGCCCCCGCACGGAGAAGAACTCGCCCTTGTGGTTCAGGAAATGCATTTTGTCGGGATGGTGGAACCGACCGCTGGCCTTGTCGAACAGCAAAGCGTCCGCATCCCAGCCCTGCCACAGGCCTTGCACGATGCCGATGACCTCTTGCGCGCGGCGATGGAAATCCTCGTCGGCGATGCCTTCCGGGCGGCTGAAATTCGTCGCCTCGCGCGAATTCGGTCTCAACATCGCGTTCCAGCCGATGCGGCCATGGCTGATGATGTCGAGCGAGGCGAAACGGCGCGCCAGATTGTAGGGCTGGTGCGCGAGCGTCGAGGCACTGGCGACCAGCCCGATCCTTTCGGTCACGGTAGCGAGTGCCGCCAGAAGCGTGGTCGCCTCGAAGGGACTGCTCGATCTCTCCTCCGTTGCATCGGAGATGACGACCATATCGATCCCGGCCGTCTCCGCCTTCCGCGCGAAGCCGGCGATCTCCGCAAATGTCAGGCCGGCCTGCCCGGTAGCGGAAGCAATGTTGAGCGAAACGGCGAGATGCATTGTGTGCCCATTGGCTGCCAGCGATGTCGCTACCAACCTAGGCTCGCCTTTGTTCAAGGCAACCCGATCGGCCAGGCCATGTCGTAAGCACATGAGTTGTCCGGATTAGGTAGCAGATGAGTTGTCCGGTTTTATCGCCAGCGAATGGAGGCTGGGGATGGGACGGGCAGCATGGCTACAGGACCGGAGAATGCGGAAGTTTCGGGACGTTTTAAGCCGTTGGAATGGTGGCGATCTTTCGATGATGGAGGCGGGTGAGCTGCTAGGGATGTCGGAACGCCAGTTCCGCCGGTACCGTGATCGCTATGAAGAGGCTGGGGAGGATGGCTTGCGGGACCGGCGTTTGGGCAAGCTTTCGACGCGCCGGGTGCCTGCGGAGGCAATCGAGGAGATGCTGGAGCTTTACCGGAACCGTTACCTCGGTTGGAATGTGAAGCATTTCCACGAGCACCTGATACGCGATCACGACTTCAGCTGGGGTTATACCTTCATCAAGACGCAGCTTCATGCGGCCGGGTTGGTCGAGCGGGCCAAGCGACGCGGAGCGCATCGGCGCAAGCGGGAAAGGAAGCCGTGCGAGGGGATGATGCTGCACCAGGACGGCAGCCGGCATGCCTGGCTGGCGGGCCAGCCGGAGCTGGACCTGATCGTGACGATGGACGACGCCACCAGCACGCTCTATTCGGCCTTTCTGGTTGCCGAGGAAGGCACGGCGTCGAGTTTTCAGGGGCTTTTGGAGACCTTTGCCGCCCAAGGCCTGCCCTTGAGCCTCTACACCGATCGCGGCAGCCATTATTTCGTGACGCTCAAGGCCGGCGAGGCGGTCGACAAGAACCGGCTGACCCAGGTCGGACGGGCGCTGCGGCAACTGGGCATCGAGCATATCCCGGCTTATTCGCCCGAAGCCAGGGGCCGCTCGGAGCGGATGTTCTCCACCTTGCAGGATCGGCTGCCAAAGGAGCTGGCGCTGGCCGGCATTGTCGATATCGCGGCCGCCAACCGCTTCATCGCACAAACCTATCTGCCGGCTCACAATGCCCGCTTCGCCAGGTCGGCCGCAGTCCAGGACAGCGCCTTCGTCGCCGCCGATCCGGCCGTTCTGGCCGAGATCCTGTGCATCCAGGAAGAGCGTGTCGTTGCCCGTGACAATACCGTCGCCTTCGCGCGGCTCAGATTGCAACTGCCGCAAAGCCCGATCCGACACCACTTCGTCAAAGCCACCGTTAAGGTCAGGCAATACCCCGATGGCACACTCGCAATCTTCCACGGGCCCCGCCGCATTGCGACATACAGCTCAGACGGCACACCAATCCTGGACGGAGGCTCAATCGGCAGAGCTGCGTGAACCGCTTCGACGCAAACTGAAGCGGACAAATGACGTGCTACCAAACCGGACAACTTGATTAGCTACCGACACCCGATCGGCCAGGCCAGTGGGCCGTCTCCTGCCGGCCAGCCCCTACTTGCCGGCGAGAATGTCCTTGATCAGCCGCTGGCAGCGATCGGCCATGAAGTCGAGCAGTAGGCGCACCTTCGGGTCCTGCAGCTTCTTGTGCGGATAGACGGCCGCGAGTTGCACCGGTGTTGGCGGTGTCTTGGCCAGGATCACCTTCAGCCGCTGGTCGCGGATGAACGGCTCGACCTCGAAGCGCGGCTTGTTGATGATGCCGCGTCCCGACAGCGCCCAGCCGGTCAAAACGTCGCCGTCGTCGGTGTCGTAAGGTCCATGCACCTCGAATTTCTGCACGCCGTTCGGCGTCTGCAGCGTCCAGACATATTCGCGTGTGCCGGCATAGCGCAGCATCAGGCAGTCGTGCTTCTTGCCGATCAACTCCTGCGGCTCGACCGGCTCGCCGCGCGCCTCCAGATATTTGGGCGCCGCAACCAATACGCGCTCGCAGTCCATGATGCCGCGCATCCTGAGACTTGAATCCTCGATGATGCCGAGGCGGAAGGCGACGTCGATGCCTTCCTTCATGATGTCGACGTTGTGGTCGGAGAGCCTGAGCCGCACCTCGATATCGGGGTATTTGTCGTGAAAGTCCGGAATGCCGGAGGCGATCAGCCGCCGGCCGAGGCCGAGCGGCGCCGTGACCTTGATCGTGCCGCGCGGTTGCCCCGAAAGCGCTGCAACCGCCGCCTCCGCTTCGGTGATGGCGTCCAGCACCTGCTTGGCGCCGGTGTAGAACACCGTGCCATGCTCGGTCGGCATCAACTGCCTCGTCGTACGGTTGAACAGCCGCACACCCAGATGCTTCTCCAGCTCCTTGATGCGGTTGGAGGCCACCGCCGGAGAGATGCGCATGTCGCGCCCGGCCGCCGACAGATTGCCGAGCTCGACGACACGGACGAAGACGGCGATGTTGTCGAGATAGGCCATGCGGCTTTCGTGGCTCTCAAACGTCTATGTGCAGTGAACCTAGTATTTTCCATTTTTTTTTGAAAGTCATCGCGGGCCTCGCCTCTTTTCGTTTCGGCGCCAGACCGTAAAGTCGTGCAATCGGCAGGGACGGGTCCCAAGGGCGACACAATGACGGATTTTGCGATTTTCTGGGACTGGTTGAGTTTCGCGGTCCGCTGGCTGCATGTCATCACCGGCATCGCCTGGATCGGCTCGTCCTTCTATTTCGTCGCGCTCGACCTCGGCCTGCGCCAGCGTCCCGGCCTGCCAGCCGGCGCCTTCGGTGAGGAATGGCAGGTGCATGGCGGCGGCTTCTATCACATCCAGAAATATCTGGTGGCGCCGGCCGAGATGCCGGAGCACCTGACCTGGTTCAAATGGGAATCCTACGCCACCTGGCTGTCGGGCTTCGCCATGCTGTGCGTGGTCTATTATGCCGGCGCCGATCTCTTCCTGATCGACCCCAACGTGCTCGACGTCTCGGTGCCGGTCGGCATCCTGCTGTCGCTCGCCACCATCGGTGTCGGCTGGATCGTATACGATCTTCTGTGCCGCTCGCCGCTCGGCAAAAGCGACACCGGCCTGATGCTGGTGCTCTACTGCGTGCTGGTATTCATCGCCTGGGGGTTGACGCACCTCTTTACCGGACGCGCCGCTTTCCTGCATCTCGGCGCCATCACCGCCACGATCATGTCGGCCAACGTCTTCATGGTCATCATCCCCAACCAGAAGATCGTCGTCGCCGACCTGATCGCCGGCCGCAAGCCGGACCCGAAATACGGCAAGATCGCCAAGCAGCGCTCGCTGCACAACAACTACCTGACCTTGCCGGTCCTGTTCCTGATGCTGTCGAACCACTATCCGCTGGCCTTCGGCACTGAGTTCAACTGGGTCATCGCCTCGCTGGTCTTCATCATCGGCGTGCTGATCCGGCACTATTTCAACACCGTGCATGCGCGGAAGGGCAACCCGACCTGGACCTGGCTCGGCGCCGCCGTCCTGTTCATGATCATCATCTGGCTGTCGACCGTGCCGAAGGTGCTCACCGGCGAGCCGAAGACATCCGCCGCATCCTCTGCGGCGCAGATCTATATGGCCTCGGCGCACTTCCCTGCCGTGCGCGACACCGTGCTCGGCCGCTGCTCGATGTGCCATGCCGAGGAGCCCGTCTACGAGGGCATCTATCATGCGCCGAAGGGCGTGATGCTCGACACGGACGCGCGCATTGCCGAGCATGCGCGCGAGATCTATCTGCAAGCCGGCCGGGCGCATGCCATGCCGCCCGCCAACGTCACCCAGATCACCGACCAGGAACGGGCCCTTTTGGTCGCCTGGTTCGAAGGCGCCGGAAAGTAAGCATGACATCAAAACTCCTGCGCGGCCGCACGCTCTCTTTCCTGCGTTGGCCCGAAGCGATAGACGACCACTCCGCCTGGCGCTACGAGGAGGATGGCGGGCTGCTGATCGACAGCGGCAGGATCGTTGCCGCCGGTCCCTATGCCGAGGTCGCGAAGCATGCGGGAGCCGGCGTCGAGACGATCGATCATCGTCCGCATCTCGTCCTGCCGGGCTTCATCGACGCCCATGTGCATTTTCCGCAGATGCAGGTCATCGCGTCCTACGGCGCCGAGCTGCTCGACTGGCTGAACAAATACACTTTTCCGGAGGAGACGAAGTTCCGCAACGCGCAGCACGGCCGCCGCATCGCTCGGCTGTTCCTTGACGAGATGCTGCGCCATGGCACGACGACGGTTGCTGCTTATTGCTCCGTGCACAAATCTTCCGCCGAAGCCTTCTTCGCGGAGTCGCATGACCGCAATATGCTCAACATTGCCGGCAAGGTGATGATGGACCGCAATGCGCCGGACGGCGTGCTCGATACGCCGCAAACCGGCTATGACGACACCAAGGCGCTGATTGTCGAATGGCACGGCAAGGGTCGCCAGCTCTATGCCATCACGCCGCGTTTCGCCATCACCTCGTCGCCCGAGCAGATGGAGATGGCCGGCGCGCTCTGCCGCGAACATCCCGATCTTCACATGCAGACGCATCTGTCGGAAAATCACGCCGAGATCGCCTTCACCCAGGAGCTTTATCCCTGGTCGCGTGATTACACCGATATCTACGAGCACTACGGCATGCTGGGGAAAAAGAGTCTGTTCGGCCACTGCATACATCTGTCGGAACGCGAAGCGGATGCGATGTCGCAGTCGGGCTCGGTGGCGGTGTTCTGCCCGACCTCCAACCTTTTCCTCGGTTCCGGCCTGTTCGACTATCAGCGCTATTGTCGTCGCGAAAGGCCGCTCAGGATCGCGGCAGCCACCGATGTCGGCGGCGGCACCAACTATTCCATGCTGCGCACCATGGACGAGGGCTACAAGGTCATCGCGCTGAACGGCGAGAAGCTGAACCCCTTCCAGTCCTTCTGGCAGCTGACGCGCGGCAATGCCGAGGCGCTGTCGGTGGCTGACAAGGTCGGCACGCTGGATGAAGGCACCGATGCCGACATCGTCGTGCTCGACGCCCATGCCACGCCGGCGATGCGGCTGAGAATGGAGACGGTGGAGACGCTGGCGGAAGAACTTTTCCTGCTGCAGACGCTGGGCGACGATCGTGCCGTGCGTGAGGTCTATGTGGCGGGTCGGCCGGCGAAGAGCGCGATTGTCGCATAGATTAAATGCGCTCGTCGCTTGACCCCGCGTCAGCCATCGGCCAAAGCGTGCGACGACATTGACAGGGGAAACGCAATGGCCACCGCCGACGACATCGCTCTGATCAAGAAGCAGGAAGCCACGCTGGTCTTCCCGGCCTTCGACGAGGCTGTGGCCTTCGAGATCGGCTCGGCGATCAGGGCCCGGGCGCTGAAGGAAAACCTGCCGATCATCGTCGACATCAGGACCTTCGACCGGCCGCTGTTCTATGCCGCGATGCCGGGCTCCAACGCCTCCAATCCCGACTGGGCGCGGCGCAAGATCAATGTGGTGAAGCGCTATCTCAGAAGCACCTACCGCATGGTGCTGGAGCAGCAACGGCCGGACCGGACCTTCAAGGTTGGCGAGGCGCTGGACATTGCCGACTATGTGCTCGCCGGCGGCGGCTTTCCCGTCACCGTGCAAGGCGCCGGCGTGATCGGCGTCATTGCCGTTTCCGGTCTGCCGGAGCGCGAGGACCATGGTGTCGTGGTCGATGCGCTGTGCGCGCATCTTGGCGTCGACGCAAGCAAGCTCAGGCTGCCGCCGGAAGAGAAATGACCGACCCCAAAACCTTCCTTACCGCGATCTTCAACGCCGCCGTCGCTGCCGCCGATCCGGAAAGGACGATCCGCAATCATTTGCCGGCAAAGCCGAAGGGCCGCACGATTGTCATCGGCGCCGGTAAGGGCTCCGCGCAGATGGCGGCGGCCTTCGAGAAGGTCTGGGATGGTTCGATCGACGGGCTGGTCGTTACCCGCTACGGCTATGGCGCCAGATGCGAGCGCATCGAGATCATCGAGGCGGCGCATCCGGTGCCTGACGCTGCCGGCCTCGAGGCCTCGCGCCGGCTGCTGGAGAAGGTGCGCGGCCTGACACCCGACGATCTGGTCGTGGCGCTGATTTCGGGCGGCGGCTCGGCGCTGCTGCCGTCGCCCGCCCCTGGGCTGACCTTGGCAGACGAGATCGCCGTCAACGAGGCGCTGCTCGCTTCCGGCGCGCCGATCGCGGCGATGAACACCATCCGCAAGCATGTCTCGACCATCAAGGGCGGGCGTCTGGCGGCGGCTGCTCATCCGGCGAAGGTGGTATCCCTGGTCGTCTCCGACATCCCCGGCGACAATCCGGCGCTGGTTGCCTCGGGGCCGACCGTCCCGGACAGCGGCAGCCGCGAGGATGCGCTGGCGGCGATCGCCGCCTACAACATGAGGTTTCCGGCCTCCGTCATGGCGCATATCAATTCGCACGCGGCCGACGCACTCCGTCCAGACGATCCACGCTTTGCCGGCAATGAAGTGCATCTGATCGCCTCGGCCGGAGTCTCGCTGGAAGCGGCGGCTGCCGAGGCCAAGCGCCAAGGCATTGAGGCCGTCATCCTGTCGGATTCGATCGAGGGCGAGGCGCGCGAGGTCGGCGGCGTCCATGCCGCGATTGCGCACGAGGTGGCGACCCGCAACCGGCCTTTTGGCAAGCCTGTGCTGATCCTCTCCGGCGGCGAGACCACGGTAACTTTGCGGACCCCCATTGACGGCATAAGGAGCAAGGGCGGCCGCAATTCCGAATTCCTGCTCGCCTTCGCCATCGGCATCAACGGTATGGACGGCATCCATGCTTTGGCCGCCGACACGGACGGCATCGACGGCTCGGAGAACAATGCCGGCGCCTTCGCCGACGGCTCGACGGTTGCACGCATGCGCGCCGCGGGCGTCGACGCCAAGGCGATGCTTGCCGGCAATAACGCCTGGACGGCCTTCAATGCGGTTGGCGATTTGTTCGTGCCCGGCCCGACGGGGACGAATGTGAATGATTTGAGGGCGATCCTCGTTCGGTAGCGCGGTCGGTGAAGGCTACGCCGCCATCAGCTGCTTCACCTTCCGCATATCCTTCAAAAACCGCTCGCGCTCGGCCGCCTTGTCCTCCGGTTCGCGGATGCGCAGGATAAGCGAGGGGTGGATGGTGATGAAGACGCGCAGCCCGTCACCGCGCTCGATCACTTCGCCGCGCGTCTTCAACACCGGCACCGCCTTGCCGAGCAGGGATTGTGCCGCCGTCGCGCCGAGCGCCACCGCAAGGTTCGGCTTGATGAAATCGAGCTCCTTGTCCAGCCACCAGCGGCAGGCCTGGATCTCGCCGGCATTGGGCTTGGAATGGATGCGCCGCTTGCCGCGCGGCTCGAACTTGAAGTGTTTCACGGCGTTGGTCACATAGACCTTGCGGCGGTCGACTTCGGCATCGTCCAGGATGCTGTCGAATATTCTGCCGGCCGGGCCGACGAATGGCTTGCCGGCCAGATCCTCCTGATCGCCGGGCTGTTCGCCGACGAAGATTACATCCGCGGTTTCCGGTCCTTCGCCGAACACGGTCTGCGTTGCGTCATGCCAAAGCGGGCAGCGACGGCAGCCTTTTGCCGCCTCTCGCGCCTCGCCGATGGAGGCGGCATCTTCCCCGGCTGCCGGGTCTGCCTCGGACGCGGGGATGCGCCTGGCTGTACGCCGCGCTTCGCGCTGCAAGGCCGTTGACGGTGTTGTCGCCATGGTTCTGTCTCGCCGGTTTCAAACTTGAAATGGGCGAGCCTGGCGATGGTTCCCGATCCTCACACCTCGTGCAGGTAGAGGTGGTAATCCAGCTCGCTGACGGTGCGAGCCACGCGCAGATATTCCGCCTGCTTGATCGCCACGAAGGTCCGATGCAGGTCGGGGCCGAGCGCCGATTTCAGGAAGCTGGATGCCCGTGCAGCCTCGATCGCGGCGCGCCAATCCACTGGCATGGTGGACGCCTCTGTTGCCTGCTCGTAACCGTTGCCCGTCGTCTCGGGACCGGGGTCCAGGCCCTCGTCGAGGCCTTTGACGATGCCGGCCAGCACCGTCGCCGCCACCAGATAGGGGTTGGCGTCGACGCCGGAAGGCCGGTGCTCGATGCGGCGGTTCTTGGCGTCGCCCGCCGGTACGCGCAGCGCCACCGACCGGTTGTTGACGCCCCAGCTCGGCGCCACCGGCGCATAGGATTGCGAGACGAAGCGCCGCCATGAATTGGCATGCGGCGCAAAGACCAGCATCGATTCCGCCATGGTATGGATCAGTCCGCCAAGTGCGTTGAGCAGGCTTAGTGACCATTTCTCGCCGGCGGCCTCGGTGAAGACGTTTTTGCCGGCGTCGTCCTGCAGCGAGACGTGAAAATGCATGCCCGAGCCGGCATAGGTCTCGATCGGTTTCGCCATGAAACAGGCGGTGACGCCGTGCCGGCGCGCCTGCGCCCTCACCAGCCGCTTCAGCATGACCAGATCGTCCGCCGCCCGCATAACGTCCTTGCGGTAGTTGAGCGTCAGTTCGTACTGGCCGGGCGCATATTCGGAAATCACCGTCTCGGCCGGAATGCCTTGCTCTCTGGCGGCGGCGTAGATGTCGGAAAACAGCGGCTCCATGCCGTGCAGATGGTCGACCGAATAGACCTCCGTCTTGGCCGAGCGGCGGCCGTCGAGCACCGCGCGCGCTGCCTGCACCTTGCCGTCCGCGTCGCGCTCGTTGGCCAGAAGGAAAAATTCCAGCTCGAAGGCGCCGGCCGGATGCAGGCCGCGCGCCGCCAGCAATTCCACCTGCCTTGCCAGCACCAGGCGTGGGTCGGACGACATCGGCTGGCCATCGAGGTGGTACATCGCCATCAGCACCTGGCCTCGCGGCGGATTGGTGCCGTAGAGCGGCACCAACGTGCCGGGGATCGGCCATGCCCTGAGGTCGCCATCGCCTGTGTCCCAGATCAGCCCGGTGTCGTGGACGTCCTCGCCGGTGATGTCGAGGCCGAGGATCGAGATCGGCATGTGCCGGCCGCCCTCGAAAATGCTCATCAGCTCGTGCCGCCGCACGATCTTGCCGCGGCCGATGCCGTTGGCATCGGTGAGCACGATGTCGAAGGCCTCGATGTCGGGATGGGCATCGAGAAAGGCTTTCGCCTCGGCGGGCGTCGAGCCGGAAGGCGAGGTCGCAATGGCGTTCGGATTGTCCATCGCCGCTTGTCTCATGCCGTAAGCCTGGCTGCAACCGCGGCGAAGGCAGCGATCAGCCGGCTCACCTGCCCGGACGTCGTCGCCGGCGAGATCAGCATCATGTTGTGGAACGGCGCGATCAGCACGCCGCGATTGACCAGCGCGACATGGATGGCGGCCTCGAGCTCCGGCGCATGCGCCTTTTCAGCCTCGCCACCATTCCTGAGCGGCCCCGGCGCGCAGATGAACTCGACCCGGGCGCCGACCCGCGCGACGTGCCAAGGCAGCTTGTATCGGGCGATGACGGCGGTGAGTCCGGCGTCGAGGCGGCGCGCCAGCCGGTCCATATGGGCATAAGCCTCCTCGGTCATCACCTCTTCCAGCGTGGCCCGCATCGCCGCGAATTGCAGCGGGTTGGCCGACAGCGTCGTGCCCATGCCGGAATAGCCGGGCTCCTTGGTCCGGTTGTAGGCGCCGTAGCGGGTGGCGACCTCCTCGCTCATGCCCCAGATGCTGGCCGGCACGCCGCCTGCCACCGGCTTGCCGAGCACGAACAGATCCGGCTCCAACCCATATTTGCGTGTATAGCCGCCGGGACCGGTGGAGATGGTGTGCGTCTCGTCGATCAGAAGCAGCGTGCCGGCGGCGCGGGTGAGGCGCCGCAGTGCGTCGTGGAAGCCGGGCTCCGGCAGCACCATGCAGGAATTGGTCAGCACCGGTTCGGTGATGACGCTGGCAACGTCGCGTTGGCCAAGCGCCGCTTCCAATGCCTGGACATCGTTGAACTCGACGATCTTCGTTGCCCGGGTCAGGTCGCGGAACTCGCCGGCCAGCCCCGGCCGGTTCACCGGCTTGCCGTCGATCAGCCGCACCATCGTCTCGTCGACCGAGCCGTGATAGCAGCCGTTGAAGACCAGGATCTTTTCGCGTCCTGTCACCGCGCGGGCGACGCGCAGCGCGAAGCGGTTGGCATCGGTGGCGGTGGTTGCGATCTGCCAGTAAGGCAGGCCGAAGCGCTGCTGCAGGAGCGGACCGATGGCGAGGGCGTCCTCGCTGGGCAGCATGTAGGTCAGGCCGCGCCCGGCCTGCCGGCGGATGGCGCGGGCAACCGCCGGCGGCGAATGGCCGAGCATCGAGCCGGTGTCGCCAAGGCAGAAGTCGTCGAGCCTGTTGCCGTCGATATCGGTGATTGTCGCGCCTTTCGCGCCGTCGACCAGGATCGGGAACGGCGTCGGCCAGTCGGTCATCCAGTGCATCGGCACGCCGCCGACGAAGCCGGCGATGCCGTTGCCCACCTTGGCTTCCGATTTCGGCCGCGCCTGGCGGAAGGCGGCCGCTTCCGCCTCGCGCAGTTCGGCGATGCGGGCGGCAGCCATGCCGCCGATGGAAGTCCGGTCGATTGAATGCATGAGCCCCCCTCAGGCAGTAGGCAGTAGGCAGTAGGCTCTCTTTCTACTGCCTATTCCCCACTGCCTATTCCCTTACGCAGTGATATCGATGACGCCGCAATCGCCTGCAGCACTTCCGAACACGATGCGGCGCCCTTCCTTGTCCCACATCATCGAGGTGATCGCGCCTTTGCCGGGGCGGCGCAGCAGCACTTCCTTGGCGTCGGCGAAGCGCGCGGCGATCACCATGCCGTCTTCGTAGCCGATGGCGGTGACCTCTTGGCTCGGATGGCAGGCAACGCAGGTCACCATGGTGTTGCCGCGCGTGCCGAGTTCCAGCGGCGCCTTGCCCATCGGGCCGTCCTTGCTCGCGAATGGCCACACGATCGCCGCCGGCGCGCCAGAGCTTGCCAGCCACTTGCCCTTCACGCTCCAGGACAGGCTCTTCACCTTGCCGGGATAGCCGCTCATGCGCATGTGCTTGCCGTCGGCAAGCTTCCAGCCATGCAGCGCGTTCTCCTGCATGGTGGTGATGACGAAGGCGCCGTCCGGCGAGAAGCTGATGCCGGTGTGGGCGCCGGCCCATTCGAGCTCCACCGGCTTGCCCTCGGCCGCCGGGAAATGCAGCGTCGCGCCATTGTAGCGGGCAACACCGAAGCGCATGCCCTTCGGCGAGAAGGCCAGGCCTTCCACCGAGCGCGGATGGGCGAATTCCTTGACCTTGCCGTCGGCGAAGCGCACGAACGCGGTCTTGCCGGAGGCAAAGGCGATCGCGCCCTGCGGACCGGCGGCGACGCTGGTGATCCACTTTTTGCCGGCGCTGGCGAGCGCGCTCGCCTCGCCGCCTGCCTTGACGGCAAACACCTTGCCGTCCTCGCCGCCGGTGATCAGCCGGTCGTTGACCGCGTCGTGGAACGCTGCGAGCAGCCCGTCATTGGCCTGCGTCGTCTTATGCCCATTGTCCAACCGGTGGATCGTCCCGTCGGCGAGCGCGAAATGCGGCACGTCGTTGAGGAAGACGGCGGCGACGCAATGGCCTTCGAGATCAAGCGGGGCGACTGTGGGCATACAGGTTGTCCATTCGAGATTTCTGTCTCTCCCCTTAAGGGGTTGAGCTGCGGGTCTCAACCCACGACGGATCGCGACAAGAGAAGGGCGCCAGCGTTGCGGCTCTCCCTTCTCCCCTTGTGGGAGAAGGTGGCCGAGCGAAGCTCGGTCGGATGAGGGGTGTTCCAGGGAACACCAGCGTCTCACTCCGTCCAACACCCCTCAACCGTCTCGGCGCTGCGCGCCGATCCACCTTCTCCCACAAGGGGAGAAGGGAAGGGCGGCTAAAATCAAGCCGCCTGGCAGGCTTCAAAGCTCTTCCTGAGCCGTTCGGCGTCGAGATCGCGGCCGATGAACACCAGCCGGCTCTCGTGCTTCTCGCCGTCCTTCCAGGCGCGCTGGTGGTCGCCTTCGAGGATCATGTGCACGCCCTGCAGGACATAACGGTCGTCGTCGCCCTTGAGCGCGATGATGCCTTTCAGCCTGAGGATGTTCGGCCCTTCCATCTGGGTCACCTTCTCGATCCAGGGGAAAAATTTCTTCGGATCCATCTCGCCGCCGCGCAGCGACACCGACTTCACAGTCACATCGTGGATGTCCGAGGGATGGTCATGGTGATGATGATCGTGCCCGTCATGATCGTGGTGATCGTGATCATGATGGTCGTGATCATGGTCATGCGCCTCGAGGAAATGCGGATCGTTCTCCAGCGCGCGCGACAGGTCGAAGGCGCCGCGGTCGAGCACCTCGCCAAGCGCCACGCCGGCGCGCTCCGTGCGATGGATCCTGGCTGCCGGGTTGATGGCGCGGATCGTCGCCTCGACCTTTTCGAGCTCTTCGGGCGTGACGAGATCGGTCTTGTTCAGCACCACCACGTCTGCGAAGGCGATCTGGTCCTCGGCCTCCTTGGAGTCCTTCAGCCGCAGCGGCAGGTGCTTGGCGTCGACCAGCGCCACCACCGCGTCGAGCTTGGTCTTGGAGCGTACGTCGTCATCCATGAAGAAGGTCTGCGCGACCGGCACCGGATCGGCGAGGCCCGTGGTTTCGACGACGATCGCGTCGAAGCGGCCGGGCCGGCGCATCAGGCCCTCGACGACGCGGATCAGGTCGCCGCGCACCGTGCAGCACACGCAGCCATTGTTCATCTCATAGATTTCCTCGTCGGATTCGACGATCAGGTCGTTGTCGATGCCGATCTCGCCGAACTCGTTGACGATGACGGCGTAACGCCTGCCGTGGTTCTCCGACAGGATGCGGTTGAGCAGCGTCGTCTTGCCCGCGCCGAGATAGCCGGTGAGAACGGTTACGGGGATCTGCGTCTGTGCATCGCTCATGGCTCGCCTCGAAAATCTGTGTCCTGGAGAATTTGTCGGCCTCATATAGGGTGTGAACCACGCTTTTGCACGCGCCAAACCAATGGGCCAGCCGATCCCGCGATCGAAGCCGGCGCCGCGGACGGAATGGCGGTGATCAAGTTGGCCAAATGGGGCAGCCGCACGGGCGTCACCTCGACCCCGCGGGCTTTCCACCGTGAATCTCGCCGGTTGGAAAGTCGTTTGTCATCTAACTGAAATAAACATCTGGCATCACCTGCGCGGGCACCGCAATGCTTGCCGGCAAAGCGTTCTGCAAGCCGGTCTCTTGAAATCGTCATTTGCCGGCCGCCGGACAGCCTTTATGCTGGCCGCACCGGTTCGGCCGAAGAGGGAATGACCATGGCCAAGGCGGACAAAACAGCGACAATGAGCCGGCTGCATTCGGCGGCGCGGCTGGCGCGAACAGCGCTCGCGGCGCGGCTTCTGGCGCATGGCTTCTACGCCGGCCAGGACCAGATCATGCTGGCGCTCGACCGAGAGGATGGCCAGACCCCGGGCAATCTCGCCGGCAAGCTCGGTGTGCGCCCGCCGACCATCACCAAGACCATCAACCGGCTGCAGGCGCAGGGTTTTCTCGAAAAGCGCGCCTCCAACGCCGACGCCCGCCAGGCTCATATCTTTTTGACCGATAGCGGCCGCGAGACCATCCGCGCCATCGAGAAGTCGGTCAAGAAGACCGAGAAGCAGGCGCTGAAGGGCCTCGACAAGAAGGACCAGAAGGCGCTGTTCAAGCTGCTCGCCCGCATAGAGGCCAACCTGTCGAACGAAGAGCTGGTCCTGATCGACGACGACGCCGAACTGGATGAAGCGTGACGCGCAGGCGCGACGCGTCAGCGTCGTCGCTTCAGGCACCGCGCCAATGTTGCCCGGCAGGCGCGACGCGCAGCGTCGTCGCTCCACACACCACCCAAGCATCGGCGGCCTAGCGGAAAGGGCGACGATGCTGCGCATCGCGCCTGAGCCCTATCACCGGACGTCTCGCGGTTGAGCGACGACGCTGCGCGTCGCGCCTGAGCGACGACGCTAACGCGTTGCGCCTACCAGTGCCGCCCAGCGTCCCGGCGTCAGTCCGAATGCCTTCTTGAAATGCCGGTTGAAATGGCTCTGGTCGCTGAAGCCGGCGCCGGCCGCGATTTCGGCCAGTGGTTCCCCCGCCTCGATCATGCGCCGCGCCCGCTGCAGCCGGCGCATCAAAAGGAAACGATGCGGGCTGGTCGAGTAGGTCGCGCGGAAATGGCGTGACAGGGCATAGCGGTCGAGGCCGGTGATCGCCTCCAGCTCGTCTGAGCGCACGGGTCGCTCCACGTTCTCCTCAAGATAGTCGCGGGCCAGCGTGGCGGCGCGCCATGCCGTCTTTCCCATCGGTTTTGCCGGCTGTCCGGCATGACGTTTCAATTGCTGCGCCAGCTGCGCAATGAAATCGGTCACGAACAGATCGTCGAGTTCCTCGTCCAGAGGCGCCAGAGCCGACAGCAGCGTGCCGCGCAGCCGAGGATCGCTCACCACGGCATCCCGTACGAAAGGCAGCGGCGCGCCACCCAGGCAATCGAGCAGCAGCGACGGCTCCAGATAGAGGATCCGGTAGCGCAAGCCGTCCTCGGTGCCGGCGCCGCCGTCGTGCAATTCGTCGGGGTGCAGCACGATCACCTGGCCGGGCAGGCTGTGCCGCACGGCGCCGCGATAATGGAAGCGTTGCACGCCGTCGAGCGTCACGCCGATGGCATAGGTATCGTGGCGGTGCAGTTCGAAGGCATCGCCGTGAAAGCGCGCCTCGATGCGCTCGAGGCCGGCGGCGCCCGGCGCCGAAACGATGCGGTCGTCCGCCGCGCACGAACGTTCAAGACCTTCCAGCGCCTCACCGCCTAGACCGTGCGCCATCGCTCATCCATCACGGGCCACCTCACGGAGAACAATTTTGGTGTTTGATACGAAATTTGCAATCGTGCTCAAGGAAGACCTCGCCGTCTGGCAGAAGCTCAACGTCACCGCGTTCCTCACCAGCGGCATCGTCGCGCAGTTCCCTCAGATCATCGGCGAGCCCTATCGCGATCGCGCCGGCAATCTCTTCAATCCGCTCTCGATCCAGCCCGTCATCGTGCTTTCGGCGGATGGGCCGACGCTCGCCGCGATCCATCGCCGGGCTTTGGAGCGCGGCGTGACGACGTCCGCCTATGTCGAGGAGATGTTCTCGACCGGCCATGACGTTGCCAACCGCGCCGTCTTCGCCGAATTCGCGCCCGACGACGCCAAGATGGTCGGCGTCGCATTGCGGGCCGAAAAGAAGCTGGTCGACAAGATCACCAAGGGCGCCCGCATGCACGCCTGAGCGGTCAAAGCCGTTGTTGCAGCGGCTGGTTTTGGTCCGGCCACGCACGACAATTGGCTTGCCGGCAAGCTTTGATTGCCGCAAAGGTAGGATCTCCGCCTCCGCTTCCTTCCGGCCTGAATTTGTCTGTTTCCCGAACCCAAGACGACAGCGCAACGCCGCCCGCGGCGATGCTCTTGATGCTTTGCGTCTATGTCTGCTTCACCTTTCTCGACACCTCGAGCAAATATCTGGTGCTCGCCGGCGTCTCGGCGCTGATCGTCGCCTGGACCCGCTTCACCGTCCATGTCCTGCTGGTCGGTCTCTTTTTGCGCGGCTGGCGCGAGCCCTGGCGCTTCCGCGCCAACAACCTGCCCGCGCACATTCTGCGCGGATGCCTGCTTTTCGGCTCGACCATGTTCAACATCCTGGCGCTCAGGACCCTGCAGCTCGCCGAAACCACCTCGATCTATTTCTTCGGTCCGATGGTGATCACCGCTTTGGCCGGGCCGCTGCTCGGCGAATGGGCGGGCTGGCGGCGCTGGCTGGCGATCCTCACCGGCTTCGTCGGCGTTTTGATCATCACCCGGCCCGGCGTCGGCGTGTTCGGCATCGGTCATCTCTTCGCGCTCGGCTCGATGCTGTCGAACTCCTTCTACGTCATCATGACCCGGCGGATGTCGTCGACGGAGACGTCCGAAAGCCTGATCCTGTTCTCGGCGCTGGCACCGGCGGTGCTGCTCCTGCCCATGCTGCCCTTCTCATTGTCGCTGCCGCAGGACGGCTGGCACTGGGTGATTCTGCTGATGCTGGGTGTCTTCGGCGCCGGCGGGCATTGGCTGCTGGTCCAGGCCTATCGCCTGGCGACGACCACGGCACTGGCGCCATACCCTTATTCGCAGATGGTGTGGATGATCATTTCCGGCTGGCTGATCTTCCACCAGTTTCCCGACCGCTGGACGCTGCTCGGGGCCGCCATCATCGTCGCCAGCGGTCTCTACATCATCCACCGCGAGCACAGGCTGCGGCTGCGCAATTCCGCCTTGCTGGACACCGAGGCCGAGACCTTGGCGAAAAAACTTTGAATTGCCCCCGAACGATGGCATAAGGCCGAATTTAAACAATTTAAAGACGCGAATCCAAGGACCCTAAAACCAAAGAGATAGAGCATGATGTCGTCCGAAAACCGCTCCACACTTTTCGGCATCATGCTCTAGGGAGCGAAGGGCACTGGCACAGAAGATCAAGCTTTCGACGATCGCGGATGCGCTTGGCGTGTCCACGGCAACGGTGTCGCTGGCGCTGCGCGACAGCCCGCTGGTCGCAGGCTCCACGCGCGAGCGCATCAAGGAGCATGCCCGCGCCATCGGCTATATCTACAATCGCCGCGCCGCGTCGCTGCGCACTTCGCGCTCCGGCATTGTCGGCGTCGTCGTGCATGACATCATGAACCCGTTCTTCGCCGAGATCCTGCGCTCGATCGAGAGCGAGCTCGACCGCAGCCGCCAGACCTTCATCCTGTCCAACCATTACGATCAGCTCGAAAAGCAGCGCACCTTCATCGACACGCTGCTGCAGTTGGGCGCCGACGGCGTCATCATGTCGCCGGCCATCGGCACGCCGGCCGAGGACATCATCATGGCCGAGGAGAACGGCCTGCCTGCGGTGCTGATCGCGCGCACCGTCGCCGGAGCCGATGTGCCGGTCTTCCGCGGCGACGATGCCTATGGCACGGCGCTCGCCACCAACCACCTGATCTCGCTCGGCCACAAGCGCATAGCCATGATCGGCGGCACCGACCAGACCTCGACCGGCCGCGACCGCTACCAGGGCTATCTCAATGCGATGGAGGCGGCGGGGCTGGAGGTCAGGCCGTCCTGGCGCATTCCCGGACCGCGCACCAAGCAGGCCGGATTCGAGGCCGCAGGACAATTTTTGGCGCTGAAAGACAAGCCGACCGCCGCCTGCTGCTGGAATGATCTCGTCGCCATCGGACTGATGAACGGTATTGCGCGGGCTGGGCTCGTGCCGGGCGTCGATATCTCGGTCACCGGCTATGACGATCTCGAGGAGGCGGCAATCGCAACTCCGGCATTGACAACGGTCTGGAATGGCCAGCGCGAGGTCGGCCGCCGCGCCGCCAGCGCGCTGCTCGACAAGCTGAACGGGCAAGCCGTTCGGCCGTCCCAGGAACTGATCAAGCCGGAGCTGCACGTGCGCCAGTCCACCGGCAAGCCGGTGGAGCGTCAATGACAAAGACGGAAGCGGAGTTTCCGGTCGCCATTCTGGTGCCGGGCCATTTCAACGACCATGCGATAGGCCGCATCGACAAGGCGTTTCGGCGCGTGTGGATCGAGCGTGCCGATCCGGCGCTCGTCACCGGCGAGATGCGTGAGGCCGTGCGCGGCATTGCCTCTTTCGGCGGCATCAGCGCGGCCATGATCGACGCGCTGCCCAATCTCGAAATCATCGCCAATTTCGGCGTCGGCTATGATTCGGTGGATGCCAATCATGCGGCCAGGCGCGGCGTCATGGTCACCAACACGCCGGACGTGCTGACCGAAGAGGTCGCCGACACCACGATCGGCCTGTTGATCAACACCGTGCGCGAAATGTACGCCGCCGAGAAATGGCTGCGCGACGGCGACTGGGTGAGGAAGGGCAATTATCGCTTGAGCCGGCTCACCTTGCGCGGCCGCCGCGTCGGCATTTTCGGCATGGGCCGCATCGGCCTTGCCGTTGCCCATCGCCTGGAAGCCTTCGGTCTGCCGATCGCCTACCACAACCGCCGCAAGGTCGAGGGCCTGTCCTACGAATACCATGCGACGCTGAAGGGTCTCGCCGAGGCGGTCGATACGCTGATCTGCGTGGCGCCGGGCGGTGCGGCCACGGAAAAGGCCATCAATGCCGAAATCCTGTCGGCGCTGGGTCCGAACGGCGTCTTCGTCAATATCGGCCGCGGCAGCACGGTGGACGAGGCGGCTCTTGCCGCCGCTCTCGAGAGTGGCGCCATCGCAGCCGCCGGGCTCGATGTCTTTGCCGACGAACCGAATGTGCCCAAGGCGCTGCTCGATGCGCCAAACACCTCGCTTGTGCCGCATGTCGGCTCGGCGTCGGACCATACCCGCCGGGCCATGGCCGATCTCTGCGTCGACAATCTCGTCTCCTGGTTCGGCGAACGACGGCCGCTGACCCCGGTGCCGGAGACGGCCAACATCAAGCCGCGCGCCTGATCGGCCACATTTATTAACGTCTGCTTAACCCTTTGGAATCATTGTGCATACTCAGTTATGCATGTCGCGCGAGGTCGAGGGCGGCGACATACATGGACCAGAGGCAAGCGCGGCGCGCTTTGGTGCGGAGAGGCAGAGTGAAGCTGTTGGCCGGATTGGTTGCGTCGGTTGCGTTGTTCGGGGGCGTGCAGCTCCTGCATGGTGGTGATGGCCAAAGCGCGGCCATCGAGCCGGCCGCATCAAGCACCTACAGATTGACGGCCAATGGCGATGAAGCGGCCTGCGCCGTCCAACGCGGCGCCGAGGTGTCGGACGGCCTGTCCCAGCTCAGCGTTGCTCCGGACTGCCGCGCGCTGATGCCCGGCATCGAGCGGGTGAAGTTCTGGCGCGAGCAGGCGGACGGCACGGTCGCCTTCAGCGAGAACGGCATCGATCCGGTCGTCACGTTCAGCGTCGCCGATGGCGACGGCTACGAATCTTACGCGCCAGCCGCGCCGCTGCTGGCGCTGGACAACGACGAATAACCGGCAGGATTCCAGAGGCGGGCTTATTCCGCCGCCGCGCGCGCCCCGGCCTTCGCGGCCGCATGCAGGCGCACGGCATCGCCGAAAGCACGAAAGATCTTCGCCGAGTTGCTGTCCGACTTCACCCAATATTCGGGGTGCCACTGAACGCCGACCGCGAAGGCGCGGGCATCCTTGACCGAGACGGCCTCGATCGTGCCGTCGGCAGCGAGCGCCTCGACCTGCAGCCTGGTGCCGAGCCGGTCGATCGCCTGGCGATGCAGCGAATTGACCTTGATGTCGCCAGCGCCGAACACTCCGGCGAGGCAGCTTCCGGGCTTGATCGAGATTTTCTGGTGGATGACGAAGCGCTCGTCCTGATTGTCGCTCACCGGCGCTCGATGGTCGAGTGATCCCTCGCGTTCCTGGATCTCCGTGGCCAAAGTGCCGCCCAGCGCCACGTTCAGTTCCTGGATGCCGCGGCAGATGGCAAGCAGCGGTACGCCGCGCTCGATCGCGCTGCGGATCAGCGGCAGGGTCGTGGCGTCGCGCGCGGGATCGTAGGGTCCGTTGGCCTCGCTGGGATCGCCGCCATAGAGCGAGGGATGCACGTTGGACTTCGATCCCGTCACCATGACGCCGTCGACCGAGGACAGCAGCTCGTCGAGATCAAGCCGGTCGCCGAAGGACGGCACCAGCACCGGGAACACGCCGGCGCCGGTGACCGCCGCCTCGAGATATTGCTGCGGCGCGGCATGCCAGGTGTAGTTGTCGAACTGGCGGACGTCGGTCGAGACGGCAACGAGCGGCTGCTGCATTTTTGATACGGGTTCCATCAAGGGCTAACGAATTATTCTGCCTACAAAATAGGCGATCCGACGGCATTTTGCCATGGCAAGTTTGTCTCTCCGGATGGGCCAAGGCACTTGACGTTAGACTATAGTTGCACGTCGCCCACGATGCTGGACTCGACATCTTGCCCGTGTATTGTTTCGCGCAGCCGACCAGGGCAGCGACGATGTCCGAATGTCGGTCTGTTGATCCGAAACGGGAGGAAACTGCATGGATCGTCGTTCATTCATCCGCAAGGCCGGTGCGTCCGGTATCGGCGCCGCGGCGGCGGCCGCGGCGCTTGCCACGCCGGCGATCGCCCAATCCAATCCGAAAGTGACGTGGCGGCTGGCATCGTCCTTCCCGAAATCGCTCGACACGATCTATGGCGGCGCCGAGGTCTTCTCCAAGATGCTGTCGGAAGCGACCGACGGCAATTTCCAGGTCCAGGTCTTCGCCTCGGGCGAGCTGGTGCCCGGCCTGCAGGCCGCCGACGCCACCACGGCCGGCACGGTCGAGGCCTGCCACACGGTGGCATATTATTACTGGGGCAAGGACCCGACCTGGGCGCTGGGCGCCGCGGTGCCGTTCTCGCTCAACGCGCGCGGCATGAATGCCTGGCATTATCATGGCGGCGGCATCGACCTGTTCAACGAGTTCCTGGCCACGCAAGGGTTGTTCGGCCTGCCTGGCGGCAACACCGGCGTGCAGATGGGCGGCTGGTTCCGCAAGCAGATCAATACGGTCGCCGATCTTTCCGGCCTCAAGATGCGCATCGGCGGCTTCGCCGGCAAGGTGGTGCAGAAGCTCGGCGTCGTGCCGCAGCAGATTGCCGGCGGCGACATCTATCCGGCGCTGGAAAAGGGCACGATCGACGCCGCCGAATGGGTCGGCCCTTACGACGACGAGAAGCTCGGCTTCTACAAGGTCGCGCCTTATTACTATTATCCCGGCTGGTGGGAAGGCGGTCCGACCGTGCATCTGATGTTCAACAAGGCCAAGTACGAGGAATTGTCGCCGGCCTACAAGTCGCTGGTGCACACGGCCGCGCAAGCTGCCGACGCCAACATGCTGCAGAAATACGACTACCTCAATCCGGCCGCGGTGAAGCGGCTGGTCGCGGGCGGCGCCAAGCTAGCGCCTTTCAGCCAGGAGATCATGGCGGCTTGCTTCGAAAAGGCCAACGAAGTCTATGCCGAAATGGAAGCCAACAACGCGCCGTTCAAGAAGATCTGGGAATCGATCAAGGGCTTCCGCAAGGAGCACTATCTCTGGGCCCAGGTCGCCGAGTACAACTACGACACCTTCATGATGGTGCAGCAGCGCAACGGCAAGCTGTAAGCGAGGCACTCCTTCTCCCCAAGGGGAGAAGGTGGATCGGCGCGCAGCGCCGAGACGGATGAGGGGTGTTGGCCGGAGTGCCGTCGGCGCCAAGCTGGAGCACCCCTCATCCGTCGCCTTCGGCGACACCTTCTCCCACAAGGGGAGAAGGGAAGAACTGAGCGCAAAAGCCGGCCCCTCAGCCCCGGCCTGGCACCACCAGCACCTTGACCTCGCCCGGCGCCGCCGGGTTGGAGATGACAGCGGGCGCGTCCTCGAGGCCGACCTGCCTCGAGATCAGCTTGTCGACCTCGATCGCGCCGGCTGCGATGAGATCCGCGGCGCGCCGATGCGTGAAGGGGTTGATGAAGGATCCAAGCACCTTCAACTCGCGGAACAGGATGTCGAAGGGCTCGAAGGGCACCTTCTGGCCTTGCGGCATAACGCCGACGATCACCACTGTGCCGCCGGCCTTGGCCAGCCGCATGGATTGTTGGACGGTATCGGGAACGCCCGCGCATTCGAGCACCACGTCGACACCACCGGGCACCAGGCCGGTCTTCCCGGCGATGGCCTCGATGGGATCGACCGAGCTTGGGTCGACCGTTGCCGTTGCGCCGAGCTCCTCGGCAAGCGCCCGGCGCGAGGCCTGTCTGGTCGACAGAATGATGGTCGCAGCACCGGCTAGCTTCGCCAATTGCACCGTGAGCAGGCCGATGACGCCGCCGCCGAGCACCACCACCGAGGCGCCGGGCCTGATGGCGGCGAGGTCGACGCCATGCAGGCAGCAGGCCAGTGGCTCGCAGAAGGCGCCATGCGTCGGCTTGAGGTCGGCGGGCAACAGGAAAGCCTGGCTTTGCGGCATCACGACATAGTCGGCGAAGCCGCCGTCGCGATGGATGCCGATGGCCCTGAGATTGCTGCACAGATTGACGCGGCCTGCGCGGCAGTGGCTGCAGCGCCCGCAGGAAATGTTGGGGTCGCCGGTGACGCGGTCGCCGACCGAAATATCGGCCACCGCCTCTCCGACGGCCTCGACGATGCCGCAGAATTCGTGGCCGAGCGTCACCGGCGGCCTTGACGGGAACTCGCCATGGAAAAGATGCCTGTCGGTGCCGCAGACGCCGCAGGCTTCGATCCGCACAAGAACATCCTCCGGCCCCGGCGCGGGTTTGTCGACCTCGCGAAGCGCGATGCTGCCGATTGCTTCCAGCCGTACGGCTTTCATGACTTGGTCACCTCAATTGAAACTCGGCGGCTTCGAAAGGTCGGGCGCCGGCGCCGCCGGCCTGCTGGGTGCCGTGTCGCCGAAATTCGGCGGTTGTGACAGGTCGGGCGTGCCGGGCGCCGCGGGCGCCGAGCCGCCATTGGCCGGCGCCGCGCCATTGTCCGCCGGCGGCGTGCCGAGCGGCGCCAGTCCCGGCATCTCCGGCAGCTTCAGGTCTATCGTGCTGGGTTCGCCGGCGGCGCCCTTGTAGCGCATCACCATTTGCGGGAAGGCGATGGTGAGCCCGATCATGATCACCTGGATGCAGACGAAGGGGACCGCGCCCCAATAGATCTGGCCGGTGGTGACCGGCGCGATCTGCTTGCCGGTGATGCGGTCGAGATAGGGCACGCGGGCCGCGACCGAGCGCAGGTAGAACAACGCGAAGCCGAAGGGCGGATGCATGAAGCTGGTCTGCATGTTGACACCGAGCAGCACGCCGAACCAGATCAGGTCGATGCCGAGCTTGTCGGCCGCCGGCGCCAGCAAGGGCACGATGATGAAGGCGAGCTCGAAGAAATCGAGGAAGAAGGCGAGCACGAAGACGAGGATGTTGACGCCGATCAGGAAGCCGGTCTCGCCGCCCGGCAGCGAGGTCAGCAGATGCTCGACCCAGATATGCCCGTTGACCCCGTAGAAGGTGAGCGAGAAGACGCGCGCGCCGATCAGGATGAACAGCACGAAAGAGGAGAGCCGTGTCGTCGAGGCCAGCGCCTGCTTGATGACGTCGAGCGTCAGTCGCCCTTTCAGCCCCGCCATGATGAGCGCGCCGACGGCGCCCATGGCGCCGCCCTCGGTCGGCGTCGCGATACCGAGAAAGATGGTGCCGAGCACCAGGAAGATCAGCGCAAGCGGCGGGATCAGCACGATCACCACCTGCTGCGCCAGCTTCGACATCATGTTGATTCCGAGCCGCTGGTCGGCAACCGCCACGACGTAGATCAAGATGACGCCGACGGTGGCGCCCAGTATGTCGGCATTGTCGCCATGGGCGGGCACGAGGTAGCGATAGGCCGCGTAGGAGACCGCGACCGCGACCAGCAGGGCCACGATCAGCGAGATCACGCCGTGGCCGAGCGTGCGCGCCTCGATGGGCAGCGCCGGCATCGAGTTCGGCCGGATGATCGACATGATCAGGACGTAGGCCATGTAGATACCTGTCAGCACCAGGCCGGGAATCAGCGCGCCGGCATACATGTCGCCGACCGAGCGTCCGAGCTGGTCTGCCAGCACGATCAGCACCAGCGAGGGCGGGATGATCTGGGCAAGCGTCCCGGACGCCGCGATAACGCCTGAGGCGAGCCGACGGTCGTAGCCGTAGCGCAGCATGATCGGCAGTGAGATCAGTCCCATGGCGATCACCGAGGCCGCCACCACGCCGGTGGTCGCGGCAAGCAGCGCGCCGACGAAGATCACCGCATAGGCAAGCCCGCCCCGGATCGGGCCGAACAGCTGGCCGACCGTGTCGAGCAGGTCCTCGGCCATGCCGGATCGTTCGAGCACGATGCCCATGAAGGTGAAGAACGGAATGGCCAGCAGCGTGTCGTTCGACATCACCCTGGTGCCGTAGAAATTGTCGGGCAGCGCGTGCAGCAGCGGCCAGGCGAGGTTGATCGAACCGCCGGAATATGGCGAGAGCAGCACGCCGATGAAGAAGAACAACAGGCCGTTCGCGGCGAGCGAGAAGGCGACGGGGTAGCCGATCAGGAGGAAGATGATCAGCGAGGCGAACATGATCGGCGCCATGTTCTGCGCGATGAACTCGATCATGAGCGCACCTCGCCGGACAGCGCCTTGGCTTCTTCCGCGAGCGCCTTCGCCTCGAGCTCGGCCTGCTCATGCGCCGATATGAAGGGATTGGGATCGTCCATGTCGCCGCGCATGATGGCGATCTTCTTGATGATCTCGGAAACGCCCTGCAACGCCAGCAGGAAGAAGCCGACGAGCAGGATGGCCTTGGCCGGCCAGACGATCAGGCCGCCGGCATTGGTCGACATCTCGCCGCTGTGGAAGGACAACGACACGTAAGGCACGAAATAGATCACCATCAGGACCACGAACGGCATCAGGAAGAAGAGGTGGCCGAAGAGGTCGATCCAGTGCTGCATGCGGCGGGAAAACATGCCGTAGACGATGTCGATGCGGATATGGTCGTTCTGCTTCAGCGTGTAGGCGGCCGCTAGCATGAAGGCGGCGCCGAACAGGTACCATTGCAGTTCGAGCCAGGCGTTGGAGGAGGTGTCCAACACCTTGCGGATGACGGCATTGCCGGCGCTCACCAGGATCGCAAGCAGGATCAGCCACGAGACCCAGCGGCCGATGAACTCGTTGATGCGGTCGATCGTCCTGGATAGAGCGAGCAGCCCTGCCATGCATTTTCCTCCCTCGCGCACCGGCCCGTAGATCGTCGCCGATTTTCGGAAGGCACGGTGCGTAACTAAAAAAGTGCTCGCGCCGCGCCCGATTCCCCCTCCGGCGTCGCGTCGCTTGGCCCAACGGTATGCAGTGCGTGGTCCGGCAGGTCAACATGACAAAGCACCGGCTGTGCGCCGATGCACCGTGCCGGGCGGCGAGTACCGCCGCCTCACGGAACGTCATGCAACCAAAGTCTGATGGTTTCAGGCGACCTTGGCCTGGTCGCGGCTGGCGCCGATCAGCACCAGCATGGCGACGAGGAAGAGATATATCCAGCCTTCGCGCCACTCGATCGGGAAATAGCCGGCCCACAGCGATTCGGCCATGCCGAAGGCCGCGGCGCCGACAGCCGCCTTAAGCGGCGACAGATAGCCGCCGACCGCCGTCACGAACAGGATCTTGAGGCCATAGACGAGGCCGGTGCCGAAGCTGATGTTGCCGTAATAGAGGCCGGCGAGAACACCGGCGAAAGCCGCGCAGAAGCCGCCATAGAGCACCGCGCGGCGAAACACGGCGCGCACGTCGATGCCGCACATCGCGGCCGCCTTCGGATCGTCCGACACGGCCCGCCAGGCGCGGCCGAAGCGCGAATGCGAAAATGTCCAGGCCGCCAGCGCCACCACCGCTATCACCGCCGCGCAGTCCAAAAGCTGAATGACTGTGAGCGTCACCTTGAAGCCGGCCTCCTGGGCGAAGATGACGGGTTGGGCAAGCATCGGCGGCAGCCAGAGATCATGGGTGTCGGCGGCAATGCGGCTTGCTTCCGACAGGAACAGCAAGATGCCGAGCGTCGTCACCACGATGGCGTTGGGCGACCTGTCGGCCAGCCTTTCGAAGACGCTGCGCGACAGCACCTGGCCGATCAGCACGGCATAGAGCAGGGCGGCAACGATGCCGAGCGCAACCGAGGCGAACAGCGTCAGCCACAGCGCCTGGTAGCCGAAGGCAGCGGTCAGGATCATCGTGTGGCCGCAAAAGGCAAACAGCGCGCCGTAGGCGAGGTTGGTGCGATGCAGGATGCCGTTGGTCAACACATAGCCGAAGGCGAGCAACGCATAGAGCGCGCCCGAATGCAGCCCGTTGAGCACCTGCTGGTAGAAATAGAGCATCGAGCATCCCTGCGGCGCTACGTCCTTTGGGACGCGCAAAGGACGCTGGAGCACTTTGATTTAGCGGCGAGCCTTGCATCAGGAATCTAACTTGTCAAATACGTTTTATCGGTTAGATTTCCCCTATGACGGTATCCTGGACCCCGCACCGCTTCACCGGTGGCATCCTTGCGCTCGACACGGCGAACACGGTCGTGCTGCGCAACGATCCGGAAAAGACTTTTGATCGTTTCGACGATCCCGCCGAGATCGCCCGCTTCGCCGAAGCGGCAAGCGGCTTCCGCGCCGCCGAGCTCGGCGGCCGGCGGCTGCAGGCGCCGGAACCGGGCGACATCGCCCCGGTCGTGCTGTCGATCCGCGAGGCGACCGACCGCCTGTTCCGCCATGCCATAACGAAAGGCGCGATCGCCGCCGGCCATCTGCCGGATTTCCTGACGGCCTGCGCCAGCGGCCTTTCCGGCAGCGCCACCGAGATCGGCGCGCCGGGCCAGCCGTTCGGCGATCCGGCGACGCCGATCGCCTTCGAGGCGGCCTTGGCCGTCTCGGCGCTTTCGCTGTTGCGAGACGACACCGTCGCGAGGCTCAGGATCTGTCCAAACTGCAGCTGGCTCTTCGTCGATCGCAGCCGCAACGCCAGCCGTCTCTGGTGCGACATGGCCGTCTGCGGCAACCGCCAGAAAGCGAACCGCTATTATCGCCGCCGCACGGCGGCCAGGGAGGTCACCAATGCCTAGAGCAATTCCAGGAAAAGTGCGTAACGGTTTTCCGTTCGGAATTGCGTTAGAACAAAGAGATAGAGCGGTTCGCCGTTTCCGTGAAACGGTGAAACGCTCTAGAAAATTCCGTTCGATCGCTCTCGGCGCGGCCCTGATTGCCGCGACGGCGCTCGGCGCCTGCCGCGACACCGGCAAGGAGCAGCTCTTCGCCATCTCCGGCAAGCTGTTCGAGTTCAATTACCGGCTCGGCATCGCCACCTACGTCGTCACGCTGAGGCCGCTGCGGCCCATGGCCGAGGGACAGGTTGCCGTGGTGAATTTCCAGAATCCGGCCGGCGGCGATCCGCTCATCGTCAACCAGAAGATCTGGCCGAAGCTTCCCCACATCACGCTCACCAGCCCGCCGCTCACCTGCGTGGTCAAGGACAAGCCCTATTCCGTCTCGATCCGCATCGAGGATTCGAGCGGCACGCTGCTGCAGAGCCTCGAGACGACCATGACCTCGACGGAGGATCAGACGATGCTGCCGGATCGGCCGCTGGTGATCGGGCCGAAATACGAGCTCAACCCGGACCTCGCCGGCCATCCCGACGGCAAGCTGCCCGACGAGCCGAAGCCGGATTGCTCGAAGGCCGCCTGAGAAGCGCCAGCCGCTCGAAATTTTCGTTCTTTATGAGGCCTTTAGCTTCTTCTTAAATGCGCTGGGCAGTTTCACCCGGACCATTTGTTGCGTCCGCTCTGGCCTCTGCGATTTTGTTTGACCTCTCCGGCAAGGGAAGAAAGACTGCGGCCTCCCACTCCGACGCTGGCCGCCGATCCAAGGCGTGCCTCCGCAGAGGAAATGCCTGATGACGCTGTATGACGTCGCGCTCGACGACAAGTTCGACCTTGGCAAGGAGCGCGTTTTCCTTTCAGGGGCGCAGGCCGTCGTGCGCATGCTTCTTATGCAGCGCGAGCGCGACCGCCGCGCCGGCCTCAACACCGCCGGCTTCGTCTCCGGCTATCGCGGCTCGCCGCTCGGCGGCCTCGACATGCAACTCTGGAGGGCGAAGCGGCAGCTTGCGCAAGCCGATATCGTCTTCCAGCCAGGCCTCAACGAGGAACTGGCCGCCACCGCTTGCTGGGGTTCGCAGCAGACCGAGCTGCTCGGCGAAGGCACGCATGACGGCGTCTTTGCGGTCTGGTACGGAAAAGGTCCGGGCGTCGACCGCTCCGGCGACGTGTTTCGCCACGCCAACCTCGCCGGTTCGTCGAGGCATGGCGGGGTTCTCGCCCTGATGGGCGACGACCACATGGCCGAGTCTTCGACCAACGCGCATGCCACCGAATTCCAGTTCGTCGACACCATGGTGCCGATCCTCAACCCGGCCGGGGTCCAGGAGATCATCGATTATGGTCTCTACGGCTTCGCCATGTCGCGCTTCGCCGGCACCTGGGCGGCGATCAAATGCGTCAAGGACAACATCGAATCGACGGCCTCGGTCGACGCCTCGATCGATCGGCTGAACATCGTCATTCCCGACTTCGACATGCCGCCCAGCGGCCTCAACATCCGCCACGAGATCGACATGCTCGGGCAGGAGGAGCGGCTGCATGAACACAAGCGCGCCGCGGCTTCAGCCTTCATACAGGCCAACGGACTGAACCGTATCGTCTATTCCGGCGGCCGCAATCCCAAGCTCGGCGTCATCACCATCGGCAAGAGCTATCTCGACGTCCGCCAGGCGCTGGAGGACATCGGCATCGATGAGCGGGCCGCCAACCGCATCGGCATCCGGTTGTTCAAGGTCGGCTGTCCCTGGCCGCTCGATTATCAGCACATCGCCGACTTCGCCCGCGGCCTCGACACCATCGTCGTCGTCGAGGAAAAGCGCTCGTTGATCGAGGTGCAACTGCGCGAGAACCTTTACGGCTCCGCCATCCAGCCGGCCATCGTCGGCAAGAAGGACGAGCGCGGCGACTGGTTGTTTCCGGCCAAGGGCGCGCTCGACCCCAACGAGATCGCAATCGCGCTCGGCGAGCGGATCCTGCGCACCATCGGCCCCTCGGAGGAGATCGCGGCCCGGGTGGCGAAGCTGCGCCAGTTCCAGGCGATGCTCGCCGACACCGTCGACATCGGCTCGCGCACGCCCTTCTTCTGTTCGGGCTGCCCGCACAATTCCTCGACCAAGGTGCCGGAGGGCTCGCTCGCCGCCGCCGGCATCGGCTGCCATTTCATGGCGCTGTGGATGGACAGGAACACCGTCGGCTTCACTGCTATGGGCGGCGAGGGCGCGCAATGGGTCGGCCAGGCGCCGTTCTCCAAGCGCGGCCACATCTTCCAGAACCTTGGCGACGGCACCTACAACCATTCCGGAGCGCTGGCGATCCGCTTCGCGCTGTCCTCCGGCGCCAACATAACCTACAAGATCCTCTACAACGACGCGGTCGCCATGACCGGCGGCCAGCCGCATGAAGGCGGCCTGACGGTCGACATGATCGCCAGGCAGGTGCGGGCCGAAGGCGTCGACCGCATCGCCGTCGTTACCGACGAGCCGGACAAATATGCCGGCAAGGCCGATTTCCCGGCCGGCGCCACCATCCATCACCGCGACGATCTCGACCTCGTCCAGCGCGAGCTGCGCGACGTGAAAGGCGTCTCGGTGCTTCTTTACGATCAGACCTGCGCCGCCGAGAAGCGCCGCCGCCGCAAGCGCGGCACCTTCCCCGATCCCGACAAGCGCGTCTTCATCAACGAGCTGGTTTGCGAAGGCTGCGGCGATTGCGGGGTGCAGTCGAACTGCGTCTCGATCCAGCCGGTGGAAACCGAATTCGGCCGCAAGCGCCGCATCGACCAGTCGAGCTGCAATAAGGATTTTTCCTGCCTTAACGGCTTCTGCCCCTCTTTCGTGACGGTGCATGGCGGCAAGATCAGGAAGGCCGAAGGCATTGCCGGCAAGAGCGATCCGCTGGACGGAGTGCCGTCACCCGCCGAATTCCCGCTTGGGGACCAGGGCTGGGCGGCGATCATCGATGGCGTCGGCGGCACCGGCGTCGTGACCATCGGCGCGGTGCTCGGCATGGCCGCCCATATCGAGGGCAAGGGCTGCGGCATGATCGACATGGCGGGCCTCGCCCAGAAGGGCGGCTCGGTCTTCACCCATGTCCGCATTGCCGCGACGCCCCAGGACATCCACGCCATCCGCGTTTCGGCTGGCAAGGCCGATCTCGTGCTCGGCTGCGACCTCGTCGTTTCCGGCGCCAAGAAAGTGCTCGCCGCGGTGCGCGAGGGACACACCATGTTCCTGGCCAATACCGCCGAGATCATGCCTGGCGAATTCACGCGTTCGGCCGATTTTTCGCTGCCGGTCGAGCGACTGAAGAAGGCGATCCGCGTCGCCGCCGGCGACGACAAGGCCCACTTCTTCGACGCCACCCGCACTGCGACCGCGCTGTTCGGCAATTCACTCGGCGCCAACATGTTCATGCTCGGCTTCGCCTTCCAGCACGGCGGGCTGCCGCTGTCGGCAGAAGCTATTGAAAAGGCTATAGAATTGAACGGTGAAGCGGTGGCGATGAACATCGCTGCCTTCCGTTGGGGCCGTCGCGCCGCGCACCAGCCGGATTTCGTGCGCGGCCTGGTCGGCCGTACCGGCAAGCCGGCGTCCGCGCCCGCCGAAACGCTCGATGACATCATCGCCCGCCGCGTTGCCTTCCTCACCGCTTATCAGAACGCCGCCTATGGCAAGCGTTATGCCGACAGGATCGCCGCGCTGCGTGCCGCCGAGGCACGGGCGGTTCCCGGCTCGGCGGCTGTGACCGAGGCCGCCGCGAAAAACCTGTTCAAGCTGATGGCGATCAAGGACGAGTATGAGGTGGCGCGGCTCTACACCGACGACGCCTTCGCCGCCGACCTCGCAAGGCAGTTCCAGAGCTACGAAAAGCTCGAATTCCACCTTGCGCCGCCAATTCTCGGCCGGCGCGGCTACGACGGCAAGCCGAGGAAATCGAGTTTCGGCCCGTGGATGATGAAGGCATTTCGCCTGTTATCGGCTATGAAAGGCCTGCGCGGCACGCCATTCGATCTGTTCGGCCATACCGCCGAACGGCGCTCCGAGCGACGCTTGCTTGCGCAATACGAGGCGGATCTCGATTTGATCGCCGCGGCACTAGCGCCGGGCAGGATAGATGCCGCCGCAGCTCTCGCCTCGGTGCCTGCGCTCGTCCGCGGCTATGGCCACGTCCGGCAGGCCAGTGCCGCAAAGGCGGCGGAGGAGCGCTCCAGACTGCTCCAGCGGCTGACCCAAACCGTGCCGGCGCCGGTTCTCAGCGCCGCTGAGTGATTGCGCTGACGGCTTGCCCGAAGGGCTCGCCGGTCTGCGCGTCGCCCGAATCTGTTTCGTCGCGACGCGCCTTTAGGGCCTCTCGCCTTGACGGCCGGGGCGAAGCCGCTGCTAAGGCCATCCCTGTTCTAAGCCTTTCTTAAGGCGGTTGTGTCATGACAAGGCTTAGCGTTGGGCCGACCCTATGGGCAGAACAAAGACCGAAAGCATCCCCGCGGATGTTTATATCCAATTTGTGCGGTCGTTGTTCGACAACGCGCACATGTTGTTGATCGGTGGTGCGTGCTACTGGATCCTCGGATTCATGATCTATCTGCGCACGCACAATCCCTTGTTCCTGGCGTTTTCTTTTGCTCTGCTTTCCGTCAGCCTTATCCGTTACTTCGGCATTCGCAGCTTCCTGAAGACAGGCGGCGTGATTGCCGACGTCGAGCACGCGCAGCGACTGGAGCGCAGCTACATCCTCAAGGGCTGCCTGCAGGGCCTCGGCCTGGGCGCGCTGTGCTTCGTATCGATCTACGTGTATCCCGATCCCTTCGCCGAACTGGCGGCGATGTCGCTGACCCTGGCGACCCTGGTCACGGTTGTCGCCCGCAACTACGGCTCGCCGCGCATGGTGCGGATTTTTTCGGTGACCTTCATCGGCCCGGCGGCGCTTGCGCTCTTGCTGCGCATGGACGCGCCATCCGTCGTCCTCGGCCTGATGATCATCCCGATGACGTTCATCACCATCACTGGCGCCGACCATGTCCGGAACGTGCTGTTCTCGGCGGTTATCGGCCACAAGCAGGCGAGGAACCTGACGCGCAGGTTCGACCGCGCTCTCAACACCATGTCGCACGGCCTCGTCATGCTCGGCCCGGACGGGCGCGTCGCGGTCGCCAATGCCGAGGCCGCCCATCTGATGTCGCTGAAATCGGCCGACGCGCTGCTCGGGCGCTCGATCCACGGCCTTCTGATGCGCGGCGTCGCCGGCGGCATGCTGGCGCCGAAGGACTGCCGCTATATCGAGGCGCAATTGACGCGCGCCCTGCGCGAGGGCCGCGACCGCAAGGTGCTGGTTTCGCTCGCCAACGGCCAGCACTACGAATTCTCCGCGCGCGAAGGCAGCCAGGAGCTCGGCGTCGTCACCTTCGAGGACGTCACGGCCCGCGTCGAGGCGGAGGAGAAGATCCGTTTCATGGCGCGCTACGACAACCTCACCGGCCTGCCGAATCGTGCCTATTTCCACGAACTGGCCGGCGAGGCCATGGCGTCCGGCGACCGTGACCGGCTCTGCGGCCTTGCGGTGCTCGATCTCGATGATTTCAAGAGCGTCAACGACACGCTCGGCCATCCGGTTGGCGATGGGCTGATCTATGCCGTGGCCGAGCGGCTGGCGGCGGTTGCCGGGCCCGGCATCAATGTCAGCCGCTTCGGTGGCGACGAGTTCATGATCTATTTCGACCGCATCGAGGATGAGAGCCATCTCGGCGGCTTGCTCGATGAGATCTTCGCCGACTTGCAGGGCGAAGTCGACGTTGCCGGACACGGCCTGCGCATCCAGGCAAGCGGCGGCGCGGTGTTGTCCGTCGTCAAGGACACCGACGTCGATACCATGATCGTCAAGGCGGACCTCGCCCTCTACAAGGCCAAGGAACTCGGCAAGAACAGCTGGCGGCTGTTCGAGGCATCTATGGATGCCGCCTTCCGCAACCGCCAGCTGATGAAGGCCGATCTGCGCAGCGCCGTGCAGGCCAGGGAGCTGCGCGTCGTCTATCAGCCGATCGTGTCGATGAGCACCATGCGCATCGCCAGCTGCGAGGCGCTCTGCCGCTGGGATCATCCCGATCTCGGTCCGATCTCGCCGAGCATCTTCATTCCGCTGGCCGAGGAGATGGGCATCATCTCCGACATCAGCACCTTCGTGCTGCAGGCAGCCTGCGCCGAATGCGCCAAATGGCCGGCGCAGACCAGCGTTTCGATCAACCTCTCGGCCAAGGATTTCCGTAACCGCGACGTCGTGCAGAAGGTGCGCGATGCCCTGGCGGCATCGGGCCTCGCGCCGCACCGGCTCGAAATCGAGGTCACGGAGACCGCCTTGCTCGACGATAAATCGCTGACGCGCGAATTGATCGAAGAGCTGAAGACTCTGGGCGTCCGCATCGCGCTCGACGACTTCGGCACCGGCTATTCGAGCCTCAGCTATCTGCACAAGCTGCCGCTCGACAAGATCAAGATCGACCGTTCCTTCCTGATCGACGTAACCCAGAGCCCCCAGTCGCTCGACCTCTTGAAGGGTATCGTCGGCTTGACCCGGACGCTGGGCCTGGTCGTCACCATCGAAGGGGTCGAGACCTTCGAGCAGCTGAAGATACTGGTGCGTTCGGTCAAACCGGACCTCGTGCAGGGTTTCCTCTTCGGCGCCGCGCTCAGCGCCTCCGGCATCGAGACGATGTCGAACGTCACCTGGCCGTTCGCCGCGGACCTGCGTCTCGCCGCCAAGCGGACAGCCAGACAGCTGTAATCGCAAATTTTCGACGATCGATATTGATAGTGCAGGTTGATTGTACTGTTCAGCTATTTGCACGGGACTGAAGCCTTGACGCAAGTTCAAATTCGTCATTTGAAATAATTGTAGGCAAATCGATCGGAAATTATTCTGATCGAAACTAAGTGAAAGCGTATATCTTCAGCGAATCTGCTGTTAAACTGGAAGAAGAATCCGATCATGTGCCTCTCGTTGCCGAGCTGGAAGCGTCGTTCATAGCGAAGATTAGCTTAGATCAGGGGCGCCCAACAGCCTTTTCGGCGCAACTCCGCCAGTGGCATCTCCCGTGATTGTTAAGGTTAACGAAGGGTAAATCAGCAGGATCGAATTTTCGGCTTGTGTCTCATTCCAACTCGAATAGCCTGTTCACAGGCGGATACGAGGACTTGAGAATGGACGCTTCGGGAAACGATGCGCCGGTTGGCGCCGGCGCAAATGCTGGGTCGGCGCTGAATCGTTCGATCATGCAGTTGCTGGAGCATGTCGATTATCGTCTCATCACGGGGGGCGAGGATCTGGAGGCGATCTACCGCCTTCGCTATCAATCCTACCTGCGGTCCGGCATGTGCGGTCCGATCGCCAGCGGAATGTTCGAGGATCGCTGGGACAACCTGCCGAATTCCTATCGGTTCGGCGTCTATTTCGACGGCCACTTGGTCAGCACGCTGCGGCTCCACTACATTTCCCGCGAGCACCCCTATTCGCCCTCGGTCGACGCCTATCCGGAAATATTGGCCGAGCGGCTTGCCCGCGGAGAGAGTTTCATTGACGGAACCCGCTTCGCAACCGATCCGGACAGCGCGCCCGCGCCCGGAGTCCTGCCTTTCCTGACGCTCAGGCTCGGCATGGTGGCCTCCTGTTACTTTGGCCAGACCGCGGTGCTCACGCCGGTCAAGGTCGAGCATTCCGCTTACTACGCCCGCATCTTCCATGCCGTGCAGAGGACCGAGGGCAAGGTGTTCCCGGGTGTCCTCGCGCCGATCGCCTTGTTCGAAATCCCCTGCGGCGAAAATCTGCACCAGACGCTCGAACGGTTCCCGTTCTTCAAGTCGACGCCGGTGGAACAGCGGCTGATGTTTGCCAATCCGGCCATCAACCGGCTGACCCCGCTGTCCATCGTCCCGACGGCGAAATACTATCGCGACGCTGCCTGAAAGGGCGCTCTTCCACGTCCAATGGACCTTTCCAAACGCTTCGCCGTTATCAATAGCGGCGTCGCGATCGAGCGTCGCTGCGGTCCCGCCCAACTGGCGTTTCGCCCCGGGCTCATGTCGGGTTGTTCATGGGAAGGAATACGATCGTGACCATTCACTCGCTTGCGCTCACGCCCCTGATCTCGCTGATCGCCGGCATATTGATCCTGGTGATGCCGCGCCTGCTCAACTACATCGTCGCGCTCTACCTGATCGTCGTCGGCCTGCTCGGCCTGTTTCCGCACCTCGCCGGTTGAAGGTCGGTAACGCTCTCCGTCGCGGTGAGAGCGCCCCGTCCCAATTTCAACTTTCATTTGAGGCTGTTGTCGCCGACCGTGCGTCAATAGCGCCATTGCTCTTGCCCTGGCTTTTCGCTATGTGCCCTCGAAGGCATTTTCGAAGGGGTATTCCTAATGGCTGATCACACGCCGACCGGTCCTGTCGAACTCGGTGCGCAGATGGACTATGCCGAGCATGATCGCACCTACAAGGCATTCCTCGCGCTCGCCAAATACGGTTCGCTCGTCTGCGCCGCCCTGCTGCTGGCCATGGCCTTTGGCTTCTTCGCGGGTGGCTTCTTCTCGGCGACCATCCTGTTCATCCTGATCATGGCCGCCGGCTATTTCATTCTGCGGTAGACTTTCCAAGCCATTGCGTTCGACGTCTCGCTGGAGGTCCCGGCCGAGGTCTCGTGCATCAAGGTTCCAGCCGAAAGGATCATCCGGTGGGGCAGACGGTATTCATCCCTCGTGAGCTTGATGCGAACGAGCCGCGCGTGGCGGCCTCGCCTGAGACGGTGAAACGGCTGGTGGGCCTGGGCTTCGAGGTGATCGTCGAGAAGGGCGCGGGCCTCGGCTCACGCATCCCGGATCAGGATTTTACCACGGCGGGTGCCGCGATCGGCAAGGCCGCCGACGCGTCGAAGGCCGATGTGGTGCTGAAGGTGCGCCGGCCGACCGATGCGGAGCTGAAGGGCTACAAGTCGGGCGCCGCCGTCATCGCCATCATGGATCCCTACGGCAACGATGCTGCGGTGGCTGCCATGGCCAAGGCCGGCATCACCGCCTTTTCCATGGAGTTCATGCCGCGCATCACCCGTGCGCAGGTGATGGACGTGCTCTCCTCGCAAGCCAATCTCGCCGGCTACCAGGCGGTGATCGATGCGGCCGCCGAATATGACCGCGCGCTGCCGATGATGATGACGGCGGCGGGCACCGTGCCGGCGGCAAAAACCTTCATCATGGGCGTCGGCGTTGCCGGCCTGCAGGCGATCGCCACCGCGCGTCGCCTCGGCGCCGTCGTCACCGCCACCGATGTGCGCCCGGCGGTGAAGGAGCAGGTCCAGTCGCTCGGCGCCAAGTTCCTCGCAGTCGAGGACGAGGAGTTCAAGGCGGCCGAGACGGCCGGCGGCTACGCCAAGGAAATGTCGAAGGAATATCAGGCCAAGCAGGCGGCCCTCACCGCCGAGCACATCGCCAAGCAGGACATCGTCATCACCACGGCGCTGATTCCGGGTCGTCCGGCGCCGAAGCTGGTCTCGGCCGCCATGGTCGCCTCGATGAAGCCGGGCTCGGTGATCGTCGACCTCGCCGTCGAGCGCGGCGGCAATGTCGAGGGCGCGGTGCCCGGCAAGGTCGTGACGACGGAAAACGGCGTCAAGATCGTCGGCCATCTCAACGTGCCGGGTCGCGTCGCGGCATCGGCTTCGCTGCTCTACGCCAAGAACCTCTACGCCTTCCTCGAGACGATGGTCGACAAGGCGGCGAAGCAGCTTGCCATCAAGCGCGACGACGAGCTGGTCAAGGCGACGATGCTGACCGACGGCGGAAAGGTCGTGCACCCCAATTTCGCCAAGGCCGCCGATGCGCCGCGCACCGAGCCGGCTGCGATCCCGGCCACGATCATGGTTGCCGGCGCCGGCGACACGAAACCGGCGCCCCGGAAAACCAACAACAGGAAGGCCGCGGCCAAGTCGCCCTCGTCCAAGCCAGAAGGGAGCGCGTGATGGAACAGCTGCAGAAAGCCCTCGACCAGCTCGATCAGGCGACGGCCGCCGTCCGCCTTGCCGTGCAGGACCTAGCCAATGCGCCCGCTGGCGCCGAGGCTGCCGGCAACGCGGCACATGCGCTGTCGGGCGGCGCCATCGATCCCTTCGTCTTCCGCTTCGCCATCTTCGTGCTGGCGATCTTTGTCGGCTATTATGTCGTCTGGTCGGTGACGCCGGCGCTGCACACACCGCTGATGGCCGTCACCAACGCCATCTCCTCGGTCATCGTCGTCGGCGCGTTGCTCGCCGTCGGCATCGCGGCATCCGGCCTTGCCGCAGGCTTCGGCTTCATCGCCCTGGTGCTGGTCTCGGTCAACATCTTCGGCGGCTTCCTCGTCACCCAGCGCATGCTCGCCATGTACAAGAAGAAGGAAAAGTGACGTGACCGTCAATCTCGCTTCCTTCCTCTATTTGGTCTCCGGCATCCTCTTCATCCTGGCGTTGCGTGGCCTCTCGCATCCGACCACCAGCCGGCAGGGCAATCTCTACGGCATGATCGGCATGGGCATTGCCATCGCCACCACGCTGGCGCTGGCGCTGCCCTCGGCGGGCCGCTTCGGCCTGATCGTGCTTGGCCTCGCCATCGGCGGCGGTGTCGGCGCCTATGTGGCCCGCCGTATCGCCATGACCTCGATGCCGCAGCTGGTTGCCGCCTTCCACTCGCTCGTCGGCTTCGCCGCCGTCATGGTGGCCGCCGCCGCCATCTACGCGCCGGAAAGCTTCGGCATCGGCACGGCGGGCGACATCCACGCCCAGGCGCTGATCGAAATGAGCCTAGGTGTGGCCATCGGCGCCATCACCTTCACCGGCTCGGTCATCGCCTTCCTCAAGCTCGACGGCCGCATGTCCGGCAAGCCGATCATGATCGGCGGCCGCCACATGATCAACATCGCGCTAGGCGTTGCCCTGGTGGTGCTGATCGTGCTGCTCGTGACCACCGAATCCAAGCTGGTCTTCTGGCTGATCGTCGCCGCCTCGCTGGTGCTCGGCGTGCTGTTGATCATCCCGATCGGCGGCGCCGACATGCCGGTTGTGGTGTCGATGCTGAATTCTTACTCGGGCTGGGCGGCGGCAGCGCTCGGCTTCACGCTCGGTAACCTGGCGCTGATCATCACCGGCGCGCTGGTCGGTTCGTCCGGTGCAATCCTGTCCTACATCATGTGCAAGGGTATGAACCGCTCCTTCATCTCCGTCATCCTCGGCGGTTTCGGCGGCGAGACGGCTGCCGCTGCCGACGACGGCATCGAGCGCACCGTCAAGCAGGGATCGGCCGACGACGCCGCTTACCTGATGATGAACGCGCAGAAGGTCATCATCGTGCCGGGCTACGGCATGGCGGTCGCCCAGGCGCAGCACGCGCTGCGTGAAATGGCCGACAAGCTCAAGGCCAACGGCGTTGAGGTCAAATACGCCATCCACCCCGTCGCCGGGCGCATGCCCGGCCATATGAACGTGCTGCTCGCCGAAGCCAACGTGCCCTATGACGAGGTGTTCGAGCTGGAGGACATCAACTCCGAGTTCGCGCAGGCCGACGTCGCCTATGTCATCGGCGCCAACGACGTTACCAACCCGTCCGCGCGCGACGACAAGTCCTCGCCGATCTACGGCATGCCGATCCTCGACGTCGACAAGGCTCGCACCTGCCTCTTCGTCAAGCGCTCGCTCGGCTCCGGCTACGCCGGCATCGACAACACGCTGTTCTACAAGGACGGCACCATGATGCTCTTGGGCGACGCCAAGAAAATGACCGAGGAAATCGTCAAGGCCATGGATCACTGAGCCGCAATCTTCTGCAGAAGGTTGTCGTCACGACTTCCCGAAAGCCCGGCACGTACCGGGCTTTTTTGTTGCAGACGGGCTGTCGGCCCGATCCTGCTCAGATATCCAGGTTGGCCACCGACAGCGCATTGTCCTGGATGAACTCGCGCCGCGGCTCCACCTCATCGCCCATCAGCCGCGAGAACAGCGAGTCGGCGTCCGTTGCGTCGTTGACCTTGACCTGCAGCAGCGAGCGCACATTCGGGTCGAGCGTGGTTTCCCAGAGCTGCTCGGCATTCATCTCGCCGAGGCCCTTGTAGCGCTGCATGGTGAGCCCCTTGCGGCCGGCAGCGAACACCGCGTTGAGCAGCGATAGAGGGCCTGAAACGGTCTCGGCGGCGTCCTTTCGGCGCAATGTCGGCTGCTCGCCATAGACTTCCGCCAGCCGCGGCGCGTAGCGGTCGAGCTGGCGCGCATCGGCCGAATTGATCAGCCCGGCATCGAGCTGGACCGCGTCCTTGACGCCGCGCACGGTGCGCTCGAACACATAGCCACCCGAGCCGTCATTGGAGGTCGAAAGCCGCCCGGTCCAACCGCGCTCGGTCTCCTCGGCGATCATGTCGAGCCGCTTGGCGACGCGTTCGGCCATCGCGGTAGCGCGGCCGAGATCGGCAAGCACGTCGGCGTTGAGCGCGCCGGCGATCGCCGCCTGCTCGACGACGTCGCGGTTGTAGCGCGTGTGCAGCCCGTTTATCAGGTGCCGCACCGCCAGCGCGTCGTCGACGGCGCTGCGCAGGTCCTGTCCGGTGCGCACCTCGCCCGAGCCGAGCGTCAGCGACGTTTCTTCCAGCCCGGAATCGATCAGATATTCCTCATAGGCGCCTTCGTCCTTGAGGTATTGCGAGCTCTTGCCTCGCGTCACTTTGTAGAGCGGCGGCTGGGCGATGTAGAGATGGCCGCGCTCGATCAGCTCCGGCATCTGCCGGAAGAAGAACGTGAGCAGCAGCGTGCGGATATGGGCGCCGTCGACGTCCGCGTCCGTCATCAGGATGATCTTGTGGTAGCGCAGCTTGTCGGCATTGAACTCGTCCTTGCCGATCGAGGTGCCGAGCGCGGTGATCAGCGTGCCGATCATGTCGGAGCTGAGCATGCGGTCGAAGCGTGCGCGTTCGACGTTCAGGATCTTGCCACGCAGCGGCAGGATGGCCTGGTTCTGGCGCGAGCGCCCGCCCTTGGCCGAGCCGCCGGCCGAGTCGCCCTCGACGATGAAGATTTCCGACTTGGCCGGATCGCGTTCCTGGCAGTCGGCGAGCTTGCCCGGCAGCGAGGTGACGCCGAGCGTGCTCTTGCGGGTGATGTCGCGCGCCTTGCGCGCTGCTTCGCGCGCGGCGGCCGCCTGGATCACCTTCTCGACCACCACCTTGCCTTCGGTCGGATGCTCCTCCAACCAGGTGCCGAGCGCCTCGTTGACCAGGCTTTCCACCACCGGCCGGACTTCCGATGAGACCAGCTTGTCCTTGGTCTGCGAGGAGAATTTTGGGTCCGGGACCTTGACCGACAGAACGGCGGTCAGGCCTTCGCGGCAGTCGTCGCCGGTGAGCGATACCTTTTCCTTCTTGGTCTGGCCGGAGGATTCGCCATAGCCGGTGATCTGCCTCGTCAACGCCGCGCGGAAGCCGGCCAGATGCGTGCCGCCGTCGCGCTGCGGAATGTTGTTGGTGAAGGCCAACACATTCTCGTGGTAGCTGTCGTTCCACCACATCGCCACCTCGACGGTGATGCCGTCGCGCTCGGCGCGGATCGCGATCGGCTTTTCGATCAGCGGCTTCTTGACCCGGTCGAGATATTTCACGAACTCCTCGAGGCCGCCGTCATAGTGCAGCTCATGGCGCACGAGGTCGGCGTGGCGGGCGTCGGTCAGCACGATGCGCACGCCCGAATTGAGGAAGGCGAGCTCGCGCAGCCGGTGCTCCAGCGTGTTGTAGTCGAACTCGACCATGGTGAAGGTCTCGGCCGACGGGAAGAAGGTGATCTCGCTGCCGCTGCGGCCCTCATAGGTGCCCGGTCGCTTCTCCTGCTCGTAGCTGCCGGTCACCTTCAGCGGGGCGTCGGCATTGCCGTGCGTGAAGCTCATCTCGAAGATCTCGCCGTTGCGGCGGATCTTGAGCTTCAGCCATGCCGAAAGCGCGTTGACAACGGAGACGCCGACGCCATGCAGGCCGCCTGAAACCTTGTAGGAGTTCTGGTCGAATTTGCCGCCGGCATGCAGCTGCGTCATGATGACTTCGGCCGCCGAAACACCCTCGCTGGGGTGGATATCGGTCGGAATGCCGCGGCCATTGTCGATCACGGTGACCGAGCCGTCGGGGTTGAGCGTCACTGAGACGAGGTCGGCGTGCCCGGCCAGCGCCTCGTCGATGGCGTTGTCCACCACCTCATAGACCATGTGATGCAGGCCCGAGCCGTCATCGGTGTCGCCGATATACATGCCTGGCCGCTTGCGGACGGCGTCCAACCCCTTCAAAACCTTGATGGAATCGGCGCCGTACTCGGCTTCCGCGCCAATGGCGCTTTCGGTCTGGTCGCTCATGAAAACCTGTTTGATTGATGCTGCTGATCCGGCGCGGGAAAATGGCCCCGAATCGCGCCGTTTTGATGTCCTAGATATAGGCGCAAATGGCCGTTTTTCCAAGGTTTGCAGGCGTTTTGCCGGCTTGCGGTCACGGCTTTCACGGCACCGATCGCGAGCGGTCGGATGAAGGCCAGGCGGCCGCGAGGGACGCGGCCTCGCGGCCTGTCCATGTCGGTGGTTTGCCTTTATTCCGGAGGCAGGCCGGCGCGCAGCGCCTTCAGCGCCTCGCTCCAGCGGAACAACTCGTCCAGCATCGTCCTGGTGCCGCCTAGCACCTGCTCACTCGGATGGTATGCGCCGTCCTTGTCCAGCAGCGTCTTGTAAGCGGGAAGCGCCACGCCTTCCGGGATCGGCATGACGCCGACGGAGGTGAGCAGCGGCTTTAGTGCCTGCGCGGCGCGCAGGCCGCCGGAGACGCCGCCATAGCTGAAGATCGCCGCGGGCTTGTAGCGCCATTCCTTGAGCAGATAGTCGACCGCATTCACGATCGCGGGAGCCGCGAAATAGTTGTATTCCGGCGCCACGAAGACGAAGGCATCGGCGGCATCGATCGCCTTGGACCAGGCCTTGGTGTGGTCGTTCTGGTACTTGCGCAGCCTTGGATGGTGCGGCTCGTCGAGCAGCGGCAGCTTGAACGCGGCAATATCGGCCAGCACCGGCTCGAACTTGCCATGCTCGCGCACGAGTCCCTCCAGGCATTCGGCAAAGATCGGACCAGCACGGCCCGGTCGCGTGCTGCCGATGATGATGTTCAACTGATGCGTCACGGGTGGCTCCCTTGGGTTGACAGTATCCGTTGGTGACCGCCACTAAGACATTCAGCCCAAGGCAACAAGAAGGCACCTTCCGGTAACCGGTCGCATTCCCTGTCGCGGTCGCGGCTCCGTCGTCCGGTCACATGGACGCGCGCCTTGTTGGGCATTACATTTGGCACTGCCAGCGGAGCATGCCCATGGACACCAAGCCCGCCCCCTTCGTGCCGCCCGCGCCCAAGCCGCGCACCCAGCCGCCTTCGACGCTGGAGATGATGCGCATCGTCTACCGCAACCCGCTCGAGCTCTGGGGCGAGCATACCTATAACGAGCCGTGGATATCGGTGACCGGCGTCGGTGGGCCGCTGGTTATCGCCAACGATCCAGGCCTGATCCGCCATGTGCTGATCGACAATGCCAAAAACTACAAGATGGCGACGGTGCGCCAGCTGATCCTGCGCCCGATCCTGCGCGACGGGCTGCTCACTGCCGAAGGCGAGGTGTGGAAGCGCTCGCGCAAGGCGATGGCGCCGGTGTTCACGCCGCGCCACATCTTCGGTTTTGCCGAGCCGATGCTGAAGCGCACGCTGGAATTCGCCACTCGCTACGAGGCCGGCGGCACGTCAGACATTGCCTATGACATGACGCTGCTCACCTACGACATACTGGCCGAGACGCTATTTTCCGGCGAGATCGCCGGCGAGCCCGGCAGCTTCGCCAAGGAGATCGACCGCCTGTTCGAGACCATGGGCCGCGTCGACCCGCTCGATCTGCTGCGCGCGCCCGAATGGCTGCCGCGCTTCACCCGCATCCGCGGCCGCAAGACCATGGCTTATTTCAGCAACATCGTCGCCGGCACGGTGAAGATGCGCGAGGAGCGGCTGAAACGCGATGCCGGCGGCGTGCCGCAGGATTTCCTCACGCTACTCCTGAAAGCCGAAGGGCCGGACGGGCTGACCCGCTCGGAAGTCGAGGACAACATCATCACCTTCATCGGCGCCGGCCACGAGACCACCGCGCGGGCGCTGGGCTGGACGATCTACTGCCTCGCCGAGGCGCCCTGGGAGCGCGACAGGATCGAGCAGGAGATCGACGCGGTGCTGGCGCGCGAGCCCGATCCGACGAAGTGGCTGGACGCCATGCCGCTCACCCGCGCCGCCTTCGAGGAGGCGCTGAGGCTCTATCCGCCGGCGCCTTCGATCAACCGCGAGCCGATCGAGCCGGAGACCTGGAACGGGCTCTATATCCCGAAATACGCCGCCGTGCTGGTCATGCCCTGGGTCGTGCACCGCCACCGCAAGCTGTGGGACAGGCCGAACGCCTTCATGCCGGAGCGTTTCCATCCGGGAAACCGCGACAGGATCGACCGCTTCCAATATCTGCCGTTCGGCGCCGGGCCGCGCGTCTGCATCGGCGCCAGCTTCGCCATGCAGGAGGCGATCATCGCTTTGGCGATCCTGTTGTCGCGCTTCCGCTTCGACGTGACGGCCGAAACCCGGCCCTGGCCGGTCCAGAAGCTGACCACGCAGCCGCAGGGCGGGCTGCCGATGCAGGTTTCCAGACGCGGCTAAAGCATGTCTCCCGAAAGTGGGAACCGGTTTCGGGACAAAGACATGCGCAAAATCAAAAGCCTAAAGCGTACGGAGCGAATCCGAAGGATCGCGACGCGCTTTAGAGCAATTCCAGGAAAAGTGTGTAGCGGTTTTCCGTCCGGAATTGCGTAAACAAATAGTAGCGCGTTTGCTATCGATCGGCTATCGGCCGGCGCTGCTGGAACTGACCGGCCGCGCGGAAGCGCCAGAGATAGCTCGGCAGGATTGTCGCGATCGCCTGCGGCTGGATACCGAGGCCGCCGAGCGTCCGGTTCGCCTTGGCGGCGGTTTCGGAGACGACGTTGTGCTCGCGCAGCTGCAGCACCTGGTCCTTGGTCAGCAGCGGATTGGGCAGCAGCTGAAGGATCGAGGCCTGCAGGTTCGCCACCCACCACGGCACCGGCACCAGGAGCCGCCGCCGGTCGATCACGGCAAGCATCTCCTCCATGCATTCCTTGAAGGTCAGCACCTGCGGGCCGCCGAGCTCATAGATCTGGCCGCCCTTGACGTTGCCGTCGACCGAACGCGCGATCGCCTCGGCGACGTCGCCGACATAGACCGGCTGGAATTTTGTCTGCCCGCCGCCGATCAGGGGCAGAACGGGGGAGTAGCGCGCCATGCCGGCGAAGCGGTTGAAGAAGCTGTCCTCCGGCCCGAAATTGATCGACGGACGGAAGATGACGGCATCGGGGATTGTCTCGAACACCGCTTTCTCGCCGAGCGCCTTGGTGCGGGCATAGCCGGACGGCGAGTGCAAATCGGCGCCGAGCGCCGACACATGTGTGAGTCCGGCGCCGACCGAGCGGGCGGCCTCGGCGACGGCGCGCGCGCCGAACTCGTGCACCGAGCCGAATTTCTGCCGGCCGGTCTCATGCAGGATGGCGACCAGATTGACGACATGGTCGGCGCCCTGCACGGCGCGGTCGATGGACCAGCGCACGCGCACATTGGCCTGCACCGGCTGGATCTGGCCGACATTGCCGAGCGGCTGCACATGGCCGGCAAGATCGGGCCGCCGGCAGGCGACACGGATACGGTAGCCGCGCTTGGCGAGCGCACGCACGACATGACGGCCGACAAAACCGGACCCGCCGAAGACGACGACGAGCTTGGGGGTTTGCAGGATTTCGGTCATGGCTGGCTCCGGCGCGCTTTCCCGAGGATATGGGGCTTGGCTAGAGGCGTTCATAGTCGGTTTCGCGCCAAAGGCAAAGGGCGACCGGGTGTCGCCGGCCCCCAAATTTTGAGCGCTGCCGGAACGCCTTGCCGATATGCATCGGTCGAATGACAGCTGCCGCCAAGGAGGCGGGAGGAGCAGGATCGGCGCATGGAGCAGGGAACGCAGAAAACCCCGCCGAAGCGGGGTTTTCCGGGCAGTGCTCGCGCCGAAACAGGGTCCAACGAGGCGGCCTGACCTGAGACGGTTTCAAGGCGGCGTGAAGCACTCACGCCCGCCCCGGCCCTGGACGCCCGGCGCGGCGCCGCCAACCGCAAGCCGCTGCCCCAAGCCACCCTCTGCGGCCTGCGATGCGGGGTGCCGCCGATGGGTGTTTGCCGGGCGGGAAAAGGTTCAACGGCGCACACAGGGAAAATGCGCGCCACGTTGCGATGCCTTGGTCAGGCCGAATAGCGCTGGGCGAATTCGGAAATGCGCTGGACGACCGCCTTGGGAACGTCGAAGCCGCGCGCCGTGGCCTTTTCCGCGGCCTCGGCGCGGGCACGGCCGGGAATATGCACGCCGTAGCGCCGCCGCAGCCGGTCGAGCTGGTCCTTCATGCGGTGCTCGAAATCCTGGTCGAGCAGCTTGGGCTCGATGGCTAAAACGAAGAGTCCGGTTCCGGGGCTGTCCGGTCCGCCGGAGAACCATGGCGCGTCGAGCGACCAGTTGGCGCCGGAAATGCCTGCCGCCAGCACCTCGACCATCAGGGCGATGTTGGCGCCGCGCTGGCCGCCGAAGGCGAGCATCGCGCCCTTCATCGCCGCCGCCGGATCGGTGGTCGGATTGCCGCTGGCGTCCAGCGCCCAGCCTTCCGGAATCCTCTCGCCGTCCTCGGCCGCCTTGCGGATGTTGACGAAGGCGGTGGCGCTCGATGACTGGTCGATGACGAGCGGCGGCCCATCGGCGGCCGGCGCGGCGAAGGACATCGGGTTGGTGCAATAGACCGGCTTGACCGAACCGGAACCGGCCAGCACCGCCGGCCCGTTTGTGGCGGCGAAGGAGACCAGGCCAAGTTGGGCGAGCCGCCCGGTGAAATAGCCGAGCGCGCCGCAGGTATAGGCATTCTTCTGCGAGAAGATGGCGACGCCGAACAGCCTTGCTGCCTTGGCCAGATCGTCGATCGTGCGGTCGAAGCCGGTATGGGCAAGGCCGCCGCGCGCGTCGGAGAGATAGACGGCGAGCGCCGGCCTGGTGATGACCGGATCGGCGTTGCCGTCGATGCGGCCGGCTTCGAGCGCCTCCAGATAGTCGATGAAATGCGAAAGCCCGACCGTCGACAGCCCCTCGGCTTCGGCGGCGATGATGGAAGCGGTCAGCGACTGCGCCGCCTCTTCGTTGGCGCCGGCGCCGAGCGCTGCCATCCGGCATAGGCCTCTTGCCTGGTCGAGAGTGAGTTGCATGGTGCCCCTGGTGAACGGTGAATAGTCAATGGTGGATGGTAATCAGCGAAAAGTCATCGGCAAGGCGAACCGAGACCATTCACAATTTTCCATTCACTATTCGCTACCCGATCTTGACCGGAATCCGCGCCTCGACCCTGCTGAAGATCAGGACGAGAATGCCGGTGATCGTCATGTAGATCAACGCCAGCAGCAGCAAGGGTTCGTAGGTGAGATAGGTGTCCTGCCGCACCTTGGAGGAGACGGCGAAGATGTCGATGACGCTGATCGTCGCCACCAGCGGCGTCGACTTCAGCTGCAGCACCGTTTCGCCGGTCAGCGTCGGCAGCGCGCGGAAGAAGGCCTGCGGCAGCCAGATGCGGCGGAAGATCTTGAAACGGCTCATGCCGAAGGCGCGGGCCGCCTCCAACTGCCCCTTCGGAACGCCGGCGAAGGCGCCGCGCATCACCTCGCCCTCATAGCCGGCGAAGGACAAGGTCAGCGCCACCACGCCATAGGGCCAGGCTTGCCTGAGATAGGGCCACATCCAGGATTCGCGGATCCATGGATATTGCGGAAACAGCGATCCGAGCCCGTAATAGAGCAGCCACAGTTGCAGGAGCAGCGGCGTTCCGCGGATGATCGTGCAGAACACCTTCGCCGGCACGGCGAACCAGAACGGGCCGCCGGCCTGCGCCAGGCCGAGCGGCACCGCCAGCAGGAAGCCCAGTGCGCAGGTGACGACCAGGATCCACAGCGATCGCCAGATGCCCAGCAGCCCCATCTGCCAATATTGCGGCAGCCAGTCCCAGCGCATGAAGAAGGCCGCGCAGACGACCAGTGCCAGCGCGATGAGGATCAGCACGGTGCGGTGCGGCTTGAGCCAGAGCGAGGCACGCGCCGCCATGTTGATCGCGGTCGCTTCGGCCGACATCAGCGTGCCTCCTTGACGGAAGGCATCCCGCGCCGCGACCAGGCCTCGACGCGGCCGATGATCAGGTTGGAGAACAGCGTCAGCGCCAGATAGAGCGCGCCGGCCGCGAGGTAGAAGATCAAATAGGCCTTGGTGACGCCTGCCGCCTGCCGCGTCGCGAGCGTCAGTTCGAAGAAGCCGACGACGGCAAGCAATGCGGTGTCCTTGGTGGCGATCAGCCAGAGATTGGCGAGGCCTGGAATGGCGAAGGGCAGCATTGCCGGCAGCGTTATGCGCCTCAGCATCAGGCCGGGCGGCATGCCATAGGCGCGGGCGGCTTCGATCTGGCCCTGCGGAATGGACAGGATGGCGCCGCGAATGACTTCCGTCGAATAGGCGCCCTGAACGACGCCGAGCACGAAGATGCCGGCCGCCAGCCCGCTGATGTCGACGCGCTGGTAACCCATCGCGGCCAGCACCTGATTGATGAGATCGGTGCCGGCATAATAGAGCAAAAGGATCAGCACCAGTTCCGGCACTGCGCGCACAACCGTGGTGTAGACGGCGAGCAGGTCGCGGGCCACCGGACCGCCATAGAGCTTGCCCCAGGCGCCACCGGTTCCGATCAGCAGGCCAAGGCAGGTGGCGCCGATGGCGATCTCGATCGAATGCAGCAATCCGACCAGCAAGGTGCCGCCCCAGCCGGGCGGCACGGGCGAAAGCAGTTCGATGATGCCGGCCGCCGTGGCCGGAAGAAAGGCATTGGTCAGCTTCGCCCCCGAATTGCTGGCAGCCACCGACGGCAACGTTCAGCGGCAGGCATGCGTGGCAAGGTTTGGGCTAGGGGCATGGCGCTGGCCATGCCCCTTGGCTCGCTCGAGAGGTCAGTTCGACTGCGGCGCGCCGCCGTAGATGTCGAAATCGAAGTACTTCTTCGAGATCTCGTCATACTTGCCGTTGGCACGGATCGCCTTGATGCCGGCGTTGATCTTTTCCTTGAGCGCGGTGTCTTCCTTGCGCACGCCGGCGCCGACGCCCGGTCCCAGCACCTCGTCGTCCGGAGCGACCATGCCCTTGAGGTCGCAGCAGGCCTTGCCCTGATCGGTCTTGAGGAATTCGCCGAGCGCGATGGAGTCGGCCTGCACCGCGTCGAGACGGCCGGCCGCCAGATCGTTGTTGGCTTCGTCCTGCGTCTGGTATTCCTTGATCTCCTGCGCTCCGGTGAAGTGCTTCTTGGCGTAGACGGCATGCACGGTCGACACCTGGACGCCGATGGTCTTGCCCTTGAGATCGTCTGGCGTGGCGCCGAACTTCTGGTCCTTCGGCCCGATGATCGCCGTCGGCGTGTTGTAATACTTATCCGAGAAGTCGATCGTCTTCTTGCGTTCGTCGGTGATCGACATCGAGGAGACGATGAGGTCGATCTTCTTGGTGGTCAGCGCCGGAATGATGCCGTCCCAGGCAACGGGCGTGATGACGCAGTCGAGCTTCTCCTCGGCGCAGACGGCGTCGATGAAGTCGATTTCCCAGCCGACCCACTTGCCCGTCGCATCCGGCGAGGTGAAGGGGGGATAGGGCTCGGCGGCGACGCCGATCTTGACCTGATCGGCTTTGGCCGCGCCCATCGCGGCGACGCCGAAGAGCAGCGCCGCTGCGAATGTCTTGAGAACAGTCTTCATTTCAGGACTCCCAGTTTGTTGTTGTTCCCGGTTTTTCGCTCCGCTTGACGCCGGCCTTAGCCGACGTTGCGGAGGAATTGTTTGAGCCTTTCGGATTTGGGCGCGCCGAACAGCTGTTCTGGCGGGCCCTCCTCCTCGACCAGCCCGTTGTAGAGGTAGACGACATGCGTCGCGACCTCGCGGGCAAACTTCATTTCATGCGTCACCAGCACCATAGTGCGCCCCTCGCGCGCCAGGTCGCCGATCACCTTCAGCACCTCGCCGACCAGCTCCGGATCGAGCGCCGAGGTCGGCTCGTCGAACAGCATGACGCGCGGATTGATCGCCAGCGCCCGGGCGATCGCCGCGCGCTGCTGCTGGCCGCCCGACAGGAACGCCGGATAGACGTCGCGTTTTTCCGCCAGCCCGACGCGGGCAAGCAGCTTCTCGGCCTGGGCGATCGCCTCGTCGCGCTTGACGCCGAGCACGTGCACGGGAACCTCGATGACGTTCTCGATCAGCGTCATGTGGCTCCACAGGTTGAAGTTCTGGAACACCATGCCGAGCCGGGAGCGGATTCGCTCGATCTGCTTACGGTCGGCGGGAACCGTATGGCCGTGGCTGTCGGCCTTCAGCTTGATCTCCTCGCCGTTGACGCGGATGATGCCGCTGGTTGGGTTTTCCAGGCAGTTGATGCAGCGCAGCAGCGTCGACTTGCCGGAACCCGAGCCGCCGATGATGGCGATGACCTCGCCGTCGCGCGCCGACAGCGAGACGCCCTTCAGCACATGCAGCTGGCCGAACTTCTTGTGCAGGTTCTCGACATGGATGGCTTCGGCGGCGCCGCTTTGCGCCTCGCCGGATGGGACTGTGGCGGCTTCCACCGCGCTCACCGGGTGACCTCTATATGGGCGACGGCAGTTCGTCGAACGTCCATCCGGCTAATCAACATACGCTGTACTGTCCCGCTTCGGATTTCAGCATGGACCCAACCGCGCGAGCCCGTCAATCCCGCCCATTACGGCACTTGCGGCCTTGTTGTGCAAGTGTATAAATAGCCTCTCATGAAATTTTTTCGATTTTTTTCAGCCAAAAAAGGGCATCGATGAGCGCTTTCGGATCACAGTCCATGGCGGCGCCGCTGCGGCGCGTACTGATGCGGTCGGCGGCCAACGCCATGCGCGACGCCGACAGAGCTCAATGGCACTATGGCCCGGGATTCAACCCGGCGAAAGCAGCATTGCAGCACGCCGCCCTTGCGGAACTGGTGGCGGCTTCCGGCGCCGAGATCGAATGGATCGAGGACGAAGCCGACGGCCTTTCGGATTCGGTGTTTACGCACGACCCGTCGCTGATGACCGACCACGGCGCGCTGATCCTGTCCATGGGCAAGCCATTGCGCGCCGGCGAGCCCTCCCTGCATGAGGAAACCTATAGAAGGCTGGGCATTCCGATCCTCGGCCGCGTCGAGGCTCCAGGCCAAGTCGAAGGCGGTGATTGCGTGTGGGTGGATGCCCGCACGCTGGCGATCGGCCGCGGTGTCCGTTCCAACCAGCATGGCATCCAGCAGGTTTCCAACCTGCTGACACCGCTGGGCATTTCCGTCTACGGCTTCGATCTGCCGCTATGGCAGGGCGAAGAGGCGTGCCTGCATCTGATGTCGGTGATCAGCCCGCTGGCCGACGACCTCGCGCTGGTCTATTCACCGCTTTTGCCGGCCCCGTTCTACCAGATGCTGAAGGCGCGGGGCATCCGTCTGGTCGAAGGCGACGCCGAAGAGTTCGCCGCTTCCAACGGCCTCAGCTTGAACGTGCTGCCGACCAGCCCTCGCAAGGTCATTGCCGTTGCGGGCTTTCCCAAGACCAAAGCCGCGATGGAAGCCGCCGGCTGCACGGTCGAGGTATTCGATGCGGATGCGCTCTGCATCGCCTGCGAGGGCGGGCCGACATGCCTGACGCGGCCGATCCTGCGCCGATGAATGCGCGCCGTAAGTTCCGTCGCGAGGGCGAGGAGCGGCGGCGGCAGGATCTGATCGAAGCGACTCTGGACTGCGTGGCGGAACATGGCCTGCAGGGCGCCACCTTGCGCACCATCGCCTTGCGTGCCGGCGTCACCGCCGGGCTGATCCGCCACTATTTCCCCGGCAAGGAAGAATTGCTGCAGGAAGCCTATGCCGCACTGATCGGCCGCATGACCGAGCAGGCGAAAGCGGCATTGATCATGGAAGACGCCTCGCCGCGCCAGCGTCTTGCGGCCTTCGTCACAGCCAATCTCAACGCGCCGATCATCGACCAGCGGGTGTTTTCGCTCTGGGCGACCTTCATTGGCCGTGCCGGCGCGGATCCGACACTCGCCCGCGCCCATTGGGAAGGCTATCTCGGCTTTCGCAACGCGGTGGAAGCGGTCGTGGCCGAAGTGCTCGCCGCCGAATGGCGCAAGCCGGATGCAAGCCAACTGCGCCGCCATGCCATCGCGATCAATGCGATCATCGACGGGCTCTGGATCGAAGGCTGCCTGGCCGGCGAGATGTTCTCGCCCGGCGAATTGGCGGCGATCGGCATCAAGGCTGTCGAGGCCGAACTCGGCCTCGCGCCGCTAGAGCAATTCCAGGAAAAGTGAGAAGCGGTTTTCCGTCCGGAATTGCGTAAGAAACAAAGAGATAGAGCTGATCACTGTTTCCGCTAAACGGTGATCCGCCTAAAGGGAGAAGAGCAATGACAACTGTCGGCGAAGCGCTGATCACCTTGCTCGAGGCGCATGGTGTCGACACCGTCTTCGGCATTCCGGGCGTGCATACGGTCGAGCTCTATCGCGGCCTGGCGCGCTCGAAGATCCACCACGTCACGCCGCGCCACGAGCAGGGCGCCGGCTTCATGGCCGACGGCTATGCGCGCGCCCGCGGGCGGCCGGGCGTGGCCTTCGTCATCACCGGGCCTGGCCTCACCAACACCATCACCGCCATGGGCCAGGCGCGCGCCGATTCGGTGCCGATGCTGGTGATCTCCGGCGTCAATGCCACCGATACGCTCGGCAAGGGACTGGGCTTCCTGCACGAACTGCCCGACCAGCGCGGCATGATGGAGAAGGTGGCGCTGTTCTCCGAGCGCGTCACCGAGGCCGCGCAACTGCCCGGCGCGCTCGCGCGTGCCTTCGCCGTTTTCTCCTCCTCGCGTCCGGGTCCGGTCCATATCGAGATCCCGACCGACGTCATGGTGAAGCCCGCCGAGGGGCTCGCGCCGGTGCTCAGCAACGCCGCGCCACCTGCTCCGGCAGCGGCGGCGATCGTCGAGGCTGCGAAATTGATCCAGGCATCCCGCCGGCCGCTCATTCTCGCCGGGGGTGGCGCCAAGAAGGCCGATGCGGCGCTAAGGCGCTTCGCCGAAACCCTCGGTGCGCCGGTGGTCGAAACGGCCAATGCGCGCGGCCTGCTGCACCGTCATCCGCTCTGCGTGCCGGCAAGCCCGAGTCTGAGGGCAGTGCGCGCGTTGATGGCCGATGCCGATCTGGTGATCGCCGCGGGCACCGAATTCGGCCCGACCGACTATGACGGTTATGGCGACGGCGGCTTCGTGCTGCCGCCGAACCTCATCCGCATCGACATCGGCGCCGACCAGATCGCCCGTCGCCCGGTGGCGGTTGGAATCCAGGCCGATTGCGCCGAGGCGCTTGGCGCGCTGCTGACCGAACTTGGGCCGGCCAATGTCGCGGCGAAGGACGGCCAGGCCCGCGCCGCAGCGGCGAGAGCGGCGGCGCTTGCCGAGCTGAAGCCGGACTATCTGGCGCAGGTACGAGCGGTGGAGACGATCCGCGACGCGCTGCCCGGCGCGATCATCGTCGGCGACTCCACGCAGCCGATTTATGCCGCCAACCTCTATTACGACCACGACCGTCCGTCCGGCTGGTTCAATGCGGCGACGGGGTTCGGCGCGCTGGGCTACGGCCCCCCAGCGGCGATCGGCGCCGCCCTTGCCGTGCCCGAGGCGCCGGTCGTGTGTCTTACCGGCGACGGCGGCTTCCAGTTCACCTTGCCGGAGCTGGGCGCGGCGCTCGATGCCGGGACGTCGGTGATCTTCGTCGTCTGGAACAATCGCGGTTATCGCGAGATCGAGACTTCGATGCTCGATGTCGGCGTCGAGCCGGTCGGCGTGTCGCCGGCGCCGCCGGATTTCTGCAAGCTCGCCGGGGCCTATGGCATTGAAGCCGAGCGGCTGACCGGGGTCGGCGGCCTCGCCGAGGCGCTGAAGCGCGCGCGAGCGGCGGGCAAGCCGCGCGTCATCGAAATCACCATCGACTGAAGACCTTGGCAGCCTTCCATCCAGCCGGAACGCAGCGGCGTGACGTCACACGCGGCGACCCGACGCATGCAAAGAAGGGACGCAGCCATGTCGATATTTCAATTGAGTGACAGCGCGAAAGGCGCGACGTTCGACGCTGGGGCGGCATAACCATAAAAATACGACAGGAGCAGTCGAAATATGACGGAAACGCTTAACGGCAGGCATGTCGTGGTGACGGGCGGCACTGGGGCGCTCGGCGGCGCGGTTGTCGGCAGGTTGCTGGAGCAGGGAGCGATTTGCCATGTGCCCAATGCCCATGCCGCCGCTCCGCCGCACTTTCCTTATGCGGCCCACGCCAGCGTCCGCCTGGCGCACAATGTCGACCTCTCGGACTCCGCCAAGGTCGAGGCCTTCTACCACCAGGTTCCGGAGCTTTGGGCTTCGATCCACCTCGCCGGCGGGTTCACCATGGCGCCGGTGGAAAAGATCGAATCGGCGTCTTTCGCCGAGATGATGGACACCAACGCCCGCACCGCCTTCCTTTGCGGCCGCGCCGCGGTGCGCTCGATGCTGATGTCGGGCACCGCGGGGCGCATCGTCAACGTCACCGCGCGCGCCGGGCTCGATCCCAGGCGTGGAGCCGGCATGGTCGCCTATGCCGCCAGCAAGGCGGCGGTTGCCGCGATGACGCAGGCCATGGCCGAGGAGCTGAAGCACAAGGGCATCCTCGTCAACGCCGTGGCGCCCTCGACGCTCGACACGCCGGCCAACCGCGCCGACATGCCCGACGCCGATTTCACCAAATGGGTCAGCCTGGAGGCAGCCGCCGAAGCGATCGCTTATCTCGCCTCGCCCGCCAACCAGGCGATGAGCGGCACGCTGGTGCCGCTTTACGGCCGGGCCTGACCTCACGGATCAACGTGCAATGAAAAACCCCGCCGGATCGCTCCGGCGGGGTTTTCGTTTTCAGTGCCGATGAAGCGGCTTAGTTGCCCTGCTTCTTCAGCGCCGCGCCCAGGATGTCGCCCAGCGAGGCGCCGGAGTCGGTCGAGCCGTACTGGGCGACCGCTTCCTTCTCCTCGGCGATTTCCAGCGCCTTGATCGAGACCTGCAGCTTGCGGGTCTTCTTGTCGAAGGCGATGACGCGGGCGTCGACCTTCTGGCCGACGGTGAAGCGCTCGGGGCGCTGCTCGTCGCGGTCGCGCGAAAGGTCGGAGCGCTTGATGAAGGTCTCAAGGCCGCTGTCGACCAGCCGCACTTCCAGACCGCCATCCTTCACCGCGATGACCTCGCAGGTGACGACGGCGTTCTTGCGCAGTTCACCGCTGCTCGCCGCCTCGCCGACCGTGTCGCGGGCCAGTTGCTTGATGCCGAGCGAGATGCGCTCCTTCTCGATGTCGACGTCGAGCACCTGCGCCTTGACCATGTCGCCGCGATTGTACTCTTCGATGACCTGCTCGCCCGGACGGGTCCAGTCGAGGTCGGAGAGGTGCACCATGCCGTCCACATCGCCTTCCAGGCCGATGAACAGGCCGAACTCGGTCTTGTTCTTGACCTCGCCCTCGACCTGGCTGCCGACCGGATGGTTGCGCGCGAAGGCTTCCCACGGGTTCTCCAGCGTCTGCTTGAGACCGAGCGAGATGCGGCGCTTGGCCGGATCGACTTCGAGCACCACCACGTCGACTTCCTGCGTCGTCGACAGGATCTTGCCAGGGTGCACGTTCTTCTTCGTCCACGACATTTCCGAAACGTGGATGAGGCCCTCGATGCCCGGCTCCAGTTCGACGAACGCGCCGTAGTCGGTGATGTTGGTGACGGTGCCCTTGATCTTCTTGCCGATCGGGAACTTGGTGCCGATATCCGACCACGGATCCGACTCGAGCTGCTTCATGCCGAGCGAGATGCGGTGGGTTTCCTGGTTGATGCGGATGATCTGCACCTTGACCGTCTGGCCGATGTTGAGGATCTCGGTCGGATGGTTGACGCGGCGCCATGCCATGTCGGTGACATGCAGCAGGCCGTCGATGCCGCCGAGGTCGACGAACGCACCGTAGTCGGTGATGTTCTTGACCACGCCTTCGACAACCTGGCCTTCCTCGAGGTTCTGCACGATCTCCGAACGCTGTTCGGCGCGGCTCTCCTCGAGCACGGTACGGCGCGACACCACGATGTTGCCGCGGCGGCGATCCATCTTGAGGATCTCGAAGGGCTGCGGGTTGTGCATCAGCGGCGAGACGTCGCGGATCGGACGGATGTCGACCTGGCTGCGTGGCAGGAACGCCACGGCGCCGTCGAGGTCGACGGTGAAGCCGCCCTTGACCTGGTTGAAGATGACGCCTTCGACGCGCTCGCCCTTGGTGAACTTCTCTTCGAGGCGGACCCAGCTCTCCTCGCGGCGAGCCTTCTCGCGCGATAGCATGGCTTCGCCAAGCGCGTTTTCGATGCGCTCGACATAGACTTCGACGGTGTCGCCGACCTTGAGCGAGGAGTCCTTGCCCTTGGCGCCGAATTCCTTCAGCGGCACGCGGCCTTCGACCTTGAGGCCGACATCGATGATGGCCATGTCCTTTTCGATCGCGGTGATCGTGCCCCGGACAACCTGGCCCTCGCCGGAATGGCCGGCGGTGAATGATTCTTCGAGCATGCTCGCGAAATCATCGCGAGTGGGATTTGCAGCTGACATTGTTTCTCCTGGAGTGCTCCGCATGACGAGCGGAGCGGGCGCCGTGGGTTAGCGTTGCGAGAGCCTGCCGGCGTTCCGGGCTGAAAAGCCCTTGGCCGCTTTTCGAGCGGCAAGTCCGGCGCATGAAGAATGCTGGCAGGCTGGTTCGTGCCCGATATGGGTATTTTCGGCGCCGACGGCAATCGAAAACCCGGATCAGGCCTTGTTTCTCTTGGCAAGGACGCCGTCAACGATCGCCATCGCCGCCAGAAACGCGGCCTCTATAGCCATTTCGCTGGTATCAAGCAAGTGCGCGTCGGCGGCGGGCTTGAGCGGCGAGTCGGCGCGGCCCATGTCGCGCTCGTCGCGGCGCTCGATGTCGGCGAGGATCGTGGCGAAATCGGCGCTGCCGCCCATGCTCTCGATCTCGGCCAGCCGGCGCTGCGCCCGCACCTCGGCGCTCGCCGTCACATAGAGCTTGATGTCGGCGTCCGGGCACACGACGGTGCCGATGTCGCGACCGTCGAGCACCGCGCCCGGCGGCGCCTTGGCGAACTCGCGCTGCTTGTCGACCAGGATGCGCCGAACGGTGGGGATGACCGCGACCTTCGAGGCCGCCTCGCCCACCGCATGCGCCGAAAGCACCGTGCGGTCGAGATTCGAAAGGTCGACCTGCCGCGCCGCGGTTTCCGCCGCCGAGACATTGTCGAGCGGCAGGCCGAGTTCGAGCAGCTTATGCGCCACCGCGCGATAGGTGAGGCCGGTGTCGAGCAGGTTCAGCCGATAGTGGTCGGCCAGCCGGCGGGCCAGCGTGCCCTTGCCCGCGCCTGCGGGGCCGTCGATGGCGATGGTGAAGGTGTGGGTCATTGGTGGGCCATCGCTTCGTTGGCGTGGCGACAAAGCCTCACCCTTTCGTCATCCCAGGGCGGAGCGAAGCGGAGACCCTGGGATCCATACCGTGACATTAGCCAAAGAATGCTGCGAGCCAGAATTCTGCACCGTTGCAGCGCGTTGGCGTCACGGCATGGATCCTGGGGTCTGCGCCGCGTCGCTTCGCTCCTTGCTCCGCCCCAGGATGACGACGGGAAGGATGTTGGGTGCCAATCTCCAAAGTTTGCGATTGCCATCACCCTCACTCGATCTCCGCGCCCAGTCGCTTCATCAATCCCATGAATTCCGGAAAGCTCGTCGCGATCATGTTGGCGTCGTCGATGGTCACCGGCTTTTCCGTCGCCAGCCCCATCACCAGAAAACTCATGGCGATGCGATGGTCGAGATGCGTCTTCACCGCCGTGTCCGGCCCATTGGGGTAGGCGCCCAGCCCCTTGCCGCCCGGCTTGCCCCGCACGGCGAGCGAAGCCTCGCCTTCGGTGCAGTCGACGCCGTTGAGCTTGAGCCCATTGGCAACCGCCGCCAGCCGGTCGGATTCCTTGACCCGCAACTCCTCCAGCCCCTGCATCAGCGTCTCGCCTTCCGCGAAGCTCGCGGCGACAGCCAGCACCGGATATTCGTCGATCATCGACGGCGCGCGCTCCGGCGGCACCACGACGCCCTTGAGCTCGGAAGAGCGCACGCGCAGGTCCGCGACGTCCTCGCCGCCGGCATTGCGCGGATTGAGGATGTCGATCCGGCCGCCCATCTCCTGCAATGTGAGAAGCAGGCCGGTGCGGGTCGGGTTCATCAGCACGTTTTCGATCACGATATCCGAACCCGGCACGATGAGCGCGGCCACCAGCGGGAAGCCGGCCGAGGACGGATCGCCGGGCACCGCGATGGTCTGCCCGGTCAGCTTGCCCTGGCCTTCGATGAAGATGTGGCGCACGCCGCGCTCGTCGGTCTCGACGGTGAGATTGGCGCCGAAGCCCTTGAGCATCTTTTCAGTGTGGTCGCGCGTCATCACGGGCTCGATCACGGTGGTGATGCCGGGCGTGTTGAGGCCGGCAAGCAGCACCGCCGATTTCACCTGGGCCGACGCCATCGGCACGCGATAGGTGATGGGTGCGGCGTGCTTGGGGCCGCGCAGCGTGATCGGCATGCGATCGCCTGGCGCCGCCTTCAGCACCTGCACGCCCATCTGGCGCAGCGGCTCCAGCACCCGGCCCATCGGCCGGCCGGAGAGCGAGGCGTCGCCGATGAAGGTCGTCTCCATGTCATAGGTGCCGACCAGGCCCATGGTGAGCCGCGAGCCGGTGCCGGCATTGCCGAAGTCGAGCTGGCCTTCGGGTTGAAGCAGCGCGCCGTTGCCGGTACCGCGGATCACCCATTCGGCGCCCTTCTTTTCGATATGCGCGCCCATCGCCTTCATGGCAGCACCCGTGCGCATCACGTCTTCGCCCTCGAGCAGGCCGGTGATGCGCGTCTCGCCGGAGGCGAGGCCGCCGAACATGAAGGAGCGGTGCGAGATCGACTTGTCGCCCGGCACTCGCGCAGTGCCGGCAAGGGCAGGAGATTTGCGGGCCGTGGCCGGCTTCGGGGCGGCAGCGTGAGACATTCGTGTCTTCCAAATGAAAATGCCGGCTGGCCGGCTCAATTCGTCATGTTTGCGGCGGTCTCGTATCACGGCGCGCGGCAATGGTCATCCCCTCGTGCGGGCCCTTGAAAAGCGGGTTTTCGGGACATGTCTTTTGGCTTTGACAGCACGGAAAACTGCGGTTAAGGGGACCATTCTTTTTTTGACGAGGCTTGCCGTGGCAAAACCTGAACTTGGCACAAAGCGTGTCGACCCCGAAACGGGGCGGAAATTCTACGACCTGAACAAGGACCCGATCGTCTCGCCCTATACCGGCAAGAGCTATCCGCGCTCCTATTTCGATGAGGGCAAGATCTCCGCCATCGAGGAGGATGAGGACGTCGCCGAAAAGGAAATCGACGCCGAGGAGGAGGAAGGCGCCGAAATCGTCTCGCTGGAGGACGTGGACGAAGAGACCAAGGGCGGCGGCGACGATCTGCCCGATCTTGGCGACGACGAGGACGATGTCGATCTCGGCGACGATGACGACGATACCTTCCTTGCCGACGAGGAGGAAGAGGACGACGACGTCTCCGACATGATCGGCGTCGGCGACGACGAGGACGAGGTCTGATTTTGATCGTTTGCCGGCCATTTTGGCCTGTGACGAAAAAGCGGCCTTTCCAGGCTTGATCTTGACCGAAGGCGGCGCTAGAAGCCGCCAGCACTAAACGACGGCGCGGTTCCCAGCCGCGCCTGATCTCTTCGCCGGAAACGGCGCCGGCTGACTGCCGGGAGTGGGGCCATAGCTCAGTTGGGAGAGCGCTTGAATGGCATTCAAGAGGTCGTCGGTTCGATTCCGATTGGCTCCACCAGTCACTCTTTAGGGTGTTGATTTCCCTAAAGAACCTTTGATTTCAAGGATATGCGCAGGCAATGTGGTCCACATAGGTGGTCCACAACGCAGGAAATTCCGTGCCTCGGCGAGCGTCACATCTCCAGCTTCGCGGTAATGTCTACTGGCTTCGGTTGCGTGTCCCGGATGCCCTACGGCCATACGTGGGGAAAGTGGAAATAAAAAAATCGCTCAAAACCTCTGACTATCGAGAAGCACAGCTACGCGGTCGTATCGAGCGCGTGAAGATCGATGCAGAGTGGGAAACTCTTCGCCGCCGGCTATCCCCTGTTACCGTGACGGAATTGTCAGAGCGGGAGACGTGGCAGCTATTTACCCAGTGGTTTGTGGACTTCGAAAAACGAAATGTCGAAAAGTCCGACCGGTGGGCCTCCCTTGAGGATGCCGAGCGCGATCTTGCCGACCTTTCGGACGCTGGAAATTTGGCTATCGCTTCCTTTCGGGAAGCTGAGCAGGTTGTTGCGACAGCGGGTCTCAAACTGGAGCCCGGTTCGGATGGCTGGATGCGTCTCGACGGCTACATCAGGCAAGGATTGATTGAAGCGGCTCGGCGAGAGATAGCGCGCAGTTTCCCTGCGGTAGCTTTGCCAACCGACCCGCAGTTGGCAGGTTTGAACGCATCGACGAAATTGCAACCCGTTGCAAAGATCACCGTCAAGCGGCTGATTGCTCATGTCCGGTCCGATACGACGCGGAGTCCGATGAGCAAGAAGACTGCGCTTAAGCGAACTGCGCAATGGCAAGCGATCACCGAGTTCTTCGGCGCTGACACGGACATCACCGAGATCGGCCGGCCTCGCGTTCGGGAATTTATCGACCTTCTGCAAAAGCTGCCGAGCAATGCTACCAAGCACTTTCCCAACGCGACTATTTTCGAAGCTGCGCAGATGGCTGCCGAGAAGAAACTACCTGTTCTGGCTACCGAGACGGCAAACGATTATCTACGCACATTAGGTACGCTTTTCCGCGCTGCCGTTCGCGAAGAGTGGCTGGCTAAAGACCCTTCGGAAGGTCTCCTCATTCAGGCCAAGATAAAAATCCGCGCTAAGGACAAGCGGCTGCCGTTCTCGAATGAAGACCTCAAAGCAATCTTCTCAGCGCCGCTCTACACAGGCTGCAAGGACGATGAAGCGGGTTACAACGTCGAAGGCACGAAGATCGTGCGGAGGGGGCGCTTCTGGGCACCGCTGATGGCCCTCTACACGGGGATGCGGCTAAACGAAGTTTGCCAACTGACGCTCGATGATTTTGAAGTCCAAGACGACACAGACATCATCCTAATTCGGGGGTCAGAGGACGGGGAAACCAAACGCGTTAAGACCGCTGCCGGTCATCGGTTTGTTCCCGTTCATCCCGAACTCAAGCGTATGGGCCTGCTCACCTTCGTCGCCGACCAAAGATTGAAGCGCGAGCCAGACGCCTCTCTGTTCGCGGAACTTCCTCTCGGCACGACAGGCTATCGCTCCGATCCTTTCTCCAAGTTCTTCGCTCGGTTCCTCGATAAAGTCGGCATCACTGATCCGAAGAAGGTCTTCCACTCGTTCCGGCACAACTACCGCGACGCGTTGCGCGAAGCCGATATCTCGATTGAAAAGGTTCGAGCGTTAGGCGGCTGGACCACGGGAAACACTGAAGACGACTACGGCAAGGGATTGCGTCCAAGCACATTGGCGACCGCGATCAAGGCGGTTGCATATCCCGGTTTGGACTTGTCGCATCTCTACACGAGCGATGAGGTCAGTCCATCGTAACATCGGTACTTTTTGAAACTGGTTGCAAAATCTATGAGCCTCTTCGAACCCACTGGCCTGCCGGAATGGAAGTGGCCACGGATGCCAATCTACAACGGCTTCACCCACGAGGAGCGCGTTCGCGGCTGGCAACTCATACATCACTTCATCGCCAGTGGCTTGTTGGCGAAGCCGGAGCGATGCTTAATCTCGGGTTCTACGGAAAACCTTCAGTTGCACTGCGAGGACTATTATGCCCCGTGGTCGCCGCTTCCGATCTGCCGGTCAATTCACATGGCCTTGCATCGCCGGTTCCGGCAACCCGATCCTTGGAGCCGGATCGTAGAAAGATACGCCGTGACTGGCGAGGAATGGTTTTGCGCACTCGCTATGAGGCCGATTAACTTGGCCGCAATGCTACGCGCCCAGCACGGGGCTCATATCGTCGATGTTTTCCGGAGGGCCCCTTTCCCTCCGGGCAATATTGCCGGCGTCCAGCGGGGCTAGCACGGCCCGCCACAACCCTGTCGCCAAGCGTCGGGTCGGTAGGCAAATAGTTTGTGCCTGCTAAAACTCACAAGGGTCAGGGAAATTCACCCCATGCACGTTGCCGCTTGGCGGCAGCGTCACTCCGCGCTGTCTTGGAGACTGCGCACCAACGCAACCACATCCAAATCGATGATCTTGGCGATATCCATGAGTTCAACGAGATCGACCCGGCGCTCGCCGCTTTCGATATTTGCAACGAATGGCTGATGTCTGCCAAGAACTTTGGCGACCTCGGCCTGCGACAGCCCTTTTGCCCGCCGGTGACTTGCCAGCGCCGCCGCAATCATCCTGTGGCGTTCGGAGTGCACTGACTTCGGCATTGGACGGTTGACCAGTGATCAACACGCCGGTAATCCGATATTCAGATTATCCAAAAATTGGATATTTCTCGCTGATAGGTCGTTCGGGCCCCTAAAGGCGAGCGGCTAATCTAAAGGGGGGTAGATTTGAAACGGGTTGCAAACTTTCTGGTCGCTTTCTGTCTTCTACTCGGCCCCGCACTTGCGGAGGAAAAGACCTTCGATGCATCCAGCATGGAGGCCTTCTATAAGAGCATGTTTGAGATGCACCTGTCCCCGGTCGAGCAGGATGCGTTGACGCGCGCCTTGGGGAAGCTCGCCGATGCTTACCCCTCAATCGCGGTCAAAATGGGCGCTCATGGGCCGGAATGGAACCTGCTTGGTGTCGTCAAGGCGTTCGCGGCCGGTCGAACATTCAGGGAAGTGCTGGCGCAGGCCGCCCTCCTGCCATAGTCCTGTTGATCGGGCAGAACTATAGCAGTCCAGTAAAAGAATGAAGGGGGAAGAGAAATGAGCCGAGCGCTCGTAAACATGCTGTCCACCATCAACATCTTCATCGCGCTAATCATTATTGCGGTCGGAGCGTTCCTCGGGAATGTATATCTGCCAAACGCCGGAGCGATCTTCGGGGCGATCATCGGCTTCGCTGTCGCCTCGGTAGTCTGCGGTGTGCTGGCCGCGCTCTGCCTGATCGAGAAGCACTTGCGGGTGCTCGCTGACGACCTGAAAAAGCGCCAGAAGGGCCTAGGCCCGGCTCGGGTGGACCCTTCAGTCAGATAAGCCGATCAGGCGGCGCGCGGGCGAACCTGCTTGTCGCGCAGTGAACTTACTGCATTGTTCGGTTGCAGAGACGAGCCAATTCCGCAATTTTTGCTGCATGTGCAACCTCTACAACATCACGACATCGCAGGAGGCTATCCGCCAGTGGACTCGCGCCTTGCGGGACATTCTAGGCAACCTAGAGCCATCGGTTGACATCTATCCCAACCAACCCGGCCCGGTGGTCCGGAATGCGCCGGACGGACGGCGCGAGGTGGCCAAGCTGCTTTGGGGGATGCCCACGCCTTCTGAGCGCGTGAAGGGCAAGGCCGATTACGGCACCACTAACATTCGCAAGACCAACTATTTTCACTGGCAGCAATATCTCGGGGTCGAGCATCGTTGCGTCGTTCCGGTAACGAGCTTCGCGGAGCCGAGCCCTAAGGAGAGTGACAAGGACCCCGAGACGGGTATTCAGCGGAACTACTGGTTTGCGCTCGATCAGAACTGTCCGCTGTTCTTCTTTGCGGGCCTCTGGACGCCGTGGCATGGGGTCCGCAAAGTCAAAGACGGCCCGGCTGATCACGAAGTCTACGGCTTCCTGACCACTGACCCCAATGGGCTCATAAAGCCGATCCACGAAAAGGCGATGCCCGTGATCCTGACCACACAAGAAGAGACCGAAGTCTGGCTGAATGCGCCGTGGTCGGAGGCGAAGCAATTGCAGCGCCCCGCACCGGACGATGCTCTTGTGATTGTCGAAAAGCCTGCCACACAAATCAAGTTTCCACAGCAGGGACCGGCTCAGGGCTCACTGTTCTAGGAACTGTCATCCCTCCAGATCACACGGCGCACCATGCGGACCTCGACAAGCCGCCGGACGCGAATGTTCATGCCTTGGGATGCGCTGGGTAACAGGATGTCCACATCAAACTCGCGGCGCTGGCAGCGCTCACACCGCATGTACCGCTCAACGTCCCAGAACGGAATGTCCCCGAGCAGCTTGGCGAGATCGCCGGGCAAATAGTGACGTGTGATGTTGCAGTTGACGCACCGGACGCGGATTAGCTGCCCGACCTCGTGCGCACGGCATAGGGTCTGCACAACGCGGCGCGTTCTTCTGCTCGGTTCCGGCATGGCTCACAAATAGGAACGCATTCCTCGCCGAGTCAATTCGGCCTTGACAATTTCGTTCCTCTTTTGTTCACTGCAAGCATGAAGCGTTTGGAGTGACCGCCATGGACCACATTGTGACGCTGGACAGCCGCCAAGAGGCCGCCCTTCAAGCTACCGCCGACAAATTCGTGGCCCTGCATAAGGGTGACACGATGAAGGCGCTAAAGGAAATGATCGTCCTCAATGGGCACCTTCAGAACCGCCTTGACGCAGTCTCGGCACCTCGCCGGGCGAGCCGGTAGGAGGAACGGAAAATGGGCACCTACCATCTGGACCCCGAAGCTAAAGCTGATCTGCATTCAGAGGCGGTCAAGCTGGCCCAGTACGAGAGCCCCTTGGAGACTGTGAAGGCGCTCATGGCCTACAATTGCGAACTGGAGAACCAAATTCTCGCCCTCTCTCACAGGCATCCCGGGCTCTTGGTGATCAGCTATGACGACACACCGGCTACCATCGGGTAATTGCCATGCGGACTGAAAGCATCCCCCCCGAGCGGAAGACCCCGAAGCTGATTGTCGTCACCGCCTTCGACCGCGATGAGAGCGGCGACCTACAGCCAGTCTACGGACCAGCCGAGCAACAGAGCGAAGACCGCGCAATAAGGGCGGCAAAGGCTCTGGCGGAGAAGCACGCGGGGGCCATCGCGTGGTCAAGGGAGGCGAACCCGGCGATGGGCGAGTATGGGGAACTGACGACGCTCTTTGTAGGCGGCGACGTTCCAGACATGGAGTAGCAAGGCTTCAGGCTTTTGCTGCGGCCGAGGACTGCAATAGCTAGGCTTATGGCTGATTGCCTTACCCGCGTTCATCCACGCCAGCCCGCAACTTTCCGAGTCTCAATTCGGGCCAAAGTGCTTTGTGAACAACAAGCCATGACGAAATATCGAACGTGTTGTCTCCACGGTATGCCCAGTGCTGATTGAATGACTGGGCATGTTCAGTCGGCTCTTTCGAAGATTGCCCAAGAACACCAATCCGGTACAAATCTTCAATAATTTTTGATGGCTTGAATTTTGATAACATCATCGTCATCGTAGGGTCGTTTTCAGCCTTGTTTCGCCAATTCTTTTCAAACGCCAATAGTTTGAAATGGCGAGCGAAATTAAGAAGCATCTTTTTTATGCTCTGAATTTCCTGTGGAGCATATTCGACACTTAGTTCTTCGGCTTTTTCGCGCCAAGCAGCCGTACTATATTGCTCCATAACTCTTGCAATGACGGGTCCACCGAAGACCGCTTCATTTGGAAGCGCGTGGGCGGCCGCTTCCCCAAAAAGCGAGACGATGTCGCGTGGGTTGCACCAAGTAGTCTCAACCACGAAATCGCGGGGTCCAAATCCAATAATATCCCGATAGAAATAACGCTCCATCACACCGTCAGAAGGTTTCAAGCCGGCGAGCTTCTCGGAGGCTTTTATCTTGCTTTCCAGAAGTTTGATGATGGGCCATTCTGCTCCTGCGGTACTGGCAAACCAACGAAGCTCACGCCCTCTATCGGCTAAGATTTTATTGATTTCATGAGTTGGGGCGTTGAGGGCATGGAGGACCTCGGATCGAGCAGACCCTAGTATGTAGACTGGCTTCCTTTCGGACACAAAAAACATATTCAAACGATCTATAGCAATTATAAGGTCGCGTATAAGAATTATGTCGCGCTTATGCGCAGCTTTGGACGCAAATGACAGATTTAGTTCGTCGAAAATAACATATAGACCGCCAATCCCCTCCCATCCAAGATCACGCAAAAGTCTAAAAGACTGCTCTATTACGTAACTGACTGGGTACTCTCTCTCTTCTTCTTTCTCTGGACCTTTCAGGGAAGCGTCTAAGTACTTTGACTTGAATTTGTATCGCCCAGTTTTTAGAGCGGTAGACAGCCATCTTAGAAGGCCTTTATTATCCTCCCCGTCGTAGAACTTTTTCATCAACTCGCAAAAAACTGATATACTCTTGTGACTCGTGAAATTACTCCTATTTTCTTCTATTAGGCGACCCAGATGTCGAAGGATGAAAATCATCCACATTTCGACAGCATTATTATTGGAAACCTCGACGCCATCTTGCTCGTAGACGTCAATCCCCGAAATCCTACAGATTTTCTCTCTCTCAGGGTCGGAGATTTCAGTTGCGAATGATATAAACTTTGAGAGGGACTTCTGATCGGTGACCTTAAGCTCGATAAACCGCAATAAAGATGTCTTCCCGGAACCCTTCGCGCCGTGCACAAAAAAGCGATGCCCATCAATAAATTCTTCGACGTTCATACCCGCCGGTTCGACAAACGAAGTGCGGAAGTGCTCCTCGTCCTTTGGATCGCGAGACGTGACTTCGTATCGAGCGTCGACATTTCCAAATCGTAGCCGCCGCAGTGGCAACTGTTTCTCAGCAAAACTGCTCATAATACACTCCCCCAGCCCAGTGCTTTGATAATTGCCTCTCGCATCTCTCGCCGCAAGTCTTGACACGTGCAAAAACATGTGAGTCTGTCGTCTTCCCCCGTCTAACTCATTAGGTCGTGCCGGGTTGTGGGCGTGGAATGCTATGCGGTGATGCCGCGCATGATGTACCGTCGCGGGGGGGCTGCTCCATTACGAGTGAGCAAGGGCTTCCAATTGGGTATGCCTTTAGCGGACCGCTTTGTAGGCTGGTTCGATAATAACGTTTGACCACTCTAATCGTACCGGTCAATGTGAGACCAATCATATCGAACTGGGGTCTCATAATGTTCGTACGCGCCTATCTCCGAGCCTCAACCAAAGAGCAGGACGCAACCCGTGCCAAGGGCGATTTACTTGCGTTCGCGAGGGAGCGTGATCTGCCCATCGCGGCTAACTACGTCGAGAATGAAAGCGGCGCGTCATTGGCGCGTCCTGAGTTGTTTCGGTTGCTGTCGGACTGTCAGCCGGGTGATATTCTTCTGATCGAACAAGTCGACCGCTTGAGCCGACTGAATGCAGAGGATTGGGGTCGGCTTAAGCGTGAGATTTACGACCGAAAGGTTCGAGTTGTCGCCCTCGACTTGCCTACCTCGCATATGATGATGGTCAAAGATGCCGACGACTTTTCCGGAAGGATGTTCGAGGCCATCAACTCGATGCTCCTCGACATGCTGGCAGCCATTGCCCGCAAAGATTACGAGGACCGCCGGCGTAGGCAGGCGCAGGGTATCGAAAAGGCCAAGAGCGAGGGCAAATACCGGGGTCGCCCCGAGGACGAGACACGCAACAAGGCGATCCAAAGTATGCTCACCACCGGGCAAAGCTGGAGCACCATCATCTCGGCAACTGGATGCTCCCGGTCCACGCTGGCGAGGCTGGCAAAGCGAGTGGCGGGTAAGATAGAGCCGGTTATCGGATGATGGGGGCGACCGGAGCACTCTAGTGTGCCTTGGCCTCCATAGGATTTTCCTCTCGTGCGCGGCGTTCGCCTTCGGCAACCGCTGCCACAAGGTCTATAGGTTCGGAGGTGATGGTCTCCTGAGCCGCCGCAAGGCGGGCTTCGAGATCGGCTATGCGACGGGCAATATCCGAGCGCGGGTGTAGGATAGCGCGGTCCCTTGTACGCTCCGCGTTCTTCTGGGCGATCTCGGCGGCGCGGCGCTGGACAGCTATCTCGGCCTTGCCCCTCTCGATTTCATCGCGCAGCTTCAGCGCAGCCCGGTCCTCGGCGATGGCGATCAGCGCCTCTTCGCGGGACTTGCCTTGCACCCGCGTCAGATGGGCGAGCTTTCGTTCCTCGTGGCTGTCGAGGCCTTCAATGGCCTGTTCCTGCCGGCGCTTCTGGTAGGCCTTCAGGAGGTCACCGTGCCAGCGGGCGAGGAACTTGCAATCCGGGGCGACAGGGGCTTCGGGGCGCTTCATCCAGCCAAACACCAGCCTACGCAGCCGGGAGAAGTTCATCACGACCCATTCGATGTAATCGTGGCACCCTTCGGGGTCGCGCTGGTCCCATTTTTTGACGATGGCCGCGTTGATGATGCCGAGTTGTTCGCGGGTCCACGCCGTGGCGAACACGCCGGGTTGGTCGCCATAGGCGGTTTCGAAGGCGGCGCGATAGGTCTTTTCTAATGCACTGGCAGTCAAAGGGGGGGCGGGCGGAACTCGGGGGGTCTCTTTCTTTGCCGGGGTAGAGGAGAGCGCCGGACGTTGGCGGACTCGCACCCGGACAGAAACAGAAGGAGAATTAGAAAAAGAGAAAACCGGCTCCCGGTCGCCGACAGGTGACCGGTAATATGTTTCCTCTTTTTTTGCTTCTTCTTTTTCTAGTTCTTCTTTTGTGGTGGACATCCGTGTCCACTCAGAGTGGACATCAGTGTCGCCTCGTGAGTGGACATCCGTGTCCACTCTCTGATGAGGGTGTGTCCAGAGCGTCGAAACGGGCATCGGCTTGGGGGGATTATTCTCTCGCCTGTTGTCGGCGGCCTTTTTCGCGGCTTGCTTGCGCTTTTCCGCTGGCAACTGTGCATCTGGCCCCGGTGTCCAGTTGGGGTTCGGTGTGATCTTCAAACCCCTGCCGGTTTGTTTCACCGCGATGAAGCGACCCCCTTCGAGATCGCCGACGATGCGCTGAAGCTGGCGCTTGCTGTAGCCGGTTCCCTTCGTCTTGGCGTCCGGGTCGCCGTGCTCAAGCCTGTAATAAGAGGTCAAGAGGTACTCCCGGCCCATGTCGACGGACTGGCTGAAGACGTGGTGCAACACCTTTTCTTGGGGAGCCGTCAGGTAAGGAGACATCATGCGTGGGATGCCGCGCATGATGTCCCGTTGCTGCTGGTAGTCATAAGGCGCTTTGCGGGCATCGTCGGATTGCGGGCGTGAATAGGCTAGGCGAGGGGACATGATCGTATACCGTGGTTGGTGTGACGGCGGTGCGGGCCTCCCAACCACGGAAATGAGCCGCACCGCCGTCGTTAAAGCTCACGCGGCGCAGCGTGAACCAGCGCGCCCCCTTTATACAGCAACTCCGGTTCGGCTTGAAGAGTAGTCTGCTGGTCAAACAAGCAGAAAGCTTGCAACAAGTTTCAAAATCTCCGTGTTGACGAAGACACTGTATGCTGCTGGACAATGTAGAGCACAAATATGCGGGCCTACATGACTTCCGTAGACCTATTGCTATTCATCGAACCCGTCCTAGACTCCGGCCGTGATCAAAACGAACGGGGATTTCCGATGACGACAATGGACATGGGTATACTGGCGGGTGCGCTATGGGTCGGCGGTGGCCTGCTCTTCATTCAGGGCATCGTCACCAATCGCGACGCCAGCCCGGCCGTCGCGGCGAACTCCCGCGCCGTGGTGGAAGACCTTCACCGGGGCCGGCCGGCCGCATTGGTCGCGGCGGTGCTGTTCTTGGCTGTCTGGCCTGCCGTCTGGATTGGCGCGCACGTCGTGCGCCGTTGATTTTTTGCACCCAGTTTCAAAAGCGCCTGCCGTGCTGCATTCATCGACCATAGCCGACGATCACGGCTGCATGCTGGCCCGGCTCAAAGCCGCCCACGCGTTCGTTGTGGGACTTGTGGTCGAAGATGCGGTCTGTGTGCGTATCGTCTTTAGACTAGGCTTCGATATAAAGTGTTTCGAAGGTTAGGTGCTGCGCCTGTGATCGAAGGAAGCACAAGCTAAGGGGGACGCTTTGCACGAGGCACTGGAACGTATCTGCCAACTTCAACTTGAATACTCGGCAGAGAATACGCCAGCGATGCAGGAACGCGGCCGGCTGGTGCGAAGTGATCTTAAGGCGGAAGTTGAGAAGCTCGGCCCTCGTCTGGCTGGGGCGTTGGGGCGGTTCGGTGACGATCTCCTCGTGGATGCCTCGGATGGCATTGGGCGAAAGACAGAGCTTCCTTGGGTAAGGTTCTGCTCACGCAGAATGTCGCCGAGCCCGACCGAAGGCTTCTACTGCGTGGTGCACTTCTCGACAGATGGGACAGCAGTGCACGTGACGGTCGGGTGCGGCTCTTCCCGCTTCCATAAAGGAAGCTCGGTCCCGCTTCCAGATCATGAATTGGACGCACAAACTGCTTGGGCGCGACAGGTTGTGATCGAGGAGTTCGGGACGTTGGTGCCGTTTGACGACCCCGCCGATTTCGGTGCCAGACGACCACTGCCGATTTCATTCCAGCGAGCCACAGCTATTTCTCGTCGTGTTGCATATTCCGACATCCGTGCCACGAACTTTGGGGAACTACTCGATCAGGCCGCACAACGTCTCCGTCCTATCTACGTTGCCCAAGCTATCGGACGCGATCTCACCGATGCCGATCAACGCGAGCTAGAAATTGCTGCGGCTCTAAACCCGCTAGATCGGCCATCTGGCCGACAAGGATATGGGCTGTCCGCACCGGCTAGAAAAGCGGTTGAGAAACGGGCGATGGATGTGGCTTCGCAGTTCTTACGCGCCAGTAGCTATGTGGTCCGAGACACATCGGCCTCAAGCCCCTTCGACTTCGAGGCGACGTTGAACGGCACGCGCATAAAGGTCGAGGTCAAAGGCACGACAAGCGACCGAGCCGATGGCATCCTCATGACCGCGAACGAAGTCGCACTTCATCGGAGCGAGAAAGGAAACACCGCTCTCATCATCGTGTCGAGCATTCGGTTGTCGGAGCAAAACGGTGCCTATTCCTGCTCCGGCGGCAATGTGGAATGGTTACTCGGATGGGACATTGATGAGTGGCTCCACGAGCCGACAGCGTTTCGCGTGACCCGTCCCGCGCTGACGAAGAGCCTGACCAAGTCATAAGATAGCGCCTGCTGGAGGAGCGAAGTGTTCATTACTCTCTACGACGCACCGGAGAAGCGCCGACGTCATGCCGAGGGCGGGATCGAGCACAAATTCACTGAAGCCGCCGTGATGCTCGCCTTTGCGTCGCACCTTCTCACGCTATCGACGGGCGGGTGTGTCATCAGCATTCACCCTGATGGCGAGCATGCCAAGATATTCGATATTGCAGCGTTTCTCTTGGCGCGAGGATTTGTTCGAGAGCAGGCGATTGGCACCACGCCATACGGCGGCCGATATCGACGGGCCGAACACACAATCATTGTGAACCCAAGCTCGGGCCGTGGAGATGTTGTCGGTGAAATTGACGGTCGCCGAGTGGTCGCCGAGTGCAAAGGCGGCACGATCAATTCAACCCACGCCGGTCAAAAGAGTCGTCTGCGCAAGGGTCTAGCTGAACTGGTCGGACAGCTAATGGTGCGCGAGCCAGCGAACGAACGCCAAGTGGCAGTGCTGCCGTATACGACAGAAGTGGAGCGGCTAAGCCTAAAGCTTGCTCCTCGCTGCAAGATAGCTGGCATCGAGATTGCGTTGGTGCATGCTGATGGCACTGTAAGTTACGTCCCCGGATAGCGACGAGAAGACTTCGATTTTGCACCCGGTTTCAAAAAATGGTACACAAATGCGGTACATCAAGTTGCCGAAACAACGCAAAGCCTATTGTTTTTACTGTGCTTTTCGGAAGGTGGTTGGTCTCCGATTGGCTCCACCAAACAGTCCTTCTATCATGTTCGGCTTCGTGGCATTCGCGCTCGCCGCCTGCCAGTCGGCTCCCGAGACGACGCCTCCCCCTCCGCCGCAACCTGCTCCGGCTGTCGTCGCGGCGCCTGCGTCCCCCGATTTGGCTGTCTTGGACCAAACCGTGGCGATCACGCCTCCCGGCAAGGGCGTTCCGGCCAGATATGCCGCATTTTCAGGCATATGGGCCGGACGGCTGGATGGCATGTATGAAGGCAAGCTGGCCGTGCTGACGGTTTCTTCCGGCGGTCAGGTGACGGTCAGCTATGCGTGGGGTGATGTAGCCGACTACAAGCCGGGGGTTGCCGACGGCGCCGGCAGGATTGTCGGAAACACATTGAAGCTTGGGCGCTTGCCGAATGGCGCGGACGCCACCTTTACGATGCAGCCCGACGGAACGCTGGCGGCCACCTATGCGCTTGCCGGCCAAACCTATTCAGGCTCGTTCGCCAGGCAATAATCCACGGAGCCTGCTCGGCAATCGACAGGAACTTCCCCTCGGATTGACCCAGTGCCGTCTCTTCCAACAGCAGGTCGTCGCTAAAGCATGTCTCCCGAAAGTGGGAACCGGTTTCGGGATAAAGACACGCGTAAAATCAAAACCTAAAGCGCATGGAGCGAACCTGAAAGATCGCGACGCGCTTTGCTCTGTCAGGCGTCGGTCCGCACGCGGATCCGGCGAACAGCGGCGGCACCTCACCTCCCTGTGCTGGGTCGGCTAGCCGCGAATCGGTTATGCCTATGCCATGCAGGAAACATCCCTCTATGCCCCGGTGAAGCGGTTCCTCGAGAGCCTGGACTTCACCGTCAAGGGCGAAGTCGGCGGCTGCGACATCGTCGGGCTGCGCGAAGGCGAGCCGCCCGTGGTTGTCATCTGCGAGCTGAAGCTGCAGTTCAACCTCGAGCTCGTGCTGCAGGGCGTCGATCGCGCGGCGGCCTGCGACGAGGTCTGGCTCGCCGCCCGGATGTCGGCGCGCGGCAAGGGCCGCGAGCACGACCGCCGTTTTCGCGCGCTCTGCCGGCGGCTTGGCTTCGGCCTGCTGGCGGTCGACGAAAAGGGCAAGGTCGAGCTGCTGCTCAGCCCGGCCGCCGTGCCGCCCCGGCGCGACCCGAGGCGCCGCTCGCGCCTGGTCGAGGAACATCACCGCCGCAAGGGCGACCCGTCCATCGGCGGCAGCACGCGGCGAAAGCCCATCATGACCGCCTACCGCCAGGAGGCGATCGCCTGCGCCGCCGCCATGGCAGACGGCCCGAAGCGGCCGCGCGACCTCAAGGCTCTTTCGCCGCGCGCGGCCAGCATCCTGCTGCACAATTACTATGGCTGGTTCGCCAGGGCGGAGCGCGGCATCTACGCGCTGACCGAAGCCGGCCACGCCGCCATGCAATCGCATAGGGGTATGGAGGCTTCGCTGCAGGTCGCACCGCATCAGACCGATCAGGTCGGCGCGTGAGCGGCCAAGCTGCCTCGATCTGGAGTCCAATGAAAATACGCAACGGCTTGGTTGACACGCCTCTTCGTTCGTGCAGAAATTGGTTGGACCATTGAACCACTTTAGGCCCGCCGGCGTGACAGACAGTCTTCCGCCCATCCAGACGACCGCCCGCGATGACGCGGTGCTGAAGGCGTTGGCCGGCTTCGTCAGGCAAGAGGCGCTTGGGCCCGGCGAAAAACTTCCGACCGAGCGTATCCTGGCCGAGCGTCTCAAGGTCAGCCGCAACACGGTGCGCGAGGCTTTGACGCGCTGGGAGGGCCTAGGCCTCGTCGAGCGGCGGCAGGGCAGCGGCACCTATCTCAAGGCCGCCGTCTCGCCCGACATGCTGCACATGCCGCTGACGCTTGCCCGCGGCAACGATTTCGCCGGCCTGATGTGCACGCTGGAAATCCGCCGCGCCCTGGAGGCCGAGGCAGCCGCGCTCTGCGCCATTCGCGCCGGCAAGGCCGAGCTCGTCGAGATCGAGCGCAAGCTGGACATCATGGAAGAGGCCTTCCGCACCCGTGACGGCATGTCCTCGGAGGAGGACTGGGAATTCCACCAGGCGATCTTCCGCGCCTCCGGCAATCCGCTGTTCGAGCAGATCATCGCCGCCATGTACGAGCTGTTCCATCGCTTTTGGGAACATCCGCTCGGCGTGCTCGACTTCGGCCATGCCAGCTTTCCCTATCACCGCACCATTTTCGACTGCATCGCCGCGCACGACCCGGAGGGAGCCCGCGCCGAGGCGCTGAAGCTCATCGCCACCGTCGAGGATGACCTGAAGCGCGGCGCTGCCAACCTCAAACTTTCGGACCGCAAATGAACGAGCACCCGACCGCTTTCGACCCGGCCCCTCTGGCCAGCGACTATCTCGGCGAGGCGGCGACGCTTCTGGCGCATGACGATCCGTTCCCCGGCGGCGCGGTGGTGCCGCCGATCTACCAGACTTCGCTGTTCACCTTCGATAACTATGCCGACATGGCCGATACCTTCGCCGGCCGCCGCCGCCAGCCGATCTATTCGCGCGGCGACAATCCGACGGTGATGGAATTCGAGGCGCGCGTCGCAGCACTTGAAGGCGCAGAAGCCGCGCGCGGCTTTTCCAGCGGCATGGCGGCGATCAGCGCCACCGTGCTCGCCTTTGTCGGCGCCGGCGAACGCATCGTTGCGGTGCGCAACTGCTATGGCGACGCCTACCGTCTGTTCGAGCGGCTGTTTCCGCGTCTCAACATCAAGGTCGACTATGTCGACGGCTCCGATCCAGACGCGGTAGCCGCGGCGCTGCCAGGCGCCAAGCTGCTCTATCTCGAAAGTCCGACCTCGATGATGTTCGAGCTGCAGGACATTGAGCATCTGACGCGGCTGGCGAAGGAACATGGCATCGTCACTTCCATCGACAATTCCTGGGCGACGCCTGTCTTCCAGAAGCCGATCGCACACGGCGTCGATCTCGTGCTGCATTCGGCCTCGAAATATCTCGGCGGCCACAGCGACACCGTCGCCGGCGTGGTGGCGGGCTCGGCCGCCCATATCAGGCATATCAACGAGCAGACCTACTCCTCGCTCGGCGGCAAGCTCTCGCCCTTCGAAGGCTGGCTTTTGCTGCGCGGCCTGCGCACGCTGCCGCTGAGATTGCCGCATCACATGAAGAGCGGGCTGACCCTTGCCGAGCGGCTCAAGGCGCATGGCCAGGTCGAGAGGGTCAATCACCCCGCCTATTCCAATCATCCCGGCAAGAAGACGCTTGCCGGCTATGCCGGGCTGTTCTCCTTCGAGGTCACGGAGGATGTCGACATTCCGGCTTTCGTCGACGCGCTGAAGCTCTTCCGCATCGGCGTCAGCTGGGGCGGCCATGAAAGCCTGGTCGTGCCGGCAAAGGCCTCGCTCGAGCAGACGCCGGGTCTGAATTCGATGGCGCGCTTCGGCGTCAGCCCCCGAACCATCCGCTTCAATGTCGGATTGGAAAATGTCGAGGATCTCTGGGCCGACATCGCCCAGGCCTTCGACAAGTCAAAAAAATAAGATGTTCAAAATGGGAGTTCCGAACATGAAAAGACTGACATTCATGCTTGCCGCCGTTGCCGGTCTGGCGATTTCCGCGGGAACCGCGATGGCCGATACCACCATCAAGATGGTCGAGGTCATCACAAGCCCGCCGCGCACCGAATTCCTGAAGAAGCAGCTCGCTGAATTCGAGCAGGCCAATCCCGGCATCAAGGTCGAGCTCGTCTCGCTGCCTTGGGGCCAGGCCTTCGAAAAATTCCTGACCATGGTGCAGGCCGGCGATACACCCGATGTCGTCGAGATGCCGGAACGCTGGATGGGACTCTATGCCAATAACGGCCAGCTCGAGGATCTCGGTCCCTACATGGCCAAGTGGGACGACGCCAAGACGCTGGGCGACCGCGCCAAGCAGTTCGGCTCGACCGTCAACAACACCCAGTTCATGATCCCCTACGGCTACTATGTGAACGCGCTGTTCTGGAACAAAAAGCTGTTCAAGGAAGCGGGCCTCGATCGGCCGCCGGCCACGCTCGACGAGTTCGTCGAGTTCTCCAAGAAGATCTCGGCCATCCCAGGCAAATACGGCTACTGCCTGCGCGGCGGCCCCGGCGCCTTCAACGGCATGCACATGTTCATGAACATCGCCGACGGCAAGGGCGGCTACTTCACTGACGACGGCACCTCGACCATCAATGACGAGGGCTCGGTCAAGGGCCTGCAGATGCTGGCCGACATGTACAAGAACGGCCTGGCACCGAAGGACGCCGTGAGCTGGGGCTTCAACGAAACGGTGACCGGCTTCTATTCCGGCACCTGCGCCATGCTCAACCAGGACCCGGACGCGCTGCTCGGCATCGCCGACAAGATGAGCGCCGACGACTTCGCCGTCGCGCCGCTCCCCGTTGGCCCGAGCGGCAAATCCTATCCGACGCTGGGCTATGCCGGCTGGGCGATGTTCGCCAACTCCCAGCACAAGGACGAAACCTGGAAGCTGATGGCGACGCTCTTGTCGCCGAAGGACAATCTGGAATGGGCCAAGGAAGTCGGCGTCATCCCGATCCACAACGGCGCCGATCAGGATGCCCATTTCAAGACCGAGCAGTTCAAGGGCTGGTTCACCGAGCTCAGCGACAGCTCCAAATATGAAATGGTGACGCCGCCGACGCATCTGGAGAACCTCGGCAACTTCGTCGACCAGGTGGCGATCAAGAACTTCCAGGAAGTGCTGCTCGGCCAGAAGCCGGCCAAGCAGGTGGCCGACGAATGGGCCGCGTTCCTGACCAAGGAGCAGCAGGCCTGGCTGGCCAAGAACAAGAAGTGAGCGCAGGCCCTCCCTTCTCCCTGTTTCATGGGGAGAAGGTGGCTCGATAGGGCCGGATGAGGGGCAGCGCCTGCTTCTGAAAATTCGCGCCGCCCCTCATCTGCCTGCCCATCCTCCGCAACAGCTGCGGAGGGCGGACCGAGATTTTCTCCCTGTAGAGCCGGGAGAAGATGCTGTCGCCATCGCCGCATCAAGTCTGCCGCCGCAAGCAGCCAAAGAGTGCCGCCCGTATGACCTACGCAGTGTCCGAAATCCGATCTGCCGCCCGGCCGCGCAGGAAGCGGCTGAGCAAGACGGCGATCGAGCCATGGCTCTATCTTTCGCCGGCTATCGTCCTGCTGGTCGTGGTGCTCTTGGTGCCGCTGATCATCGGCATCAGCTATTCCTTTCGCAAATTCTCGGCCTTCAAATCGGAATATGTCGGGCTCGGCCAGTATCAGGCGATGCTCTCCGACGCCGTGCTCGGCCAGGCGCTGATCAACACGCTTTGGTGGACGGTCGCCAGCCTGTTCTTTCAGTTCTTCCTCGGGCTCGGCCTGGCGCTGTTGCTCGACAAGCCCTTCTATGGCCGCAGGATAGTGCAGGCGGTGGTGTTCCTGCCCTGGGCGGTGCCGTCCTTTCTGTCGGGCCTCACCTGGGCCTGGCTCTTCAACCCGATCATCGGACCGCTGCCGCACTGGCTCTTCGCGCTCGGGCTGAAGGCTGAGCCCACCAATGTGCTGTCCGATCCTGCCACCGCCATGTGGGGACCGATCGTCGCCAACATCTGGTTCGGCATCCCCTTCTTCGCCATCACGCTGCTTGCGGCGCTGAAGTCGATCCCCTCCGAGCTGCACGAGGCGGCGGCCATAGACGGCGCTTCGCCCTGGCAGCGCTTCACCAAGGTGACGCTGCCGTTCCTGGCGCCGACCATCGTCATCACCGTCATGCTGCGCACCATCTGGATCGCTACCTTCGCCGACCTGATCTTCGTCATGACCGAGGGCGGGCCGGCAGGCTCGACCAGCACGGTGCCGGTCTACATCTATGTCAGCGCCTTCAAGTCTCTCGACAAAGGTTATGCGTCCGCCGTCGCGGTGCTGCTGCTTGTCCTGCTGATCGCCTACGCCATTGGGCTGATCGCAATCCGCCGCATGCTTGTGAGGCATGTCTGATGATCGCCGGTCGCTCCACCTCCTCGCGCATCGCCGGCGGCATCGGCCTTTACGCCGCGATCGCCGCCTATGTGATCTTCGCGCTGTTCCCGATCTTTTGGACGCTGAAGATCTCGGTGACGCCCGAGCGCCTGCTCTATTCGGAAGGCATCACCTTCTGGCCGTCCGAAATGACGCTCAAGAACTTCGCCACCGTGCTCGAAGCCTCCGACTTCCCGCGCTATTTCCTGAACAGCGTCATCGTCTCGGTATCGACGGCGGCCCTGGTGACGGTCATTGCCACGCTGGCCGGCTACGCCATGTCGCGCTTCATCTTCCGCGGCAAGGCGACTTTGGCGATCCTGCTTCTGCTGACCCAGACCTTCCCGCTGGTCATGGTCATCCCGCCGATCTACCGCATCATGGGCGATCTCGGCCTGACCAACAGCCTGACCGGCCTGATCATCATCTACACCGCCTTCAACACCGCCTTCGCGACCTTCCTCATGCAGTCCTTCTTCGACGGCATCCCGAAGGACCTGGAGGAGGCGGCGATGATCGATGGCTGCACGCGGGCCCAGGCGATGCGCAGGGTCATCGTTCCGCTCACTCTGCCCGGCATGGGCGCGACGCTCGGCTTCGTCTTCACCGCCGCGTGGAGCGAGTTGCTGTTCGCGCTGATGCTGATCTCCAGCGACGAGCAGAAGACCTTCGCCGTCGGGCTGCTCACCTTCATCGGCAAGTTCGCGGTCGACTGGGGGCAGATGATGGCGGCGTCCATCCTGGCGCTGATCCCGGTCTGCGTCTTCTTCGCCTTCCTGCAACGCTATCTCGTCACCGGCCTCACCGCCGGCGCGGTCAAAGGATAATCGATGGCTTCCGTCACGCTGCAACATGTCGAGAAGGACTATGGCGCGCTGCGCATCCTGCACGGCGTCGATCTCGAGATCGCCGACGGCGAATTCGTCGTGCTGGTCGGCCCGTCCGGCTGCGGCAAGTCCACGCTGCTGCGCATGATCGCCGGCCTGGAGGAGGTCACCGGCGGCGAGATTCGCATCGGCGAGCGCCTGGTGAACGATGTCGCACCCAAGGACCGCGACATCGCCATGGTGTTCCAGTCCTACGCGCTCTACCCGCACATGGACGTCTCCTCGAACATGGGCTTCAGCCTGATGCTGAAGAAGGCCGAGAAGACGACGATCGACGGCAGGGTCGGCGCCGCCGCCAAGCGGCTCGGCCTTGAAAGCTTCCTCGGCCGCCTGCCGCGCCAGCTCTCCGGCGGCCAGCGCCAGCGCGTCGCCATGGGCCGCGCCATCGTGCGCGATCCGAAAGTCTTCCTGTTCGACGAGCCGCTGTCGAACCTCGACGCCAAGCTGCGCGTCCATATGCGCGCCGAGATCAAGGCATTGCACCAGCAGCTCAAGACCACTTCGGTCTATGTCACGCACGACCAGGTCGAGGCGATGACCATGGCCGACCGTATCGTCGTCATGCATGACGGCTATGTGCAGCAGGTCGGTCATCCGCTGGAGCTCTACGATCGCCCGGCCAACACGTTCGTCGCCGGCTTCATCGGCTCGCCGGGCATGAATTTCTTGCCGGCGAAGGTCGCCAAGGGTGGCAAGATCGATGCCGTGCTCGCCGACGGCCAGAAGCTCAGATTGCCGGACGGCCTGCCGCTGAAGGATGGCGACGCGCTCACCGTCGGCCTGCGGCCCGAGCATATCCGACTGGTGGATGACGGCGCGCTGAAGGCCGGGGTCGAGGTGGTCGAACCGCTTGGCCTGTCGACGCAGTTCTATGTTCGGTTCGCCAACCAGCAGGTCTGCGTCTTCGTCATGGGCCGCAGCGACGTAAAGCCGGGCGACACGATCCGCCTCGCCGCCGATCCGGCGGCGTTGCATCTGTTCGACCCGAAGAGCGGCGACCGCATCGGCTAGCTGCCGGGTCGATGCGAGGCTTCCTCGTAAGCTAAAATCGTTCCCGTTGATTCGTCTCGACAGGGAACGGCATGAGCAAGGCTCTCGGCACATTCGCATTGGTCACGGTTCTGAGCGCCTTGCTGATGGCGCTTTCGCTGGCGGTCGCCAGGCACGGCTATCCGTATGGCGCCTTCGGCATGAAGCGCCTCGACGGCATTGCCGATGCGGCGTCCTTCCTCGCCATAGCCGCCATCTATTTCTTCAGCGCGTTGCTGATGATGGTCCTGCCCATCCGCGCCGCCGGCGTCGTGCTCACCCACGCCGCCGATGCGATCTTCTGGGCGACGATCATGCTGTTCGCCACCATCGTCGGCTCGCTTCTCGCCCGCTGGGCCTTCGGCCAGCATGATGTGCTCTGGGCGCTTCTCAACTGGCGCTTCCTGTTCGTCGTGGCGATCGTCGCCGCGCATCTCACCATGAACGAGCTTCGCCGCAACATCCTGCTCAGAAGCCTGTTCTTCGTCATCTTCGCCGCAGCGACGCTGGCCTGCCTGTTCTGGTCGTTCTCCGTCTGAGGCCGACCCTGTCGTGACAGGTGGTCGCGGACGTGGTCGATGGACTTCCACCGCCGCGCTCCTAGGTTTATCGAAGGTCTCGGGTAGACCTTTCAGCGGACAATGCGTATATCATTTGTCTGACAAATGACGGCGCTTTGCCGCTCCAGCCAATCTCGAAGAACAAGCCAATCTCGAAGGAACGAAGATGACCGTGCTGCGCAAGAACCTGATTGACGGCGAGTGGCTGGGCGAGGCCGGCTCGCGCAACATCAACCCGTCGAACACCAATGACGTGGTTGGCGAATACGCCTCGGCCGGGCCGGAGGAGGCAAAACAGGCCATCGCGGCCGCCAAGGCGGCCTTCCCGGCTTGGTCGCGCTCCGGGCCGCTGGCCCGCCACGCCGTGCTGAAGAAGACCTCCGACGAGATCATGGCGCGCAAGGACGAGATCGGCCGGTCTCTCGCCCGCGAGGAAGGCAAGACCTTGGCCGAAGGCGTCGGCGAAACCATCCGTGCGGCGCAGATCTTCGATTTCTTCGCCGGTGAGACGCTGCGCCTTTCGGGCGAGATGGTACCGAGCGTGCGGCCCGGCGTCGGCGTCGAGATGACGCGCGAGGGCGTCGGCGTCGTCGGCATCATCACGCCGTGGAATTTTCCGATCGCCATTCCCGCCTGGAAGATCGCGCCTGCGCTCGCCTACGGCAACACGATCGTCTTCAAGCCGGCCGAACTGGTCCCTGAAAGCGCCTGGACCATCGTCGACATCCTGCATCGCGCCGGCCTGCCCAAGGGCGTGCTCAACCTGGTCATGGGCAAGGGCTCGGTGGTCGGCCAGGCGATGCTCGACAGCCCCGACGTCAACGCCATCTCCTTCACCGGTTCGGTCGGCACGGGCAAACGCGTCGCCGCAGCAAGTGTGGAGCACATGCGCAAGTTCCAGCTCGAGATGGGCGGCAAGAATCCGCTCGTCGTGCTCGACGATGCGGATCTGGGCGTGGCCGTCGATTGCGCGGTCAACGGCGCCTATTTCTCGACTGGACAGCGCTGCACGGCGTCCTCGCGCCTCATCGTCACCGAAGGCATCCATGACCGCTTCGTCGACGCCGTGAAGGAGCGCCTGGACAAGCTGGTGATCGGCGACGCGCTGGATGCCAAGACGCAGATCGGTCCGGTCGTCGACCAGACCCAGCTCAAGCAGGACGAGGACTATATCGCCATCGGCCGCCAGGAAGGCGCCGAACTCGCCTTCGGCGGCGAACGGCTGGAGCGCGGCACGCCAGGCTTCTATCTGCAGCCGGCGCTGTTTGTCGGCTCCAACAATGCGATGCGCATCTCGCGTGAGGAGATTTTCGGCCCGGTGGCCAACGTCATCCGCGTCAAGGACTATGACGAGGCGCTGGCAGTCGCCAACGACACGCCGTTCGGCTTGACCTCCGGCATCTGCACGACCAGCCTGAAGCACGCGACGCATTTCAAGCGCAATTCCGAGGCCGGCATGGTGATGGTCAACCTGCCGACGGCGGGCGTCGACTTCCATGTGCCGTTCGGCGGGCGCAAGGGCTCGAGCTATGGTCCGCGCGAGCAGGGCCGTTACGCCATGGAATTCTACACCACCGTGAAGACGGCCTATACGTTCGCCGGCTGACGCGCGAGCTCGATGATGTCGGATCTTGCCGGAATGACTTGGCTCAACCCGCCGCCGCACCATGCGCTGAGTGACGGGACGCTCCATGTTCGCACCGGCAAGGAGACCGATTTCTGGCGTGAGACCTTCTACGGCTTCCGGCGTGACAATGGCCATTTCCTCTACCGGCCGGTCGCGGGCGACTTTAGCGCCGAGGTCACCGTAAAGGGCGACTACAAGGTGCTTTACGACCAGGCCGGGCTGATGATGCGGCTGAGCGAAACGCACTGGATCAAGGCCGGCATCGAGTACACGGACGGCCTCGCCTATTTTTCCGTCGTCGTCACCAATGACAGGTCCGACTGGTCACTGGTCGCCATTCCCGCGGACCGGGACGGCCTTCGGATCCGCCTGACCCGTCACGCCGAGGCGATCCGCATCCAGTACCGCGATGTCGCGGACGGCCATTGGAAACCGGTGCGGCTAGCCTATTTCCCGACCTCGCGCAGCGTCGATGTCGGCATCATGTGCTGCTCGCCGCAGGGCGAAGGCTTCGAGGCCAGCTTTTCCGACTTTGTGGCTGGTCCGCCGATTTCCAAGAAATTGCACGACTGAGCAAGCGAAAAGCCGGCTTTCCTTTCGTCATCGGACTGCGCCGTCCAGTCCCAGCCCATGGCGCACTGCATCGCGGATCGCTTCCGGCCCGAAACGGGACCATGCGCCGTCATAGGCCCGGGCGCGCAGGCTGACGATACGGGCGCGGTCCTGGCAGAGCTCGATCGCCAGGCGGGCAAGGTCTTCGTCACTCTCGGACAACAGCACCTCTTCGCCCTCGATCAGGCCGAGGCCCTCCACCGCCAGTGGCGTCGCGATGACCGGGATCCCCCAGGCCATCGCTTCGAGTATCTTGATGCGCGTCCCGCCGCCCATGGCGAGCGGGACGATGGTGAGATGAGCGGCCGACAAGAGCGGCCTGACATCGCCGGGGTCCTCGATCAGGCTGACTCCGTCCAGCCCTGCCAGGACGCGAGCGGACGGCTTGGGCGAACGGCCGGCGAGAACGAGCTTCGCCGTGGGCAGCCTCTCGCGGATGCGCGGGAGGATGGCGTGGGCCAACCGTTCGGCCGCGTCGATGTTCGGCTCGTAGCCCAGATGGCCAACATAGAGGATGAGCGGAAAGCCGCCGGAGACGGCAGGCTGTGGCGGCAGCGACTTCGGCATCGCGTCGGGGCGGGGGATGCCGTTCGGCACGACATGGACGGGAATTCGGGGGTGGGCGACCGCTTCCAGCCGCTCTTCGTCCGGCCTCGAGCAGACCCAGATCCGGTCGACGATGGAGGCAGCCTTTTTCTCGAGCGACCTGACGCCGGAGGAAAATGGCCGCCAACTCTTCTTGCGCGGCAGCTGGTCGGCGAGATCCGATTCGACATTGTGCATGTCGAGGATGAGTTGTCGGGCCATCGGCCGCAGAGGTGCTAGAAGCTTGAACAGCGCAACGCCTTCGACGACGATCGTGTCCGGGCGAAAGTCCTGCACGAGCGCCTTGAGGCGCGCCAGCATCGGAAGCGATATCCGGCTCTCGCCTCGGACCCTTCGCCAGCCTAGCGAGGGCGCGCGCTTGTCGGAGTTGTTGCCTAGCTCAACCAGACGGATGTCCAGGCTGTCAGGTTGTGCCTCGCTGGTCCGCGGCACGAGCGACGCCAGGCAAATCGGGCCGAACGCGGCAGCGGCCGTGGCATTGCCGAAATTCCTGAGGTCGCTGCCGGACGTTGGCGGAAAGGGCGGGTCGTGGCAGACAATCAGTGTTCGTCGCAAGCCAGTCTAACCCCGCTCCAGCCGTCGGACGGCATTGTCGAAACGACTCCGGGCTGCATCCCCGTGTTCCCTGCCCAATTCTCAGCGATCTGCCTTAGCCGGACATTTCCGTCAACCCGCGATGCTTGGCCCGCGATGCTTGGCCTTGCGCGATCCTCGCCAGTCCGCGCACCGGCAGGCCCAGAGCCTAGGCCTCCATGCGGTGCTGGAAGAATTGCAGGAACAGCTCTCGCTCGGTGGTGATGTCGAGCTTTTCATAGATGCGGCGGCGGTGGTTCTTCACCGTGCCGACGGTGATGCCGAGCCGCCCGGCGATGTTGGCGGTCGGGTGTCCGGCGAGGATGAGCTGCACCAGCTCGCGCTCGCGCGATGAAAGCTCGGGCCACAGGCTTTCCGGTATTCTGGGTTTCTGCTGCGGCGAGGCGCCGGGACCGGTCGGCTCCGAGGTACGGGAAAAGTCGCTGCCGCGCGCCTTGATGTCCAGCGCATGCAGCGCCTCGAACACCGGCAGCCGTTCGGTAAGCAGCGCGATCTCGCTGTCCTTGAACGACACTTTTGAGCGATCGAGGAAGATGCCGAGGCACCAGTCGCCGCCATCGGCCAGCATGATGCCGACCTCGTCGCAGATCTCCGACTGCGCCAGGAAGCCGGCTATGTACTGGCCGCGCTTGGCTTCCTCGTCGGCAAGGCCCTTGAGCGGCATGATGCCAAGCCGGCGCTCGCGCCGCCACGAGGCGTAGAAGGGATCGAAGACGTAATAATTGTCGAGATAGCGCCGCACCATCTCGTCAGAGAAGCGCCGGTGCTTGACGAATTCCGGCGTCTTGGTCGCCGAATAGCGCGTCACCGTCACCAGATCATGCGCGACGTCGGTGCCGATCAGGTCGATCAGGCAGTCGACATGCCGGTCGGTGCCGGTGGCGGCGATCGCCTTGGCCAGCGGCGCCCAGATATTGCCCATGCGCATGCCCTTTTCTCGGCGAACCCAGCCGCGCGGTCATTGTGTCTTTAGGCATATGGCGCGATCCGGCTCTGGGAATCTAGCCTGTGGTCACTCTCGGCAAGGGAAGGCGACCCGTGGACCAGATCACCACCAACCCCATCGTCATCGGCATCGACGCCGGCGGCACCATGACCGACACGATCCTTGTCGATCAGGACGGCCACTTCAAGATCGGCAAGTCGGCGACGACGCCGAAGAACGAGGCCGAAGGCTTCCTCGCCTCGGCCGAGGACGCGGCCGACGCCTGGGGCATCTCGCTGCAGGACCTGTTCTCGGGCGTCAACGTCGTGCTCTATTCCGGCACCGGCATGCTCAACACGCTTTTGTCGCGCACCGGCCGCAAGCTCGGGCTGATCACCACCAAGGGCCTCGAGGACATGATCCTGATGGGCCGCGGCCTGCAGGCCTGGGCCGATTATTCCTATGCTGATCGCCTGCACGCGGTCACCCATCACCATCCCGATCCGCTGGTGCCGCGCCGCCGCACCCACGGCGTCACCGAGCGCATCGATCAGTTCGGAGACGTCATCCTGCCGCTCTACGAGCACGAGGTGCATGCCGCCGCCAAGAAGCTGATCGCCGACAAGGTCGAGGCGATCTGCATCATGACCATCTTCTCGCACGTCAATCCGGCGCATGAGCAGCGCATCGCCGAGATCTGCCGCGAGGAGATCGCCTCCGCCGGCGCCGATATCCTGGTCTACACCAGCCATGAGGTGCGCCCGGTCATCCGCGAGCAGTCGCGGCTGAACTCGGTTCTGATCGAGGCCTACGCCACCTCGCGCGGCCGCAGGCAGCTCAAGGGCATCGAGGACGTCTCGAAGAAATACGGCTTCAAATATGGCGTGCAGACGCTGCTCTCCTTCGGTGGCCTGACCTCGATCAATCATCCGCGCCTGCACGAGACGATGATCTCCGGCCCGATCGGCGGCATCCTCGGCGCGGCCTATGTCGGCAAGCTGATCGGCAACGACTCGCTGATCTGCTCGGATATGGGCGGCACGTCCTTCGACATGGGCGTGATCACGCGCGGCCAGACGCGGATCGAGAACGAACCGCTGATGGACCGTTTCAAGCTCAACGTGCCGACGCTGCATCTCGACACCATCGGCGCCGGCGCCGGCATGATCTTGAAGGTCGATCCGCTGACGAGAAAAGTCTCGCTCGGGCCGGAAAGCGCTGGCTCCGATCCCGGCCCGATCTGCTTCGCCAAGGGCGGCACCGAGCCCACCATCGCCGACTGCGACGCCATCCTGGGCCGTTTGAACCCGCACTATTTCCTTGGCGGCAAGGTCGTGCTGCAGGTCGAGAAGGCGCGAAAAGCCTTCGAGGAGAAATGCGCCCGCGTGCTCGGCGTCGGCGTCGAGGAAGCCGCGGAAGGCATGATCGACATGCTGGAGGCCGACGCCAACAATGCGCTGCGCCGCGTCATCTCCGGACAGGGAATCCATCCGTCGGAATTCACGCTTTTGTCCTATGGCGGCTCCGGCCCGCTGCATCTTGCCGGCTGCTCCAGGGGCATAGGTTTCAAGGACATCATCACCTTCCAGTTCGCCGCCGCCTTCTCGGCCTTCGGCTGCACCACCGCCGATTTCATGCGCCGCCATTCGGTGTCGACGCAGATCGACATCGGCGCCCGCGCAAGCGATAACGAGTTGGTCGCCTTCGGTGCCAGGGTCACCGCCGTCTGGAGCGACCTGACCAGGGCCGCGATCGACGAGATGGTCGCGGACGGGCATGCGCTTGATAAGATCAAGACCGTGCCGTTCCTGATGATGCGCTACACCGGCCAGCTCGAGGACGTCGAGGTGATGGCGCCCCTGTCGGCGATCAATTCGGCCGAGGACATGCGCAAGGTCATCACCGAGTTCGAGGCGGTCTATGCCAAGGTCAACCACCGCGTCTCGCGCTATGGCGAGGTCGGCTTCTCGATCACCGAGCTCGGGTTGATCGCCACCGCCGACAAGGTGAAGCCGATGCTGGTCAGGCGTCCGCTCGGCAAGTCCGACCCAGCATCGGCTCACAAGGGTATGCGCGAGGCCTATATCGGTGGCCGCTGGCACAAGGCCAATCTCTACGAGATGGACCTGCTTCAGCCCGGCCATGAGGTGATCGGCCCGGCGATCATCGAACATCCGGCGACGACGCTCGTCGTCCATCCGCAGGACCGCGTCTTCGTCGACGAATGGACGCTGCTCCACTACTCCCATGCTTGAGAGGGCGAACGCCATGCTGGACAAACCCGCTTCCGCGCTCCGCATCCGCGAACGGCTGATCGAAACCGAACGGCTGATGGACGAGACCGGCTGCTATGACGGCATCACCGAGCTGAAGCTGCGCAGCCAGGATCCGCTGAAGTTCGAGACGCTGCACACCAAATTGCGCGCCTATTGCGTGTCGGCTCGCGAGATGGCCCGCCGCATCTCCGCCTCTCCCGGCGTGCGCGAGGTCGGCGAGATGGTCGTCGCCATCTACACGCCGGAGGGCGATGCGATCGCGCTCTCCAACGGCATCATGGTGCATGTTCACACGATGAGCCGCTTCATCAAATGGATGATCCGCAACGGCTACGAAGAGAACCCACAGATCCGCGACGGCGACATCTTCGCCAACAACGACGCCTTCATCGGCACCGTGCAGGTGCCGGACGTGATGGACGTGATGCCGATCTTCCATTCGGGCAAGCTCGTCGGCTGGGCGGGCGCGGTCTGCCATGAGCTGGAGGCCGGCGGCATCACGCCTGGCGGCGACGTGGCGCTGGCGCAGGAGCGCTTCACCGAAGGCCTGTTCGTTTGCGCCGAGAAGGTCGGCGAGAATGACGAGCTCAGACGCGACTATGTCATCCGCTGCGAGCGCAATCTCAGGATGCCGATCTACTGGGTGCTGGACGAAAAGGCCAAGGTCGCCTCCTGCATCGACATGCGCGAGAGCGTCAAGGCGCTAATCGACGAGATCGGCCTCGACTACTGGATGCAGGTGTCGAAGGAATTCATCGAGGAAGGCCGCCGCGCCCAGCTCGCCCGCACCCGCCAGCTCACCGTTCCCGGCATATATCGCGGCCACACTTTCTACGGCCACGTCACCGCCGGCAAGCCGGGCTACCAGCCGCTCGGCGATCCCGACTGGCTCTACAACATGCCGATCGAGATGGAGATCACCAGCGACGGCAAGATCATCATGGACTTCGAGGGTACGCAGCCCTGGGGCTACCATTCGATGAATTGCACGCCGGCCGGCATGGATGGCGGCATGTTCGTGACGCTGACCCAGCACATGAACTTCGAGGGCTTGGTCAATGACGGCGCCTGGATGGCGACGGAGCTGAAGCTGCCCAAGGGCACCTGGACCAACCCCGACAACGAGATGGTGGCGACCGCTACCTCCTGGGCGCTGCTGCTCCCTGCCTATGGCGTCTTCCAGCGGCTCTTGTCGCGCTCCTTCATCGCGCGCGGCTTCGTCGAGGAGGCCTTTGTCGGCCAGGTCAACAGCCCGATGATCGAGATGGGCGGCACCAGCCAGTATGGCACGCCCTTCGGCATGGCGCATTTCGAATGCGCCGCCGCCGGCTCCGGCGCTTTGGCCATCAAGGATGGCCTCGACACCGCCTATGTCGGCTGGAACCCGGAATCCGACATGGGCAACATCGAGATATGGGAACAGAACATGCCGATGCTCTATATCGGCCGCTCGATCGTTCCCAATTCCGGCGGCGCAGGCAAATATCGAGGCGGCTGTTCTTTCCTGTCGACCTGGCTGGTCTCGAAGACCGACCATCTGCGGCTGGTGACCTCCGAGCACTCCTCCCGGGTCTTCGACAATGGCGGGTTGTGCGGCGGCTATCCGGCGCCGACCTGCCAGAAGCATCGCGCGGTACGCGACAGCAATATCTTCGAGCTCGCCGAAAACCGCGCGCCGCTGGCGCACCACACCGGCACCAACCCGTACCGCTCCGAACTCGAGGTCCGGCTGGAAGGCGAGCATGTGACGCTGGAAGGCCCCTACATCACCGCGCCGCACAAGACGGGTGACGTCTTCACCCACTCCTACAATGGCGGTGGCGGTTACGGCGACGTGCTGGAGCGCGATCCCGTAAAGACCGCCTGGGACGTCGAGAACGGCTTTCTCACCAAGGAAGCGGCTGAAGGAATCTTCGGCATCGTGCTCGACGAGGACGAGGAGGGCTTCCCGGTCGCCAATATCGAGGCCACCAAGCGCCATCGCGCCGAGATGCGGGCCAAGCGTCTGGCGCGGGCGAAGCCGGTCTCGGAATGGATGGCCAAGGAGCGCGAGCGGGTGAAAGCGGCCGATTTCGCGCCCGAAGTGCAGAAGATGTACGCCAGCGCGATCAAGCTTTCACCGCGCTTCGCAAAGGACTTTTCGGCCTTCTGGGACGTCGATGCCAAATCGACCTTCGGCGTGGAGTAAAGGGACAATGACCTCATACAGCAAGGAAGTCATCGCCGATCTGGTTGCCGGCGCGCTGCCCTGGCCGCAGACGCGCCGCATCATGAGCGCCTACAAGGACGACGACCGTTTCTTCAAATATGTCGCGGTCCTGCAGGAGCGCGTCGGCTGGAGCGATCCGATCCTGCTCCCCGTCGGCGATCACCTCTTCATCTGCCAGAGCGGCGACGAGCGGGTGACGAGATGCGAATGCGGCCATTCCTTCGGCGACTACCGCAAGAACTGGAAGCTCAGGGCCTCGATCATCGTGCGCGACAGCGAGGAATCGCTGCGCGAGATCTACCCCAACAGCGACCTGCCGGATCCGGAATGGATGGAGATCCGCGAGTTCATCTGCCCGGAATGCGGCACGCTTCACGAGGTCGAGGCAGCCGCCCCCGGCTATCCGATCGTGCATGATTTCGAACCCGATCTCGAAAGTTTTTACCGCGACTGGCTGGGCAAGCCGCTGGAGCCAGCTGACAAGGGAGGTTGATGCCGGGAATGGGCCGCGTCGCGGGCAAGGTCGCTTTGGTCACCGGGGCCGGGCTCGGCCTCGGCCGCGCGTCATCGCTTTTTCTGGCATCGGAAGGCGCCAGACTGGTCGTCAGCGACATCGACGAAGCTCTTGCCGGTGGTACGGCGACCGAGATCGTCAAGGCTGGCGGCGAGGCGCTCGCCCTTCGCCATGACGTGTCGAAGCCTGAAGACTGGTCGGCGGTCATGGCCGCGATCGAACAGCGTTTCGGGCGGCTCGACGTGCTGGTCAACAATGCCGGCATCGCCATCGCCAAAAACATCGAGGACACCACTTTAGCGGAATGGCGGCGCACCATGGCGGTCAACCTCGACGGCGTCTTTCTCGGCTGCCAGGCAGGCATCGGGCTGATGAAGAAATCCGGCGGCGGATCGATCATCAATCTCTCGTCGATCGACGGCATCATCGGCGAGGCAGAGCTTGCTGCCTATTGCGCCTCCAAGGGCGGCGTGCGCACGCTGACCAAGGCCGTGGCCGTGCATTGCGCGGAGCAGCGCTACGGCATCCGCTGCAACTCCATTCACCCCGGCTATATCTGGACGCCGCAGACCGAAAACTATCTGCGCGACCTCGGCACGCTCGAGCAGGAAAAGGCGAAAGCCCTGTCGCGCCACCCGATCGGCTTTCTCGGCGAGCCCGACGACATCGCCTACATGGTCCTCTACCTCGCCTCGGACGAATCCAAATTCGTCACCGGTTCCGAAATGGTCGTCGATGGAGGCTATCTTGCAGTGTGAATATGGAGATCGTCCGCGATGACCAATCTCACCGGCCGCAGCGCCATCGTCACCGGCGGCTTTTCCGGCATGGGCTTCGCCATCGCGACGGCGCTCGCCAAGGCAGGCGCCAATGTCGCGGTCGGCTCCTATGTCGCGCCGCCACAGGCGAGTAGATCGGACGCCGCCTACTATCCCGGCGCGGAGGAGATCGAGCGCGTGAAGTCGGCGCTTGCGGCGCACGGCACCCAGGCGCACGCCGCGCATCTCGACGTCCGCGACAGCGCGCTCACCAACCTCTTCCTTGCCGAGGCCGAGGCGGCCGTCGGTCCCGCCGACATCCTTGTCAACGCCGCCGGCACGACGGCCGAGCAACCGGTTTGCGGCCATTCCGACGAGCTGTGGGACAAGATCATCGACACCAATCTGACCGGCGCCTTCCGCACCACGCGCGCCGTGCTGCCTGGCATGATCGAGCGCGGCTGGGGCCGGATCATCAACATCGGCTCGACGGCGGCTTCCGTCGGCTGGAAGGATAATCCCGCCTATTGCGCCTCCAAGGCCGGCCTGCTTGGGCTGACCCGCTGCGTGGCTTTGGAAGGGGCACCGCATGGCGTCACCTGCGTGATGATCAGCCCGACCTGGGTCGAGACCGAGCTGATGCGCCGCAACGTGGCACAGGTCGTCGAGCGCGAAGGCAAGGGCCGCAGCGTCGAGGACGCGATGGACGAATTCCGGAAAGCCAATCCCCAGGGTCGTATGCTGCAGCCCGAAGAGATCGCGGCGCTGGCCGTCTTCCTCTGCTCGGATCTCGCCAAGGGGATCACCATGGAAAATATCCAGATCACCGGCGGAGCCCTGTGGTGAAACCCGCGCCGGTAGAAAGAGCGTGCAACCGCTCGCAGACGGCGACGCATTCCAAAACGTCAGGCCGCCCGCAGCTGAAGCCTTTTCAGCTTCGACACCATGCCCGCGCCAAGCATCTTTTCCGAATATTCGACCAACAGCGCTCTCGCCTCCAGATGCGAGATGGCGTCGTCGGAATGGCCGCGCCGCAGCCAGAACCCGTCCAGCATCGCGGCAAAGCCGCGCACGAAATGGTCGATCTCCTCTCTCGACCACAGCGGCGAAAGCGCCGAGCCGATATTCGACCGCAGCCGCTTGTAGAACAGCTCCTGCAGCCGGGCGTAACGGGGGTTGTGCGCAGCTTCCGCGTAGAACGAAATCCAGGCGTTGGCCGTGCTGCGCTCGAACTTCTCCTCCGGAAAATTGCCTTCGACAATGGCCGTCAGGCGATCCCAACGGGTCTCGGCCTGGCGCAGATTGACCACCACCGCATCCATCAGGACACGGTTGGCGTACCGCACCATCTCGAACAACACCTGATCCTTGTCCTTGAAATAATAGGTCAGGATGCCCTGCGACATGCCGGCCTCGTGGCAGATGCGGGTGGTCGTCAGGCCCTTCAGGCCGTCGCGCAGGAAGATCCGGTGCGCCGCCTCGATCAACTCGACCCGCCTGATGTCTTCGATCCGGGTCCTTTGTTTCTTTGTCCTGGTCGCCATGGGTTTCGTATATCCGACGAAATTTTTGTACGCTCTAACAAATTTTTCTATTGTCATATAATTTTGGCAGGCCTAGGCTGCCAAGGCAAGCAGATGCCTTACGGACTATCGATGACGTCCCACCAACAAACGATGCGGGCCGCGGTCCTGGGCAGGTACGGCGAGCCGCTCGACGTTACCAGCGTGCCTCGTCCCGTCGCCGGCCCCGGTCAGATATTGGTGCGGCTGCAGGCCTGCGGCGTCTGCCACACCGACGTGCACATCTGGCGAGGCGAGAGCGTTCCGCCGCATGCGCCTTCCCCCTTCGTCATGGGCCACGAGGGCATCGGCCGCGTCGAGGCGATCGGCGACGACGTCAGCGGCTGGGCGTTGGGCGATCGTGCCGGCGTCCCCTGGATCCACGACACCTGCTGCCGTTGCGACGAATGCCTGGATGGCTACGAGTCCTTCTGCCAACACCATCGGGCGCATGGTCTGAACGTGCCCGGCGCCTTTGCCGAATATATCGTTTGCGACGCCAGGTTCGCGGTAGCGTTGCCCGAGACCGTCGACCCGGTGACCACCGCGCCGGTGATGTGCGCCGGCATCACCGCTTACGGCGCGGTGAAGCGGGCCGGGCTGAGGGCAGGCGAAACCGCCGTCATCTTCGGCTGCGGCGGCCTCGGCCTCTATGCGGTGCAGATCGCCAGCCGGCTCGGCGTCAGGGTGCTCGCGGTCGACCGCGATCCGGCGAAGCTGGAGATCGCCCGCCGCTACGGTGCGGCGGAAACCGAAATCGCCGACTCCGGCCTCTCTTCGCGCCTTGCTGCCAAGGGCGAGAAATATCACGCCTGCATCAACTTCGCGCCGACCACGGCGACCTGGGACGCCATGCTCGCGGGCATCCGCCCTCGCGGCAGGATCATCGCCGCCGCCATGGTCTTCCAGCCGGTGCCTCTGATCCAGGAATGGCTGACGGCCACCGGCGTCGTCATCACCGGCACCAGCGTCGGCACCAGGCAGGAGATGCGCGAGCTGGTCACCATGCATGCAGAGCAACCTCTCGAAACCATAGTCGAGACCATCAGGCTGGACGGAGTCTCGGACGCGCTCGCCGCGCTTGAAAGAGGCCAGTCGAAAGGCAGGTTCGTCATAAGCTTCACCGACTGATCGACAGTGTCCTGCGGCCGGGCGCGCAAAGAGAGGTTTGCGGAGGCCTCGCCATCAACGATGGAATTCAGCTCAAACCAAAACAGAACAGGGGAAACCATCATGCCGAACGCAATGAACAGACTGAGAAATGTCGGAATTGGCCTGGCGCTGGTGCTCGCCGCAACGACGGCCGGGCAAGCCGCCGATCTCGGCGCCAAGGACGAGCCGATCAAGCTCGCCATGCTTGAATGGACGGGCGCGCATGTCTCCACGCATATCGCCGGGCAGCTTCTGCAAAAGCTCGGCTACAAGGTCGAATACGTCACCGCCGGCAATTTCCCGCAATTCTCAGGCCTGGCCGACGGCTCGCTCAGCGCCTCCGTGGAAGTGTGGATGAACAATGTCGGCGACATCTACCCCAAGACGCTTGCCGCCAAGCAGATCGAGGATATCGGCAAGCTCGATCTAAAGACGCGCGAGGGCTGGATCTATCCGAAATACATGGAAAAGGTCTGCCCCGGCCTGCCGGACTGGACGGCGCTCAACAAGCCGGAATGCATCCAGGCGCTGTCGACGCCGGAGACCGCGCCCAACGCGCGCTTCCTCGACTACCCCGCCGACTGGGGCTCGCGCGCGGCGACCATCATTGCCGACAATTCCATGCAATACACCGCCGTGCCCGCCGGTTCGGAAGGCGCGCTCGTGGCCGAGCTCGAGGCGGCGGAGGCCGCCAAGAAGCCGCTTGTGATGATGTTCTGGGGCCCGCATTATGCGCTCGCCGAAAACGACGTCGGCTGGGTCACCATGCCCCCCTGCAAGGAGCAGACCAACGAACACTGCATCACCCCTCCGGACGTCGACAAGATCGTCTGGTCGGGCTTCGGCGCCAAATGGCCGGCGGCCTATGCCTTCCTCAAGGCTTTCAAGATGGACGCCGGCGAGCAGGAGAAGATGATGCTGGCCGTCGACAAGCAGGGCAAGGACCTCGACGCCGTCGTCAAGGAGTGGATCGACAAGAACGAGACTGTGTGGAAGCCTTGGCTCGACGCTGCCAAGGGATAATCCGCCGATGTGCCTGGCAAGGGCTGAAGGCAATCAACGCCTGGCTCCCGCGATATGCGGGACCGGGCAGGGCGAGGGCAGTTACCGATGAACGCCGCCGCGCGCCCGATAAAGCTTGCCTGCCGCAACGTCTGGAAGGTCTACGGCCGGCGTCCGGGCTACTATTTCGACTCGCGCGGCTATGTGATCGATCCCGATGCGCTGGCCGAGCGGCTGCGCGCGGAGGCGCATCTGCCGGCAGTGGTCGATGCCAGCTTCGAGGTGGCGACCGGTGAGATCTTCGTCATCATGGGTCTTTCCGGTTCCGGCAAGTCGACGCTGGTCCGCTGCCTGTCGCGCCTGGTCGAGCCGAGCGCCGGCGAGATACTGCTCGACGGCAAGAACCTGCTTCAGGCCAGCGGCAAGGAACTGATCGAGCTGCGCCGCCACGCCATGGGCATGGTGTTCCAGAATTTCGGCCTGCTGCCGCATTTGAGTGTGCTCGACAATGTCGCTTTCCCGCTGAAGATCCAGGGCAAGCCGGCGAAGGACCGCGAAGCCCGCGCCCGCGAGATGGTCGCGCTGGTCGGGCTCGAGGGCCGCGAAGCCTCGTTCCCGCATCAGCTTTCCGGCGGCCAGCAGCAGCGCGTCGGCATCGCCCGCTCGCTCGCCGTCGGGCCGGAACTCTGGTTCCTCGACGAGCCGTTCTCGGCGCTCGACCCGCTGATCCGCCGCCAGATGCAGGACGAGTTCCTGCGCCTGCAGAAGATGCTGAAGAAGACCATCATCTTCATCACCCACGACATCGCCGAGGCTTTCCGCCTTGCCGACAGGCTGGCGATCATGCGGGCCGGCAAGATCGTCCAGATCGGCCGCCCGGCCGACATCGTGCTCAATCCCGCCGACGACTATGTCGCGCAGTTCACAGAGGACATGCCGCTGCTGCGCGTCATCACGGCGGGCGATATCGCTAAGGCCGCCAACGGAACGGCGCTGCCCGAAAAGACCATCGCCGCCGATACCAGCCTCGAAGCGCTGATCCCGCAGCTCGCCTCCGGTGTGGCGGCCTTCACTGTGCCCGGCACAGGCGACCGCCCACCGGCGGTGCTCGACGCCGGCGCGGTGCTTGCCGTGCTGGAGCGCGAACAGGCAAGGCGCACGCACTCATGACGGCGCCGGCCGCGGCATTACGCTCCTCGTCGAGGTTCGCAGTCGATCCGGCCCTCCTTCCCTGGTGCGCTCTCGCTGTGCTGACGGCGCTTTGTCTGCTGTTGAAGGCGGACTTCCCCTGGCTGGCCAATTTTCCCAAGGAATGGACGCTGCCGCTGGCCGCCTATGTCGACGCCGCGACCGACGCCGTCGTCGCCGTCGTCCAGCCGGCGTTCCGGGCGCTGTCGGCCTTCCTCGATGCGCCGATGCGCGGCGCGCGCCTGGCGCTCGCCTGGCTGCCCTGGCCGGCGGTGATGCTTTGCGTGGCGGCTCTTGCCATGAAGTCGAGCGGCGGCCGGCTCGCCATCTTCGCCCTGCTCGCGCTCGCCTATATCCTCTTCGCCGGCTACTGGCCGCAGAGCATGAACACGCTGGCGCTCGTGCTGCTGGCGGTGCCGATCTCGACCGTGCTCGGCTTTGTGCTTGGCGTCCTTGGTTATGCGCGGCCGCGACTGCGCCCGGTTCTGCTCGGCGCGCTCGACCTGATGCAGACCGTGCCGGCCTTCGCTTATCTCATCCCGCTATTGCTTCTGTTCGGCTTCGGACCGGTCGTCGGACTGATCGCCTCCGCGATCTATGCGACGCCGCCGATGGTGCGCAACACCATGCTCGGCCTCGATCGCGTGCCGGCCGCCATCAGCGAGGCCGGGCTGATGAGCGGCTGCACGCGCCGCCAGCAATTCTGGCAGGTCGAGGTGCCGACGGCCCTGCCGCAGCTCCTCGTCGGCTTCAACCAGACGACGATGGCGGCGCTGTCGATGGTCATCGTCGCCGCCATCATTGGCGGCTTCGAGGATATCGGCTGGGAGGTGCTGTCCTCGATGCGCAAGGCCGAGTTCGGCCAGAGCATTCTTTCAGGCCTGGTGATCGCGCTGCTTGCCATCCTCATCGACCGGCTCACCATCGGCTTCGCCAGGGAGCCCGAGACCGGGCCGACGGGCGCCATGCGGTGGATGACGCCGCGTCGGCTGGTCCTGTCGCTGCTGTTCGCTCTGGGCCTCGCGGTCGTCATCCATCTCGCCGCGCCGGCTGCAACGCTTCTGCCGGAAACCGGGCTGCGCATGGAGATGGGCGCCGTCAACCAGTGGCTGCTTGGGATCGTGCGCGACTATGCCTGGTTCTTCGACGGCGTGCGCAACGCGGTCCTCTATTGCCTGCTTCTGCCGATGCGGGTCGGTATTTCGGGGTCCGCCACGCCGGCCATCTGGGGCTTTGCGCTGTCGCCGGCGGCGATTGTCGCCTATTTCGCCCTGGCTCTGGCGTTGGCCGCATTGTCGATGCGCAGTTTCGGCTGGCGGGCGGCACTAGCAGTGCTGGCTGCGGGCCTCATGCTCTACACCGGTTTCCTCGGTCTGCCCTGGCCGGTCTTCATCCTCGCCACAGCACTCCTTGCCGGGCAGGTCGCGGGGCTGCGGCTCGGCCTTTTCGCGCTCGTCGGTTTCGCGCTGATCCTCGTCAACGGGCTATGGCCGCAACTCGTGCAGTCACTCTATCTCTGCACGCTGGCGGTGCTGCTCTGCCTGCTTGTCGGCGGCGCGCTGGGGACGTGGGCGGCGCATAGCGACCGCGTCTCGCGCATCCTGAAGCCGATCTGCGACGCGCTGCAGACCATGCCGCAATTCGTCTTCCTCATTCCGGCGCTGATGTTCTTCAAGGTCGGCGAGTTCACCGCGCTGATCGCCATCATGCTCTACGCCATCGTGCCGCCGATCCGCTATGTCGAGCACGGGCTGAGGCATGTGCGCGCGGACGTCGTCGAGGCGGTCGAGCAGATGGGCGCGACGCCGATGCAGACGCTGCTGCAGGCCAAGCTGCCGCTGGCGCTGCCGGTCGTCATGCTGGGCCTCAACCAGACCATCATGGCGGCGCTCTCGATGTTGGCGATCGCCGCCCTTGTCGGCACTCGCGATCTCGGCCAAGCGGTCTATGTCGCGCTCGGCAAGGCCGATGCCGGCATGGGTTTGATCGCCGGCCTGTCCATCGCCTTTCTCGCGATCCTGGCCGACCGGCTCATCCAGGCGGCCGTCGCTCGATCAGCGCTGGCTTGAAACCCGCCCCATTCCGGCCTTTTCGCTGTGCAACATGGCTTGGATGACCGCCCCCTTTTTGCCGGTGACAACATTTCCGGTTGAGCCCCCGGCGATAGGGCGATAGATATGCTGCAGTGCACAATGAGACCCGGCTGGGCTGAACATTGGCTTGCGCCGGCTAGCAGTTGCTGAACCGCTCTTAAGGCTGAACGGACAAAAATCCGGCATGAAGATACCGAAATCCATTCTGCTCGATCCTGAGGCAAACAAGGCCTATGGCGCCTTTGCCGTGGTGATCTCCGTCTTTGCCTTTGCCTATTCCAGCAATTTCGGCCAGATCCTGATCCTTGCCTATTACGCGGTCTGGCTGCCGCTGCTCTTCGTCGACTACAGGCGCTTCACCTGGAAGCTCTCCTACGCCTGGCTGCCGATACTCTTCGCAGCCTATATCTGCCTGTCGGTCTTCTGGTCTCAGGCCGCCGGCATCAGCGCGCGTGCGGCGGTGCAGTATTCCTCGCATATCGTCTGTGCCTATATCGCGGCCCGCACCATCAGCGTCCGCACGCTGGTGCTGGGCTCGTTGATCGGCATCTTCTTCGTCCTGCTCTATTCATTGAAAGTCAACGCTTACGCACTCGACACGATCGACGGCACCTTCAATTTCGTCGGCGCCTTCGCCTCCAAGAACCAGGTCGGTTTCTTCTCGTCGCTCGGCATCTTTCTGTCCTTCGTCTTTCTGATGTTCTACCGGCGCAACTGGCTGAGCTTCTTCTGGACCGCGCCGATCATCCTGTTATCGGCATACATGCTGGCGATCGCCCATTCGGCGACATCGGTCGCCTCGCTGCCGGCGGTGCTCGGCATCGTCATCCTGCTGACCATGAGCAGGGTCCTGTCGCGGCGCTACCGCCGCGTGCTGTTCGTGGTCGGCGGTGCCGCCCTGGTGGGCGGCGTTGCGGCCGCGCTGAACCTTGGCCTGCTGGATGTCGTGCTCGGCATCTTCGGCAAGGATTCGACGCTGACCGGCCGCACCTATCTCTGGCAGCAGGGCTGGCAGGCGGCGCAGCTGCATCCGCTGCTTGGCTACGGCTATGCCGCCTACTGGGTGCAAGGCTTCGCCGATCCGGAACGGTTGTGGGCGGAGTTCTACATCACGACCCGCACCGGCTTCCACTTCCACAACACCTATGTCGAGACCCTGGTCGAGGTCGGCTTCGTCGGCGTCACCATGCTGGCGCTGATCATCCTGCGCGCCTTCTACGGTCATTTATCGAAGGTGGTGTTCGGCGCCTGGAGCGCCGATTCGGTGGTGCTCGCCGGTGTTGTCGGGCTCATGCTGATCCGCTCCTTTTTCGAGGTCGAGATCCTCGGCCCTTACTTCATGGCCTCCTTCATCGTCTATTACGGCCTGTTCAAGCTGAGGCCGCTGCCGGTTGCCAGGCGACGGCGGGTTGCCATCCCGGTCCATGATGAAAAGCCGGCAGCCGGCCACATGCCGGCTCCGGTCTGACCGGCTGCAGCAAATTCCAGGGAAAAATGTGGGCCAGTCTTCCGTTCGGAAAGAGCCGAGCCGCTGTAAGGTCTGTTGAGATTCAGGTCAGGCCGAGCCGAGAAAGGTGGCTTCCCAGAACCGGCATGCGCCGGCCGTAGCCTTTATGGAGCGGAGACACTTATGAGGGCTTCGGCCGGCGAAGGCCGGAGCGGAGCGTGCTTGAAGTCCGTGAGCACCGGCCTACGCCGGCCGTAGCCTTAATTTAAAGCATGTCTCCCGAAAGTGGGACCGGTTTCGGGACAAAGACATGCGTAGAATCAAAAACCTAAAGCGCAGGGAGCGAATCTGAAAGATCGCGACGCGCTTTAGCTGCCGCGCCATTCGTGAATGCCTTCGGTCGGCGAAGGCCGGAAACGGAGGAACTCGCCGTTCGCAGGCCGGCGTCACCTGAATCTCAACAGACCTTAGGCCACGGCCCGCGAGCGCTGCATCTGCCGCTGCAGGAAGCGGCGCACCGGCTCGTCATAGATACGGGTGGCGACGTCGGCGATGACGATGACCGCGACGGCCATCGCGATGCCGAACCAGGGATGATGCGCGAACGGGTCCACTGATACCGCCTTGCCGGCGCCGGCGATGATCATCAGCATCGGCGTGTGGATGATGTAGATCGGGTAGGAAATCCGCCCCAGCCAGCCATAGAAGCCTGCCAGGCGCGGCGCGGTCGGCGCCACGGCGCCGGTCACCACCATGATCGGGAAGACGATGGCGATAGAGGCGAGATCGTAGGCGACGCGCGCGCTGCCGGCGGGTGCAATCGCGAAGACGATCAGCGTGAGCAGGATCGCGGCCTCGACCCACCAGCCGCGCCGCAGGAAGCCGAGGCTGTCCTGGTAGCGCGCCATCGAACGGCACAAGAGCACGCCCAGGAAGAAGGAGAACGACACGCGCGGCAGCCCGCTGATGATGGTCTTGCCGGTCATGCCGAAATCGAGCGTGCCGGCGATCACCGAGGCGATGATCAGCAGCACCAGGCTGGCAGCGACCAGCGCCGTCAGCACGCGCCTCGACAGCAGGAAGAAGATGGCGGCGTAGGCGATGTTGACGATCAGCTCGAAGAACAGCGACCACGAGGCGGGATTGAGCGGAAAGATCGTGTGGTAGACCTCGCCGACCAGCGGAATGAACAGCATGCCCGTCGTCAGCTGCGTGCCGATCTCGGACAAGGGTATGTATTCCGTTGGGATCAGCCTGTTCTTGATCAGCAGATAGAAGCAGCCGAGCAGCGTGCCGGCGAGATAGAGCGGATAGAGGCGTATCAGGCGGATGGCCAGGAACGTGCCGAAGCCCATGCCGTTCTCGATCTTGCGATCGTAAGCGTGGGCGATGACGAAGCCGCTGAGCAGGAAGAACAGGTCGACCGCGAGATAGCTCGACGGCAGTACCTTGCCGCCGGCGAGGAACGGCGAGAAGTGATAAAGCATCACGCTGATCGCGGCCACGCCGCGAATGGCGTCGAGGTTGAGGTAGACGTGACGCGGAGCGGCGGGCTGCATTCTATGCCTTAGCGGTGCAAACAGATTTCTCGCCCGCGCCGTCGCGCGAGCGAGCCTGACATGTTCCTCCCGCCTCCATCGCTCGGGCCGTGCTGAAAGGCCCGAACCGGTGACGCTATTGGCTGGCCGTCGGCGCCAGCTTGACCTTGATCACGTCGCCCGGCAGCACCGGCGTGTCTTCCTTGGCGTCGACCTCGCTGGTCTTGCCGTCGGCAACCCGCACCAGCGAGTAGAGCAGGGTCGGTTCCCCGCTGCCGGTGACGGCAGCCATCGTCGCGGGATCCGACGCCTGGGCGATCAGGCCCTTTTGCATTCCTACCCTCAGCGTCGCCTCGTTCAGGTCGGCTTCGGCCTGCTGCCGGCTGGCGGCCAGGTTGGAGTTAAGCGTGTTGCGGGCATCGATGGCGTCCTGATCAGCCTTGCTGATCGATTGCTTGGCCGTAAGCACGGCCGTCTCATAGTCCAGGATCTTGCCCTGCAGATCGGCCACAGACTGTTTCGAATCGAGCAGCCGCGCATTGTTGACCAGGCCCTTCTGCGCCAGCGGACCGATGCTGCTGAGCTGCTGCTGCGCCAGATCGACCTGCTGCTGCTGGTTGGCGATCTTCTTCTGCAGCGATTCGATTTCGCCCTGCAGAACCCCTTTCAGGTCGTCAAGCGCGTCCAGCTTCAGCTTCAAGGCCTTCTGGTCGGCCGTGAGAATCTGCATTTCATCGGCAGCGATGGCCTGCACTCTCGGATCGCCCTCGACCTCCTTCGGAATATCGAAGCTCGTCTTGCCGGCCAGGTCCGCATCGATGCGGGCGCGCTTGATGAGCAGCCGCAGCCGCTGGTCGTCATAGATGTCGAAATTACCCTTGGCGGTGACGAGGTCCTTGCCGAGCTGAGGGCCGTAGTCGGCACTGCGCCGGATGCCGCCGGCGATGCTCACCGCCTTCAGCACCGTCAGGTCGGGCACATAGGGAAACTGGCCGGGATTCTGTACCTCGCCCGAAATGTAGAATGGCCGGAACTGCGCCATTTCGACCGATGCCTCGGGCTTGTCGGGCAGCGCCAGCTTGCGCTGCAGTGCAAGCCCGATCGCCGCAGCGATCTCCGACGTCGTCTTGCCGGCCGCCTGCATCTCGCCGACGAACGGCACCGACAGCGTGCCGGCGGGGCCGACCGAATAGTCGCCATTGATGGCCGACCAGTCGCGGAACGTGCCGTCGACCGTTTGCCATTCCGCCACACGGATGTTGAGCTTGTCTTGCGGGCCGAGCTTGTAGTCGTCGGCCGTCGCCATCTGCGGCGACGCGAGACACATCACAAGCGCCACGGCCGCAAACCGGCTCGGCGCCTTGGAAAGGAGTCCAAAGGGGTGTTTTTTCAAAGAGCGTTTCCGATCCGCGTTGGCCCCATCCGCCCGATGAGATCACTGCCGGATGCCTGCCCCGAGTTCGGCGGGGCAGGCCCGTCGGTCAATAACTGCCGCGCGACATCCACACGGCAGGCACGGTCTTCACGATGATGCGGATGTCCTCGACCATCGACCAGTTCTCGACATAGTGGCGATCGAAGGCGACGCGCGTGTCGTAGGACACGTCGTTACGCCCGCTCACCTGCCACAGCCCGGTGAGGCCGGGGCGCGACTTCAGATAATAGACAGCGGCACTGCCGTAGATTTCGAGCTCGTCGCGCACGACCGGGCGTGGCCCGACCAGGCTCATGTCGCCTTGCAGGATGTTGATGATTTGCGGCAGCTCGTCGAGGCTGAGCTTTCGCAACACCGCGCCGACACGCGTCACGCGCGGGTCGTTCTTCAGCTTGCGCGTCGCCGCCCATTCGGCGGCGGCGTCGGGGTTGGCGGCGAGGTGCGCGGCCAGCACCCGCTCGCCGTCCTGCACCATGGTGCGGAATTTGAGGCAGGCGAAGATCCTTCCGCCGCGACCGATTCGCTTGTGGCCATAGAAGATCGACCCGCCGTCGGAAAGTTTGACCAGCAGGGCGACCATCAGGAAGAGCGGGCTGAGCAGAACCAGGCCCGCCAGGGAACCGACGATATCGAAGCTGCGTTTGAGCAGACCGCCGATGGGGGGTGGAAAATCAATGCCGGCCTGCGAAAAAGCCGCATTAGCCGACTTGGCGACGTCCCTCATGCAGAAGCTCCATACGTTGAACGGATGGTTTACGGCACGATACCAAAAAAATGTTGCAGCGCAACACACAATTTCCCATCCGCGTGAAATGTTTGCGTCATGAATTGACTAAATAATAAACCTGCCATGCCCAAATTTTGGCCTTTGTGGCATGTTTATGACAAGGTGAGAGAATTTTTGGGAAATGTAGTACCGCTTTTGGGCTGTTTTTGGGCAGTGCATTCTTTGCTGCAGACGAGCGGCGGTTGCAGGGCGTAAGAATCACTCGCTCCGGTAAGTTCTTGGCGTAAAATACTAATTAATGTTTTGCGTTCTACTATCGAGGGTTTCGTTGTGGTGAATAGGCGGCGATGCCGGAGTGTGCGTCGCAGCATGGCGGAGTCGATGCCGCGAAACCGTTGGAAATCACCTGCATTTGGCCTTGTTGCAAAGGTCTCGCCTTAATAGAGTCGCAAACTGTTTCTGTCATAGTTTGGATGGGTCAGGAAGGTCGGAAGCAACCGGCCGAATTGGGCAGCCAGAAATAGCTCTTTGGCGCAACGGGGAGTTACGCGGGTGGGTAAGTCACTGCTTTTGCATGCTTGTGTCGGTTGACGGGCCGACGAGCATGTCTTTGCCAAAATTCATCGTCGGAATGTTATTCGCGCTCGCGATCGTGGTCGGCTGGTCCTACTTCGACGGAGCATCGCCTGGCACCATAATCATGCGTGCCGTCATTTGCGCCGTCATCATTCAGGCGGGCTATTTCCTTCTGGTCTATGCGATGATCGCCAGGAGCAGGCCGATGTCCGCCGAAAAGGCGCGGGAGGCCGACCGCGGCATCAAGGTGGCCGAGGGCGAAAAGCTAACCGCCAGGCGCGGCAGTCTCCGCTGACCGTTCAGCGGGCGCAGGAAGCGGTGCCCTGTCCGCCAATGTCTTGTCGGCCGACGTCTCGGCGTCCCGTTCGGCCCGTTCGCCGGAGAGCATCCTGGCCAGCCGGCTGCCTGACTTTGCCTTCAGCTGCTGATATTGCCCGACCTCGACGATACGCCCGTTCTCGATGGCCACGACCCAGTCGGCGAAGGCGATCATCGATGGCCGGTGCGCGATGGTGAGGATGGTCATCTGGCCGCGCAGCCCGTCGATCGATTGGGCGATCAGCGACTGATTCTGCCAGTCGAGCGCGCTCGTCGCCTCGTCGAGGATGAGCAGCGAAGGCCTGCGCAGCAGCGCTCGCGCCAGCGCGATGCGCTGGCGTTCGCCGCCCGAGAGCCTGACGCCGCGGTCGCCCACCACGGTTTCCAGCCGCAGGTCGAGCCGCTCCACGAAATCGGCCGCATGCGCCTTGCGCAGCGCGGCCCAGAGTTCCTCGTCTTCGGCCCGCGGCGCCGCCAGGCGCAGATTGGCGGCGATGGTGTCATGCAGCAGGAACACGTCCTGCGGCACATAGGCTACCTGATCGCGCCACGCCCTGCGGTTTTTGGCGGTAATCTCGGCGCCATCCGCCAGGATACTGCCCTCGGTCGGCTCGAGCAGCCCAAGCAGCATGTCGGCGATCGTGCTCTTGCCCGAGCCGGACGGACCGATCAGCGCCGTCACCTTGCCGGCGGGAAGGCTGAAGGTGATGCCGCCGACCACCGGCTTTCCATCGCCATAGGCGAACGAGACGTCGCGGACGTTGAGGCCGGTGTCGAGCGAAAGCCTTGCGTCCTGCCCGGCATCGCCGGGCTCCGTCTCGCGCTCGGCGTCGAAGCGCGCCTGCAAAGCCTGCATGGCGGTGTATGCCGGCAGGTTGATCAGAACCTGCTGCGCCTGCGTCTGCATATCCATGAAGCGCGGCGCGACCCGCATGAAGACCAAGAGCAGCACGACGATTTCCGCAAGCGACAGATGGAAGCGCACCAGTGCGATGTAGATGAACAGGCTGAGCCCGATGACGCTCGCCACCTGGAACAGCGCGGTGCCGATGGTGCTGTTGCGGACATAGGCGACGTTGTCCGCTTTCATCTTCTCGAGTGTCGCTCGGAGCTGCGCGAAATAGCCCGCTTCCACATTCAGGCTCTTGGCCACCTTGATGCCGCCAAGGAACTCCGAGACCGTGCGGTACTGGTCCTGGCGGCTGCTCGTCAGCACACGGCCATATGCGGTGGCACGCGCACGGAAGGGCTGCAGTGCAACGAACAGGATCACGCCGACGAGAATGGCGAAGGACGTCATCACCGGTGAGATGAACAGCGAGACAACGAGGTAGCCGGCAAGCAGCAGCGTCGTCTGGGCGAGCATCAGCAGCGAGAAAGCCGCCGCCTGCACCCTGTCGATGTCGCCGGTCAGCGCGTGGTCGAGATCGGAGCCGCGCATGCGGGTGAAGACGCCCCAGCGCGCCCTGCCGATGCTCTCGAACAGGTTCATGCGCACACGATTGACGAAATCGTAGAGCAGCCGCGCCATGTAGAGCGACTTGAAGCGGTTGAACATCGCCTGCAGCGCCGCCAGTCCGACGAGCAGACAGAGCACCGTCGCAAGCGACAGTGTTCCGCCAGGTAAAAGCCAGCGTAGAGCGCCTGGCACACGCACGGCAAAATCCTGGTCGGCATTGCCGATCAGGTGCAGGAGCGGGATCACAAGCAGGATCGAGAGGCCCTCGGTCAGGCTTCCCAGGATCAGGAAGGCCAGCGCCGTCAGCGTGCGCCGCCCGCCGATCTGCGCCATCACGCCGCCGAAGCCGGCGACATCCCGCAAGAGCGACAGGCGAAGTTTCGAGGACCAGGCCATGCTCCGCTCACCTAGCCTGCGTGCCGTAGGCCAGATCGCGCTCGATCAGGGCGACGGCCTCATCGATCCGCTCCAGCCCTGCCGGCACTTCGAGACGGCCGACGCCGATCTTGGCGGCTAGCTGCGCGCACTGGCCGAGATGCGCAGAAGCGAAATCGCCGACCAGCGCCTGCCGACCGAACCGGGTGACGTAGGAGAACTTGATGATCGCCGGCAGGGCGCCGGCGCCTGGCAGCGGCGTGATCGCCGCCCGTTCGCCGCGCTTCAGCATATAGATTCGCGCAAGGGGCGCTGCTTCATCTGAAAATCCGTCATGGAGACGGTGCTGCGCCTTCTTGATCTGCGGATGCACCTGCGGCCGCACCTCCGCCTGTCCGATTCTGATGGCGTCGGCGGCGTCCGTTGCAAGCTTGAGCTGCGGAAAACCAGGCAAAATCATCATACGCGAACGGTCGGACAGATCGAGCGCCACAACATCATCGGTAAGCAGAAGGTGACCGGCGCGGATCATCGCGCCCGCAATCGTCGACTTGCCGGCGCCCTTGTCGCCCATGAAGACCACGCTTTGGCCGCCAACGGCGATTGCGCTGGCGTGCAGGACGAGCAGGCGGCGCTGATGCAGGGTGAGCGCCAGCACCGGACCCAAAAGCGGGAAGGCGAGCAGCGGATCGTCGATGCCCGGCGCCGGATCGACATCGATCCTGGAAGCATCGCTGATCAGGAAGGTGCCGACGGCTTGCCAAGACAGATACTGGCGCGTCGGCCCGAAGCGAAAGGCGGTTCCGCCTTCCATTGCAGGCCTGGGAAAGTCGACCGGGCCGACTGCGATCGCGATATCGGGCGGCGCCGGCACCGTCGGTTGCAACTCCGGCAGCGCCACCTCGGAGCTGATCGTCAGGCCATAGGCTTTGTAGAAGCGGCGAACGCGCCCGCTCAGATCTTCGGGCCCGATGTCGGGATCCGGCTTGGTCGCGATGGGAGCGGCTGAACCCTTCATGCAAGGCTACCCATCGGCTGGATCCGCCGCAGCCAGAGCGACAGCGAGATCGAGCGCCAGACATATTGCACATCGAGCGGCGCGGCTTCGTCTGGTTTTTGCAGCAGCCGCGCATAGGCGGCGTTGACTTCGCTCAGATTGACATAGGGCGCGATGCGGTCGCCCTCGGAGGCCAGTACGGTGTCCAGAAGGTCGCGATGGTTGCGGAGCATGCCGTTGACCAGGTTGGCGGTGAAATCGATCTTGTCCCGCCGCCACTGCACCGCCGGCGGCAGCACACCTTCCATCGCCCGGCGCAGCACATGGCGGCCGAAGCCGTTGCGGAGCTTTTCCTCGCCGGGCAACGCCAGGCAGAACTCGACCAGCGGCTTGTCCCAGAACGGATAGCGCGGCTCGACGCCGAAATTGGCGGCGGCCTTGTCCAGCACTTCGAAGGCGTGCGGCACCAGTCCGGTCGAGAGTACCCAGCGATGGGTGAGCGCCTCGCTGGCGCTCACGCTTGGTGGCATGTAGCCGGCCCGGTGGAAGCGGTCGACGAGGTCGGTTCGCCTGGCAAGCTCGGCATTGACCAGGGCGCCCCAGGCGGGGACGCGCGCCTGTGCGGCGGTCTTTAGCCGCAGCCCGGACAGAAGCCGGTTCATCCGGCTTCGCCACCTGGCGATTCGCCATGCCGGTCCATAGACGGTCAGGAATCGGAAATACATGGCGAGCATGCCTTCGCCATAGGTGCCGGAGGCGCCGTGAAGCTCGCGCCAGAGCGCAAGCCATCGGCCGGCATTGGCGAGCTCATGCAGCAGTCCGTGCCCGTGCGAAACGACCTCGTCGCCGCCATGACCGTCGAGCAGCACCTTCACCCCCTCGGCACCTGCCGTCCGGTAGATGCTGCGGGTCAACGACAGGCCGGGGGCGAGGAACGTCCCCTCCTGCTCCTCCAGGATGCGTTCGAACTCGGCGAAGGGCGCGTAGTTGCCAACGGAAATCATCGTGCCGTCGAGCCTGTGCCGGTCGAGCACCGCGTCGATGAACGGCTTCTCGTCCATCGGCGAGTCCTTATCGAAGACCAGCGAGAAGGTCTTCAGCCGCGGTCTGTGCTCCGCGGCCGCTTGCATGCCGGCGACGCCAGCGATCGAGGACGAATCGAGGCCGCCGCTCAGCATCGCGCCTATGGCGGGCGTGCCGCGCATCCGGTTCCGCACCGACTGTGAGAAGAGATGCCTGAACTCCTCAATGGCATCCGGGCGCAGCGGCCTGGGCGAAGGCTCGACCTGCCAGTAGGGACGAAGCGTCACCTGGCTGTCCGTCACCGTCAGGATATGGCGGGCCGGCAATCGGAAGATTTCGGCATACTGGGTCGACTGCGGATCGTCGGGCAATCCGGCAAGGAAGCCGGAAATCTGATGCTCGCTGATGCGTGTGCCGACACCGTCCAGAGCAAGGAGAGGGCCGATCTCCGAGGCAAAAGCGAAGCGCCTGGCGGTCGAGTGATAATGGAAAGATTTGATGCCGAAATGGTCGCGGGCGCAAAACAGCGCCCGGCGCTCGGCGTCCCAGATCGCGAAGGCGAAATCGCCTTGCAGATGGGTCGGACAGGCCTCGCCCCATGTGAGATAGGCCTGCATCAGGAGCATCGCGTCGGTGACCGGCCGGTCGCCTGCGCCGAGCCGCGCCAGAAGCTCGTCGCGGTTGTCCAGCCGGCAATCGGCCGTGATGGCGAGCTTGCCGCCGGCCATGATCAGCGGGCCTGGGCCGTTCTCGCCCGTCGTATCGAGCCAGGCATGGCCAAGCGCCACGCTTCCCGCCGTCCACCACGAGCTGCCGTCGCGGGCCCGGTGGCGCATGTGCGCTAGCATCTGCTGGATGTCGGTCGCTTGGGCGGGTCCGCCGTCTTGCCTCAGCAGAATTCCGGCGATGCCGCTCATGGCTTATTGCCCGTGATCGACGAGATGGGTGAAGCCGTTGACCGAGCCGCCAAGCACGATGTGGTCGCCGCTGACCAGCCAGGCATGCGCCTTGAGCTCCTCGCCGGTCCCGCGCTCGATGCCGATGCGGATCTTGGAGGCATTGCCTTGGCGGGCAAGCAGATATTGTCCGGCGAGGGCTTGGGTGAGGCAACTGGCGCCGGGCACGAACCTTGCGGCGGCGGCGACGCCCCATGCGATCCGCCGCAGATCGGCGATATCGGCATCGCCTCTCGCCTCCAGCCGGGTCACCAGAGCGCGCACTCGGTTGTAGGAGCAAAGCGTCAGCCCGATCCGCACGGCGCTGACCACGGCCAGACAACGCGCCAGAAACAGCATCTCCGGGCCGCTAAGGGAGAGGATCTTAGGCCAGTTCCTCATGGTGGAGCCTCGCAAGCCCGGCTTCGATCAGCCCCTTGAGCAAGCCTTCTACATCGGCCTTGCAGCGCTCGGCATCGACATCGTAGCGCGCGATCACGGCGCTTCTTATGTCGAGGATCGGTCGTGGCTCCTGGATCAGCTCCCAGATGTAGGCGCCGACGCCGTTCAGGCTGTAGTAGATGTTGGATTTGAGATGGAGCAGCGCCAGTCCGTTGCCGAATTCGCAAGCCACCGCGTCGCCGGTCGCGACCACGCGGTCATGGTCCGATGGGTTCCAGTGCATCCTAAAACCTCATTCTTGAACGCCACGCGTCTTCCGACCTGGACCGGGATCGGTTGCCTGCGATCGCCCGGCCAGGAAGCCGGGAGGCATGAGCCCCCCGGCTCACCTGTTTAAAAGAAACGCTCGGAGCCCCAAAATCCGACAACTCCGAACGCGTGCAACCTCAGGAGAAGGTGAGCTGGTCGAACGGCGTGTGCGCGGGAAATGCCGCGTCCAACGCTGTCGTACCAGCGCCGCCCTGCGTGATCGTTTCGATCGAACCGTGAACCGTCAGGCTGGGGGTCTCGTACTGTTGCTTCTCAACATTCTGTTCCATTTTACTCTCCAACTGAGGACTGGAAGCGGCTTCAGAATGCCGCCAGCACATTTCTATGCTGCGTTGCAATTGCTGCACGGCAACATTTATGAGTCAAGTCTGATTTACTAGGCATTAATCAATTCTCGGTTGCGGCGGCAGTCGTCGATTGATGACGTCACCGGCCTTACATTTTGGACCGGTATCGTCCGGGCGCTCAAGGCTGCTTTTTTGCCGTTTAAGTAAGCATTTGATTTGGTTCGAATAAGTTTCCGAACTCAAATGGCGGCCTCGCAGCTGCGAAGAAAATAGCGCGGAAGATACCGGTTGCTGGGTCACGTCGCGGCCCGCCGGGCCTGTCTTCAAAAGTGATCGGCGACACGGTGAACCTGAACGCGAAGGTTGCAGAAGCGAGGCCGCCTCGGAACTCGCTGGATAACCGTTCTGATTTTTGCCGATGCTTTTCTTCGCAGTTGCGGTATAAACGCCGCGGGCGGTTTTGTGGAGAACGACATCGGGCATGGCCGTGCAGGATGCTTCCTACGACAGGCTGCGTGCGTCCGGCTGCGCCGACGAAGTCGCCTATGTGCAGGCCTGTCTGCGGCTGTTCTTCAACCCGGCTGCGGGAGCCGCCGACCATGGCGGCATGCCGGCTCCGGCGATCTCCGTGGCCAACGTCGCCGACATTGCGAGGTTGAACAAGGTCGCGGTCTTTTTGCTCAAGGCCCTCTTGCACGGGGCCGCCGCCGCGACGCCTGCCGAATTGCTCGCATGGCTCGATGGCTATCGCCGGCGCACCATGTCGATGAACGCCGCCTGCATCGGCGATTCGATCGCCGTCCATCGGGTGCTGCGGGACAGGCAGGTCGACTTCGTCTTCCTGAAGGGGCCGCTGCAGCAGCAATTGCTCTATGGTGATCATTTCATGAAGCCATCCGGCGACGTCGACATACTGGTTTCGCCGTCCGGTTTCTTCGCCGCCCGCGAGGCCCTCCGCTCCGCCGGCTACGAGGTCGCCGGCAAGTCGCGCTCGGTCTGGTGGGTGCGCTTCCTCGGCGAGCAGCATATGGTCCGCGACGATGGGGTTCGGGCCGCCACGGTCGATCTCCACCACCGGCTGCAGCAGCCCGGCTCGCCCAGTCCGCGCGACATAGACGGCTTCCTGCGCCGCAAGCGCGAGATCAAGGTTGCCGGAACCACCATGCCTTTGATTTCGGCGCCCGACATGCTGCTCTTGTCCTGCATCAGTGTCGCCAAGGCCTTCTTCAACCGCGATCCTTGCGCCGGCTATGTCTGCGACGTCAGGGCGGCTTCCAGTCGGTTGAGCGAAACCGAGCAGCAGATGGTGCTCGACCATGCCGCCGAGCAAGGCCTTGCCGACACGCTGCTGCTTGGTTTGCGCGCTGCCGATGTCCTGCTTGGCGGCACCGCCACGCTGCTTTCGGACCGCGCCACACGGATCCTGGCGCGCATCGACAATGCCGACCTTTTCCACATGGTGATCGCGCCCTGGCTGTCGTCGTTGCGCTGGCCGCAGCGGCGGACGGTGCTATGGGAGCTCTGCGGCCGCGAGCCGGTGCGCTATCTGGCCGAAGCCGGGTGGGCGGCCTCCGCCGATCTCAGCCGGCGCATCTTCGAGCGGCCGGCCGTCGCCGCGCCGATGCGGAGCAACGGATGAAGACCGGTTTCACATTCAGGGCCATGGGCGGGCTGTCACTCACGCAATTGAAAGGTGAAACATGCCCGTGACGACCCCCAGGGTCTGCGTCATCATCGCCGCCCGCAACGCGGCGCGGACCATACAGGTCGCCATCGCTTCGGCTCTGCGCGAGCCGGAGGTGGCGGAAGTCGTCGTGGTCGACGATGCCTCCACCGACGACACCCAGAATGTGGCGCGCGCCGCCGATGACGGCAGCGGCCGGCTCTCGGTCATGCGTCTCGACGTCAACCAAGGTCCCTCCTTCGCCCGCAACGCAGCGATCAAGGCCTCCGCCTCGCCTTTCATCAGCATCCTCGACGCCGACGATTTTTTCCTCGAGGGCCGCTTTCGCCGGCTGTTCGCCAGTGCCGACTGGGATTTCGCGGCCGACAATATCATGCTGATCAGGGACGATGCGGCGGCCGATCCCGCCAAGGTCGCGGCTCCTTCCTTTGCGCCCGAACCGCAATTCCTCGACTTCGAGCGCTTCGTCGAAGGCAACATTTCTCGCCGCCGCGTGCTGCGCGGCGAGCTGGGCTTCCTCAAGCCGGTGATCAGCAGGGCGTTCCTCGACCGGCACGGGTTGAGTTATGACGAGAACCTGCGGCTCGGCGAGGATTACGAGCTCTATGCGCGCGCCGTCGCCTGCGGAGCGCGTTTCAAGGTCATCAAGTCTTGCGGCTATGGCGCGATCGTCCGCGCCGATTCGCTGAGCGGCCGTCACAGGACGCAGGATCTGAAGCGGCTTGCGGATGCCGATCTGGCGCTGCTGGCGCTCGGCAACTTGCCGGAAGCCTCGAAGGCCGCCTTGCGGCGCCACGAGCGCCATGTGCGTGACAAATACCGGCTGCGCAATTTCCTTGACGTGAAGGCGGAGCGCGGCCTGGCATCGGCCGCCGCCTACGCTTTCGCCAGCCAGTCCAATCTGATCCCGATCGTTCGCGGCGTGGCCGCCGACAAGCTGGACGCGTTGTTCCGCCGCACCGGCATTGCTGCAAAGCAGCAAGTGCCGCCGATGCGCTTCCTGATGTCGGCGACAAGTGCCGCGAAGGAATGATCGGACGACGGCAACGGCGTTGAGCCGTTTCCAAAAAAATCCGCTTTCCGAAACTACGAGGTTGCCTACTTGCCTCGAGAATGGCAGTCTATGTTGCGGTGCAGCAATTGCGAAAGGCCAATCGAATGGCTTCGATTTTTGGCTTCAGATCCAGAGACCCGGTCCGCGACCGGCAGACCGATCTCCAGCGTTTCGACCGTCTGGCGAAGTTGTTCGACCAAATCGGCGCCGAGATCGAAGCAGAGAAAACCGGGCTGGAGAATCGCTATCGGTCGACGGCGACTAACGCGGCCTTCCTGGTCGAGGCGATGGAGAACGGCTCTGCCTCGACGGATAAGTCGTCGGACGTCAGTGCGATGACCGGCGCGATCCTGAACTACGAGCGGCGCATCGCCGAGCTCACTCGCCAGAAAGGCTTGATGAAGGAACTGCGTCGTTCGCTCGACGCGATTGTCGACGGCCCGCAGCAGGCCAAAGCGCAGACCGGATTGGCGAAGTCCGCGGGACGAGGCTGAGGGTATCCACGGACAACATCATCGATACGAGACCATAAAGGAGTTCAAAGGGCGGAAGATCGGAAGCGGCTCGCTGAGGCGGGCCGGAAGTGACTTTGGGTTGGGGCGGACAACACAAGGTGAGTTTGTCATGAACGCAGATTCGAACAACACGTCCATCGCGGCGGCTTGCGGCACGCCGCGTCCGCGCTCGAATGGGTCACGCAGTCCTTGGCCAAGCCTGGCAGGCGCGCTGCTCGCCGTTGCAGCCGCAGTCTCGGCCGCCCCGCATCCGGCGCATGCTGAGGACATGCAGAGCGCGCCCTCCTTCGTCGACAATTTCTCGAACTTCGACCGTTCGCGCTGGTTCGTCTCCGACGGCTGGAACAACGGCAATCACCAGAACTGCACCTGGTCGAAGGACCTTGTTCGGCTTTCCGACGGCGTGCTTTCGCTGAGCTTCGAAAAACGCAAGCTGAAGGATCGCGAGTTCGCCTGCGCCGAGATCCAGACCAAGCAGCGCTATGGCTATGGCGTCTACGAGGCGCGGATGAAGACCGATAGCGGCTCGGGCCTCAACGCCGCGTTCTTCACCTATATCGGGCCGCAGGACAAAAAGCCCTGGGACGAGATCGACTTCGAGGTGCTCACCAAGGATCCGTCGAAAGTCCAGGTGAACAGCTATATCCAGGGCAAGCCGAAGAACGGCAAGCTGGTCGATGTCGGGGGCGGCGCCGACAAGGGCTTTAACGATTATGGCTTCGTCTGGGAGAAGGACCGGCTGCGCTGGTACGTCAACGGCAAGCTGGTCAACGAAGTGACCAATCCGGACGAATTGCCGACCAATCCGCAGAAGATCTTTTTCAGCCTGTGGGGCAGCGACAAGCTGACCAACTGGATGGGCGCCTTCGCCGATCCCGGCCGCAAGGTGACCATGGAGGTCAAGCGCGTCGCCTTCACCGCCTTGGGCCAGCCGTGCCAGTTCCCGGAATCGCTGGCGTGCAGCATAAGTAACAGCAACTAGGCATGATCCCCAGAAACGGGGAACCGCTTTTGGGATAAGATCATGCACAACATCCAGGCCCATGAGGGCCTGGGCACATCTGAACTGGCCGGGCCGTTCTGCGGCCCGGCCTTAAACAGGAACAGAACCGAATGAACTTGACGGTGTTTGGAATTGGCTATGTCGGTCTCGTCCAGGCCGCGGTGCTCGCGGAAGTCGGGCACGAGGTGGTGTGCGTCGACATCGATGCAGCGAAGGTGGAGCGGCTCAATCAGGGCTTCATCCCGATTTTCGAACCCGGGCTGGAAAGCCTCGTCAGGGAAAACCACGCCGCTGGCCGCATCCGCTTCACCACCGATGCGGCCGCGGCGGTCAAACACGGCCAGATCCAGATGATCGCGGTCGGCACGCCGCCCGGCGAGGACGGCTCGGCCGATCTGAAATATGTGCTCGCCGTCGCCGAGGCCATCGGCCGCGAGATGAACGCGCCCAAGATCGTCGTCGGCAAATCGACCGTGCCGGTCGGCACCTGCGAGAAGATCAAGGCAAGGATCGCTGAGACCCTGAAGGGGCGCGGGCGCGAGGACCTGAGCTTCGATGTCGCCTCGAACCCTGAATTCCTCAAGGAGGGCTCTGCCGTCGCCGATTGCATGAAGCCCGATCGCATCATCGTCGGCACGTCGAGCGAAGACACCGAGGCGGTGATGCGTGAGCTCTACGCGCCGTTCAACCGCAACCACGAGAAGATGATCGTGATGGACGTGCGCAGCGCCGAATTCACCAAATACGCCGCCAACTGCATGCTGGCGACCAAGATCAGCTTCATGAACGAGATGGCCAACCTCGCCGAGCAGCTGGGCGCCGACATCGAGGAGGTGCGCAAGGGCATCGGCAGCGATCCGCGCATCGGCTATCACTTCATCTATCCCGGCCTCGGCTATGGCGGCTCCTGCTTCCCCAAGGATGTGCGCGCGCTGATCAAAACCGCCGAGGGCGTCAAGTTCGACGCCAAGCTGCTGCGCGCCGTCGAGGAACGCAACAACGCGCAGAAATCGGTGCTGTTCGAGAAGGTCGACCGCTATTTCCAGGGCAACCTCAGGGGCAAGACCTTCGCCGTCTGGGGGCTAGCCTTCAAGCCGAATACCGACGACATGCGCGAGGCCCCGTCGCGCACGCTGATGGAGGCGCTGTGGGCGGCCGGCGCCAAGGTGCAGGCCTATGATCCGGAGGCGATGCAGGAATGCCAGGCCATCTACGGCCTGCGCGAGGACCTCCTGCTTTGCGGCACCAAGGAAGCGGCGCTGCGCGGCGCCGACGCGCTTCTGATCTGCACCGAATGGAAGAGCTTCAGGGCTCCCTCCTTCGACGCGCTCAAGGACGCGCTGACCACGCCGGTCATCTTCGATGGCCGCAACCTCTACGATCCGAAGGTCATCGCGCGCTACGGCATCGAATACCACTCGATCGGCAGGTTAGCGGCATGACTGTGTGACGGCCGGGGCGGCACAACAAGGGACAAGGTTCATGAACGTTCTGTTTGCAGGCGGCACCGGCTATATGCCGCAATTCAGCGGGGGTGTTCAGTCGAGCACCCATCATCTGGTCGAGCAGTTGCGCGAACACGGTCATGAGGCCTCGGTTCTGGCGGCACTGTTCGGCGATGGCATCTTCGGTTTCAAGGCGCGCGCCAAGATGAAGCTGCTTCGCCAGCGCGCCGTCATCGACACGTTTCCAGGTTATCCGGTGGTGCGGGCGTGGTTCCCGTGGGAGGCGGCGGGCTTTGCGGTCAAGAAGCTGAAGCCCGATGTCGCGGTCGTGCAATGCCACAATTCGGTGCCGATCGGCAAGGAACTGCAGGCGCTGGGAGTGCCGCTGGTCGTCTATCTGAGGAATGTCGAATTCCACGAACTGGCCGGCGACCTGCGCGACCTCCGCTCCGCGCGCTACATTGCCAATTCCGAGTTCACCGCCCGCGCCTACAAGGCAGAATTCGGCATCGATTCGACGGTGATTCCGCCCAGCATCAATCCCGCATTTTACAGCACCCCGACCACCGGCGAATTCGTGACGATGATCAACCCTTACAACGAAAAGGGTTTTGAACTGGCGGTTCGTATTGCCGGCGAATGCCCTGAAATTCCGTTTCTGTTCGTCGAGAGCTGGATGCTTGACGACAAGCACCGGGCTGAGATCGAGCGGACGATCGCCCCGTTAGGCAATGCAATCCTGGAAAGCCGTACCAGCGACATGAAGACCGTCTATGGCCGCACCAAGATTCTGCTTGCGCCCAGCAAATGGGAAGAGGCCTGGGGGCGGGTGGCATCCGAGGCCCACTGCAGCGGCATTCCAGTCGTCGGGTCCCGGCGCGGCGGTCTGCCGGAAGCGATTGGCGTCGGTGGTGTGGTGCTCGACTACGATGCTCCGCTTGCCGACTGGGTTGCGACGGTTCGGCGATTGTGGAACGATAAGGCCGAGTACGACCGACTGTCTGCCGCGGCGCGGCTGTTTTCAGAGCGGCCTCAGATGAATCCGGACAGCCAGTTCGCAGTGTTCATGGATGTCTTGGGCAATGCCACCGAAAGGCAGAATCTGCGCAGGGCGTCGTGAACCTCCGAGGCTGCTTCGGGCAATCGCGCGTGCGCAGTCCCGCGGTATCGCCCCAACAGAAATGCTGCAGTGCAATATTTCGGTAGCAAATTAGCAGCCTGCATGTTAACCCATCTAAATCAGGGGCTTGGGCTAGCCTGACCGGTAATGGTCCAGGCCGGTCCGCAACGTTAAAGGCGGGCTATGCGCGTTGGCTTTGTCGTCGGCGAATTCCCCCTCCTTTCAGAAACCTTCGTCATAGACCAGATGGCTGGGCTGCTGTCGCGCGGCTTTGATGTGGAGGTCATCTGCACCAGGATAGGGAGTGACGGTCGCATCGACCGGCAAGGCGAGCCCGTGGCGAAGCTGCTCGCCACGACCCGATGCTGGTGGGAATGGGCTGCCGGCGTCCGCGAATTGGTATTTCGCTTGCCGCCACGCTTGCGATACAAGGTGTCGACCGCTCTCGATATCATTTTCTCACGCCGCCTGAACCGCTGCGACGTGATTGTCGCTCATTTCGGACAGAACGGGGAGAGGGTGGTCGCGCTCAAGAAATGGAAGTTCCTCAAACCGCCGGTCATAACTATCTTCCACGGCGCGGATGTAGCGATTCCGTCGCGTCAGGCGGTGCTCGCGGCGCAGTATGCCGGGCTCATCAAGCATGGAACCTTGAACCTGACGGTCAACGAGTTTTTCCGAGGGATGCTGCTCGCGGCAGGTGCCTCCCAGTCAAGCACCGTGGTCCACCACATGGGAATCGATCCTCGCGAAATCAGCTATCGCTGGGCATCATGGCAAGGCACCCAGCTGATCCTTACGACGGTTTGCCGCTTGGTGGAGAAGAAGGGCGTCGAGTTCGCCCTACGCGCCTTGGCCTCCCTGGTGAGCTTTCATCCTGAGATAGACTGGCGCTACGACATTATCGGTGACGGACCGTTGCGGCCGGGGTTGGAGAGGCTTGCAGCGGAGCTGGGGTTGGCGAGCCGCGTAACATTCCTGGGCAGCCTCTCGCACATGCAAGTGAAACGTCGGCTTCGGCTGGCGCATCTGTTCTTGCTGCCAAGTGTCACTGCCAGCGACGGGGACATGGAAGGCATCCCGGTCGCGCTCATGGAAGCAATGGCGGCCGGATTGATTGCGGTCAGTACGTATCACTCAGGAATCCCCGAGCTTATCCAGGATGGGGAGACAGGGTTCCTTGCGCCTGAGAGAGACATTACGGCACTCGCCGACAAGCTTGCCTGGGTCGCCAAACATCCAGGGGAATGTGAGCGCATCGCACTCGCCGCACGCCGCAAAGTCGAGGAGCAATTCAACGCGGATGTCTTGAACGAGCGTTTTGCGCAGATCGTTACCCAAGTGGCCATGCAAGGCGCGGCGCTTGAATCTGCCATCCACGTCGGTATTGCTGACGCCCCGCCAGATCGTTCCGGTGCCGTCTAGCGACATTGCTTAGCTTTCGATGACAAGATGCGTCATGGACCGCGCGGCGCAACAAGTTGCGGAATTCCGCCTGAGCTGCATCAAAAATGTTGCAGTGCAGCAATGGCTGTAATAGCATCCCGGCGGGTGGGCCAACAGCGGTCTGGTTCATGCTGTATGTTACGTGCCTCGGGCACGACCTTTTCGGCCCGGCTGTCGTCGCCGGAACGTCTGCTCTGCTGGCGGTCGAAAATTATACCCGACGAGCGGTCCGCGAGTTTGCCGGCCGCCAGGCGTTGCCTGAAACCGGCCGACCGATCGGTTTTGCCGCGAGCGCAGCCTGCCGATGAAAATTTGCTTCGTAGTCGACAAGTTCCCCTCCTTGTCCGAGACATTCGTCCTCGACCAGATTGCCGGATGCCTTGAGCACGGCATGGAGGTCGGCGTCGTCTGCAACGAGACGACCTTCGGCAGGGACCGCAATGTCGACGATCAGCGCTGGCAGGCGCTGCCAGGAAAGGTCGTGTGCTGGTGGGGTAGCCTCGGCCGCTATCGTCCGTTGCTCAGGAAATGGTCCGGCAGGCTGTGGGACAAGCTTTCCACTGCCATCGATGTCGTTCACGCTCACAAATTGCGGAAGGCCGACGTCATCGTCGCGCATTTCGGCACCAATGGCTTGCGCGTCGCTCGCGTCATCAAGCGCGGCAGGATTTCCGCACCACTGGTGACGATTTTCCATGGCAACGACGTTGGCGGGCCGATGCACGACAATACGCTTGCGCGCTACAAGACCGTATTCGAAAACGGTGTTCTCCAACTGCCGGTGAACGCCTTTTTCCGCGACGCTTTGATCGAGGTCGGCGCGCCGCCGGCAAAGGTCGTGGTACACCATATGGGCGTTCGGCCTGGCGAGATCGAATACCGCTGGCGGTCATGGGAGCAAGACACGCTTTCTTTCATCTCGGTCTGCCGGCTGACCGAGAAGAAGGGCATCGAGTATGCGCTGCGCGCGCTGGCCAGCCTGCCGCGTCGTAACTGGATTTATTCAGTGATCGGCGATGGCGAGCTGCTGGAAGGGCTGAAGCGTCTTGCCGGCGATCTCGGCATTGCCGACACGGTGACTTTCCTGGGGCCGAGGCCGCATGCCGAGGTCAAGCAGCGCCTGCGCGATGCGCATGTGTTCGTGTTACCCAGCGTCAGCGCGCCCGATGGCGATCTCGAGGGCATACCGGTGGCGCTGATGGAAGCCATGGCCGCTGGTCTGACGGTGGTCAGCACCTATCATTCCGGGATCCCCGAGTTGATCCAGGACCAGAAGACAGGCTTCCTCGTACCGGAGCGGGACGTCGAGGCGCTGGCCGGCAAACTTAGCTGGATCGCCGAAAATCCGAAGCTGTGCGAGCCGATCGCGCTCGCTGCCCGCAGCAAGATCGAGGCGGATTTCAACGCAGACGTGCTGAACGAACGGTTCGCGCAGATTGCAACCGAGCTTGGTGAGACGAGAGCGCCCAGATGAATGCCAACCCGCCTCCTCTTCAGTTCGGTCGTGTCGCGCTGCGCGGCGGGCTGGTTACCGCTGGCGCGCAGGGCTTCAAAATGGTGATCCAGTTCCTTTCGGTCATCATCCTTGCCCGTCTTCTCGTGCCCGAGGATTTCGGTCTGGTGGCGTCCGTCGGACCGATCGTTGCCTTTGTCGGCTTGCTGCAGAACCTTGGCTTGCAGCAAGCCCTGGTCCAGCGCAAGGACATCAGCGAGCAGCAGCTCAACCAGGTGTTTTGGGTCAGCGCGCTTGTCGGACTGGGCAGTTCCGTGGTGGTTGTGGCGCTGGCGCCGGCCATCGCCGCATTCTACGGCGACCAGCGCATGCTCGGCATCACCATTGCCTCTGCCCTGCCGCTGCTGCTTGGCAGCGTTGCCGCGGTTCCGCTGGCACTCATGAACCGACATCTGCAGTTCGGCCAGCTCGCCCTCAACGATGTGATAACGGCGGCCGCGGGACTTGTCGTCGCCGCGATCGCGGCCTGGGCGGGAATGGGTTACTGGTCGCTGGTGCTGGGGCCGGCGGCTGCGGCGGTGGTTGCGCTCGCCGCAGCATGGCGGGTGGTGGGGTGGACGCCCTCGCGGCCGGATCTGAAAGTCGACGGCGAGATATTGTCGTTCGGCGCCAACCTGACCGGCTTCAACCTGGTCAACTTCTTCGCGCGCAATCTCGACAACATCCTCATCGGGAAATATTCCGGAGCGATCGAGCTCGGCTATTATGACCGAGCCTACAAGCTGCTTCTGTTTCCGCTCCAAAACATCACCCAGCCGCTGACGCGCGTAATGGTGCCGCTGCTCAGCCGCATTCATGAGGACAAGCCCCGGTTTCGCGACCTTTACGTGCGAACCAACTGGATGCTGGCAGCCGTGACCATGCCTGGCATCGCGGCGCTGACGCTGAGTTCGGAACAGGTGGTAGCACTTCTTTTCGGGCCGCGCTGGACAGCCGTGGCGCCGATTTTTGCCTGGCTGGGCATCGCCAGCCTGATGCAGTCCGTTTCAAGCACCACCGGCTGGATATTCATCTGCCAAGGCAAGACCAAGCTGATGTTTCAATGGGGCATATACTCGTCGCTGACGACGGTCGCCTCTTTCATCATTGGCCTGCACTGGGGCGCCGTCGGCGTCGCCGCCGCCTATGCCATCAGTGGCTATGTGTTGCGCGTCCCCGTGCTTGCGGTGCTGGTCCACCGCGTCGGGCCGGTGACTGCCGGCGATTTTCTGATCATGCAGGCGCTCTTCATCGTTTCGTCGCTGCTCGCCTGGCTCGCCTATCTGGGTCTGCCGGCCTCGCTCATCGGCCGATCAGACCTTCTCGCCGTGGTCCTGGCGCTTTGCCTGAACTACGGCCTCGCCCTCATCCTGATGCTGCTCTTTCCCCAATCGCGCGGGATGCTGTCCGGCACGTTTCAGAACATCGCCCGCAGCATCCGCTGAAACGCCGGCGACCAGGGGCCTCAGCAGGTCTGTGGCCGACATTGCCGAAGCATGTTCTTCAAGCACGGCCTGCAGGCTAGTGCGACGATACCGGTCGAGGTTGGCGGCAAACCTGCCGAGCTTTTCGGCCGCTTCCTGCGGCGTCACCGTATCGATGTCGAGCAACAGGTCGGCGACGCCGATGCGCTTGGCGACTTCCTTGGTCTTGAATTCATAGGCGATCGGCAACACCGGCGTGCCGACGCAAAGCGACATGATCATCATGTGCATGCGCGTCGCGACGACGAAGTCGAAGCCTTTCACCAGCGCCATCAACTGGTCCGGCGTGTGGAACGAAGCGTCCACGCTGACATGTTTGGCAATCTCCGGATCGAGCTCGGCTACGATCGCGCGCGCCGTCTTGGAATCGTCATGCGCGTATTCCGGAACGCCCTGGCATGTTGAGACGAAGGTCACCTCCTTGGCATGGTCCCTGACAAGGGTGGTTGCCATTTCGCGCACCGAATCGATGTAGCGGCGCATGCCGCCTTCGCCGTCATTGACGTAGTTCCAATGGCGGACGGAGATGGCGACACGCCCGGTTTCCTCCGGAGGCTCGGCGGAGGCCAGCCGGTTTTCGATCCTGTCGGTGTCCGCAAGTGCAAAGACGGCATCGGCCACGACGTGGCATTTGCCTGGCTCCTTCACCATGTCCAATATGTGGTTTCTGGAACGCTCGTCGCGCAGCAGGATGAGCGGGCTCCGGTCGAAGATCGGGCTCAATTCCCGCCGATTGTAGATTTTGTTGAACGGGCCGAGGGATTGCGTGAAAAAGACGGGATCCTTACCGAGGATTGCATCGACGCGGAACTGGTTCAACCGCCTTTCAAGATTGTAATTTTCGACTAGATAGGTGCCGCCGGTCGTGACGACGAGGTCGGCGTTTCGATAGATATCGAGACTGTGACGGTCGGTGTCGTTGAACAAGGCACGGCCAACGGCGCTCTCGGCGCCGAAACGCCGCAAAGCGTGGCGAACGACGCGGTTGTAAAGAGGTTTCAGCCGGTCTTTCACCCCGCTACCAGAGCCATATCGGAAGATGGATTCCGACAGCAGCTTGTGAAACTCCAGGTCCGGGTAATCCTTCTTGGGGTAGAGTCTCGCCGCGACTTCAGGTTGGCTGTCGAAGACCAGGAACCGCAGGTCGCTGCCAAAAACGGTCTTGAGAATATGGCGGATCGCCAGCAGAATCGCTGCGTCCCCGGTGTTCAGGCAGACTGTGTTCTCGACGACGATCTTCATCGAATCACCTCATCATGAATAGGTTCCGCGACCAGGAAACGACCCCTCGTCGTTCTAATCCCGGGCACATCAATCCCGGTTCAATCCGCTCTGGCAGCTTGGCGCGCCGACTGGTCAGCGCCAAGGAATGAACCGTTGCCGCTCGAGCAAGCCGACCTTAGCGTACGATTTTTGCAGTGCAACAAAAATGCTGTGTTCCTTGCTACGCCGCACCAAAAATGTTGCGATGCAGCAAAAGCTGTACTAGCATCCCTGTGGGTGGCGGGCCCAACTGCGGTCGAGTTTCATGCTGCATGTCTTGTACCTTGTGCATGACGTATCCGATCCGGCGGTGCGCCGGAGGGTCAAAATGCTCAGGGCAGGCGGTGCCAGGATAACCCTGGCGGGCTTCCGCCGCACCCCCAGTCCGATCGCCGAGATCGAAGGTCTCGAGCCGGTCGACCTCGGCCCGACGCGCGATGGCCGATTCGCGCAGCGCATCGGCGCGGTGGCCAAGGCTGCCGTATCGATCGGCGCCAAGCTCGGTGCCGTGACGCGCCCCGACCTGATCATCGCGCGCAACCTCGAAATGCTGGTTCTTGCCCACCGCGCCAACCGGGTTTTCGGCGCCGCAGTGCCGATCGTATACGAATGCCTGGACATCCATCGGCTGATGTTGCGCAACGACCTTGTCGGCAAGATGCTGCGCGGGGTCGAACGCCATCTCGCCCGCGATGTGAAGCTTTTGGTGACCAGCTCTCCCGCTTTCGTCGCCAATTATTTCAAGCCGTTCGGGCAAATCGCCGCACCGGTCGAGCTGATCGAGAACAAATATTTCGACGCCATGCCGGTGCTGGCCGACGATCCGCCAGCGGACGATGTGCTTGGGAAGGACTGCCCGGCGGCGCCGCCCTGGCGCATCGGCTGGTTCGGCGCGCTTCGCTGCCGCCGCTCCCTGGATATCCTGGCCGAATTCACCCGACGGCAGAATGGACGCTTCGAAGTGGTGCTGCGGGGCCGTCCGGCGCTGTCCGAATTCCCGGATTTTCACGCCTTCGTCGAGGCCGAGCCGTGGCTTTCCTTTCGCGGTCCCTACCGCAATCCGGAGGACATGGCAGCGATCTACCGGGAGGTGCACTTCTCCTGGGCGATCGATTTCTTCGAGCAGGGCCAGAATTCCGAATGGCTGCTTCCCAACCGCCTCTACGAAGGCTGCCGTTTCGGCGCCGTGCCGATCTCGATGGCGAGCACCGAAACCGGCCGGTTCCTCAAACGACAGGACATCGGCGTGCTTCTGTCCGAGGCCGCGCCCGAAGGGCTCGACACCGCGCTCGGCCGGATGAGCCGGGAGCGCTTCGGCAAGCTGAAGTCGCGCGTGCTGGGCCGCAATCCGCGGACCTGGAGCTATGACCGCAGCGATTGCCTGGCTTTCGTCGACAAGCTGCGAGGCCTGACCGCCGTTCGCGGGACCTTCGCGACCGAGGCGCTGGCATAGGATGGCTGAGAATGGAAAAAAGCCGATGATGCGGACAACGGCATCGAGCCTGATCGTCATTCCGTGCCTCAACGAGGCCGCTCATATCGGCGTGCTGCTCGGGCAGTTGCGTCCGGCTGCGGCAAGACTCGGCGCGCGCATCGTCGTCGCCGATGGCGGCAGCACCGACGGCACGCAGGCCATCGTCGAAAAGATCGCCGCCGAGGATCCGCGGGTCGTGCTGCTCGCCAATCCGAAGCGCATCCAGAGCGCGGCCGTCAACTTGGCGGTGGCGACGTTCGGCGACGACGCCGGCTACGTCATCCGCATCGACGCGCATGGCGGCTATCCCGCCGACTATTGCGACAGGCTGATCGAGGAGGCGCTTGCTACTGGCGCCGATTCGGTTGTCGTCTCGATGCTGACCAGCGGTACCGGCGCGGTGCAGAAGGCCGTCGCCGCGGCGCAGAATTCCAAGCTCGGCACCGGCGGTTCCAAGCACCGCCACATGTCGGCCGGCGAATGGGTCGACCACGGCCACCATGCGCTGATGCGCATCAGCGCCTTCAGGGCGGTCGGCGGCTATGACGAGAGCTTCAGCCACAACGAGGATGCCGAGCTCGACTACCGGCTGCGCCAGGCCGGCTACCGCATCTGGATGAGCGGCGAGACGCATATGATCTATTACCCGCGCGCCACGCTGAAGAGCCTCTATTTCCAATATCTCGGCTATGGCCGCGGCCGCGCGAAGAACGTGCTGAAGCATCGCATGGTGCCGAAGGTGCGGCAGATGATCCCGCTGCTGGTCGCGCCGGTCGTTCTTTTGGCGCTTTTCTCCTTCGTCTCTTGGCTGGCGGCCGTGCCTTTTCTGCTTTGGGCGATCGTGTGCCTCGGCTACGGCGCGGTGACGACCATTCGCCAGCGCAACCCGGGCCTAGCGCTGGCCGGCGTTTCGGCGATGGTCATGCATTTCGGCTGGTCCGTCGGCTTCTGGCTACAGCTTCTCACGCCCCGATCGCAGCGCGAGGCGGCGTGATGGCCGGCCGCTCCATCGACATCTGCATCTGCACCTTCCGCCGGCCGGAGCTTGCCGACACGCTGCGTTCCATCGCCGCGCTGGAGAAGCCTGCCGGCTTCGAGATCGGCATAGTCGTCGCCGACAATGACGACGAGCCGACGGCACGGCCGCGGGTAAAGACGCTGGCACGGGAGCTGAAGCTGCCGATCCGCTATCGCCACGCGCCGGCCCGCAACATCTCGATCGCCCGCAATGCCTGCCTAGATGCCAGCGTATCGGACCTCGTCGCCTTCATCGACGACGACGAGACAGCGTCGCCGGGCTGGCTCGTCGAGCTTGTCGCAACCGCGGAGGCGACCGGCGCGACCGCCGTGCTCGGACCGGTTCGCGCGACATATCGTCAGGATGCGCCGGACTGGATGCGTAAGGGCGACTTCCACTCGACGTTGCCCGTCTGGGTGCGCGGCGAGATCCGCACCGGCTACACCTGCAACGTCCTGCTCAGGACGACCGAGGAGAGCCTGCGCAACCGGCGCTTCAGCCTGGCGCGCGGCCAGACCGGGGGCGAGGATACCGAGTTCTTCGATCATATGGTCAAGTCTGGTGGACGCATCGCCTTTGCCCCGCGGGCCTTTGTCGACGAGGTGGTGCCGCGATCGAGGGCGGCTTTCGACTGGCTGCGCCGCCGCCGCTTCCGCTTCGGACAAACGCATGGCCACCTCATCGGACGCGACACCGGCGGCGTGCGCCGCATCAGTCAGGTCGGTCTCGCTTCCGCCAAGGCGGCCTATTGCTTCGGCATGGCGCTTTTGACCGCGGTCAGTCCGGTGCGACGGAACCGCAGCATGCTGCGCGGCATTATGCATGTCGGCGTCGTCAGCGGTTTGGTCGGCGTCCGCGAAATCCGCCAATACGGCCTGAACCCGCAGGAAGGGGACAAGCGTGCAGCCTGACGTCAGCTTCGTCATCGCCGCTTACAACGCGGAGGCGACCCTCGACCGGGCGATCGCCAGCGCGATGGCGCAGCGCGACGTCGCGATCGAAATCATCGTCGTGGACGACCGGTCGCGCGACCGCACGCTCGATGTCGCGCGCGCCTATCCCGAAGACATCGTGAAGGTGGTCGCGCTTCCCGCCAACCGGGGTCCCGGCGGCGCCAGGAATGCCGGGCTCGATCTCGCCCGCGGCCGCTGGGTGGCTGTGCTCGATTCCGACGACGCCGTCCTGCCGGGCAGGCTGGCGGCAATGATCGCGCGGGCGGAGAAGGCCGGTGCCGAGATCGCGGTCGACAATGTCCAGGTCGTGCGCGAGGACGGCAGTCCCGACGACATCATGTTCCCGACCGGCTATCTCGAAGCGCTCGGCGAAATCTCGCTGGCCGGTTACATCGCCGGCAACGTGGTCTTCGAATCGCGCTTCAACCTCGGTTATCTGAAGCCGATCTTCCAGCGTCGATTCCTCAACGAAAACCAACTTCGGTACGACGAGAAGCTGCGCATCGGCGAAGACTACATTCTTTTGGCGAGCGCGCTGGCCAAGGGCGGCCGCTGCGTGGTCGAGCCGACCACCGGTTATGTCTATCATATCCGCACCGGTTCGATCTCGCGGGTGCTCGAATTGCATCATGTCGAGGCGATGGCCGAAGCAGATGCCGCCTTCGCCGCCGCGCATTTCATGGACGAGCCCGCCAGAACGGCCTTCGCGAGGCGCGGCCGCAGCCTGCGCAAGGCGGCCTCGTTCTTGTCATTGGTTCAGCACATCAAGGCGCGTGCGCCGCTCAAGGCTATTCGCACGGCGCTCAGCGATCCGGCCGCGGTCAGGCATATGAGCATGCCGATCGCGGTCCGGCTCAGAAGGGTTGCGGCACAATTTGCCGTGGGGACGGGGAGGTGAAGCATGCGGGCGGATGGAATGCATTTTCATGGCCGGCGATAGGTTGAAATCGATCTCCTCAGAAGGAATAAGCGATGCAGAAAGTCAGGAAGGCAGTCATCCCGGTGGCGGGGCTCGGAACGCGGTTCCTGCCGGCGACCAAGTCGATGCCGAAGGAAATGCTGCCCGTCGTCGACAAGCCTGTCGTGCAATATGCCGTGGACGAGGCGTTCGAGGCCGGTATCGAGCACATCGTCTTCGTCACCGGCCGCAACAAGGCGGTCATCGAAGACTATTTCGACCTGCATCCTGAACTGATCGGCACCCTCGAGCAGACCGGCAAGAAGGCGCAGCTCCAGTCGCTGGAAAGCCTGCTGCCGGTCGCCGGCGCCACCTCCTTTATCCGCCAGCAGTCGCCGCATGGCCTCGGCCATGCCGTTTGGTGCGCGCGCGACGTGATCGGCAACGAGCCCTTCGCCCTGCTGCTTCCCGACATGGTGTCCTTCGGCGCGCCGGGTTGCCTGGCCGAAACCGTCGACCTCTATCAGCGGACCGGCGGCAATGTCATCGCCGTCGAGCGCTGCGATCCTTCGGAAACCGGCAAATACGGCATCGTCGGCCGCGGCGCCGAGGTAGCCTCCGGCTTCGAGGTGACCGCCATGGTCGAGAAGCCGGCTCCCGCCAAGGCGCCGTCGAACTTCTACATCAACGGCCGCTACATCTTGCATCCGGAGATCTTCGCCTTGCTCGGCACCCAGCAGCGCGGCGCCGGCAACGAGATCCAGCTCACCGACGCCATGGTCCGCCTGGCGGAGAGCCAGCCCTTCTATGCCCAGCCCTTCAACGGCCGCATGTTCGACTGCGGCTCCAAGGAAGGCTTCATCGAGGCCACAATCGCCTTTGCCCTGGCGCGCGACGACATGAAAGGACCGATCTTCGAAATGCTGCAGCAATTCGTCCGGTCGCACGAGCGCCGGGAAGTGGCCGCATAATGCCCAAATTTTGGGTGCATATGCGCAATCGCGATGGCGCGACAGCCGCGCAAGCGCCTGGCTTTCCTGGCCAGGCGCCCCGTGGCACGGATGTTGCCTGGTCTTTTCTGGTAACGACCCCACTCTTCGAAGGCCGGTAGCGCCTGCAACCTGGAATTGGACCGAAGATGAATTATGCCAACTTTCCTCTCGACAAGAGGATGCCATTGCCCAGTACCGAAGCGGAAAAGGGTGAAGACTTCATCGACGTCGAGCGTCTGCTTGGCATGGCGGCCCGGCAGGCCAAGGTGGTGGCGGTCTGCGCCGTCATCGGCCTGTTCCTGGGCGTGATCTACCTGCAGACCACGCCCAAGCAATACACGTCGGTCTCGAGCGTTTTGATCGACGAGGGCCTGAACAAGGTCGTGGACGACATTTCTGCGGCCAACGTCACGCAGCAGACGGACGCTACCATCCTCAGCCAGATAGAAATTCTCAACTCGGCGCGGCTGGCATCGGTGGTTGTCGACAAGCTGAAGCTCGACCAGAACGACGAGTTCATGTATCCGCCGCAATCGGCCCTTGCCCAGGGTATCGGTTTCCTTCGCAGCGTGCTTGCCTATTTTCGCGGCGGCTCCAGCACGGACGACATTCCGGGAATCCAGAACGTCGACGCCGCGACGCGCCAGGCGATGATCACCGCCGCGCGTCATGACTATGCGGTCCTGAAGCTGCAGACCGAATTGACGGCGGATCGCGTCGGCCGCAGCAACGTTATTACCTTGGGCTATCAGTCGACGAATCCGGCTCTCGCCACGGCCATCACCAAGGCTTATGCCGATGCCTATCTCGCCGATCAGCTCAACGCCAGCTTCGACGCCACCGAGCGCGCGGCTGTCTGGCTGCAGGGCAGGCTGACCGAGCTTCGCCAAAGCTCGCAGCAGGCCGCCATGGAGGTCGAGAAATTCAGGGCCGAGCACGGGCTGTCCGCAAGCAGCGACGGCCAGTTGATCAGCGGCAAGCAATTGTCCGACCTCAACGCCCAGCTTATCATCGCGCAGGCCGATACCGCGCGGGCCAGCGCCCGCTACCAGCAATACAAGGCGATCGTCGACAGCGGTTCCGAGAGTGCCTTCAACGATTCCGCAATTGCATCCGATCAGCCGAGCAGCTCGGTCATCATCGGCCTCAAGACCCGCTATCTCGCCGTCTCCAAGCGGCTGCAGGATGTCGAGGCGAACTTCGGCAAGGACCACCCGCAGGCAGTGGCGCTCGCCAAGGAAAAGGCCGATGTGTCGGCCCAGATCTTCGGGCAGTTGAAGCAGATCACTGAGAGCTACCGCAACGACTTCCAAGTCGCGCAGGCGCGCGAGGCCGAGCTTAGGCAGAAGATCACCACCGCTGCCGGCCAGAGCTCGGCCGACAACGAGTCGCAGGTGAGGCTGAGGGAACTCGACCAGCAGGCGCAGGCGCTCTCCACACTCTACCAGACCTTCCTCAGCCGCTACCAGGAAGCCTCGCAGCAGCAATCCTTCCCTGTCGGCAAGGTGCGCATCATCTCGGACGCGAACATGCCCCTGGCAGCGTCGAGCCCGCGCACCATCAGGGTGCTGGCGCTTTCGCTGGTGCTTGGCCTTATGCTCGGCGCCGGCTTCGGTGGCCTGAACGAATTCAACGAGCGCTTCTTCCGCACCGGCGAGGACGTTCGCGACCGCGTCGGCCTGAAGTTCCTCGGCTATCTGCCGACGATCGGCGGCGGCAGGGCCAAGGAGGCGAAGCCGGACGACTTGCCGGCTGACGGCAAGGTCACCAGCCTGTCGGCGGCGGAGAAAAGGGCGCGCATGCGAGTGAGCCTCGACGCACCGGCCTCGATGTTCGCCGAGACGCTCCGCAACGCCAAGATCGCGTTCGATGTGGTGATGGAAGACAAGGACAGCCGGGTGATCGGCGTCATCTCGGTCCTGCCCGGCGAAGGCAAGTCTACGGTCGCGGCAAATCTTGCAGGCCTGCTCGCCGCCAACGGCGCCAAGACGTTGCTGATCGACGGCGATCTGCGCAATCCCGGCCTCAGCCGCAGCCTCGGCATGGAAACCGAGCACGGGCTGATGGAAGCGGTGGTCAACGGGCAGACTTGGCAGTCGGTCGGCAAGGTCGACCGCCAGACCAAGCTGGCGATCATCCCCGCGGTGCTGCGCGGCCAGTTCTCGCACACCAGCGAGCTTCTGGGCTCGGCCGGGATGCGGCGCTTCATCGAGAACGCCAGGGAGACGTTCGAATACATCATCGTCGACCTGCCGCCGCTTGGCCCGGTGGTCGACGCCAAGGCCTTCGCGCCGCTGGTCGACGGTTTCGTGCTCGTCACCGAATGGGGCCGCACGCCACGCGCCATGATACGCTCGATGCTGGAGCAGGAGCCTTATATCGCCGACAAGATCGTCGGCGCGGTGCTCAACAAGGTCGAGCTGAAGAAGCTTGCGAAATACGGCTCGCTCGGCGCTTCGGAAAAGTTCTTCGACCGCTATTCGAGCTACTATCTGGAGAAGTCTGAGTCTCGCTCCAAGCAGGCCGCCTGATTTAGAGCAATTCCAGGAAAAGTGTGTAACGGTTTTCCGTCCGGAATGCGTAAAAACAAATAGTTAGAGCGGTTCGGCGATTCCGTGAAACGCTGAACCGCCCTAGCCGTGATTATCGCGCGCTTGGGACGAGGATTGTCGCGCGACAAGGGAGATGACAGCTTCACGGATCCAGCGCTGGCCGCTGTGTCCGTGATTGCGCTCATGCCACACCATTCCCACTGCAAAGCCTTCAACGGGGAACGGACAGTCCATCACTTCAAGCTGGTCCGCGGAATCGCGCACCAGCCGTTCCGGGACCAGTGCCACGAAGTCCGAGTACGACACGATCTCGGGGACAAACAGGAACGAAGCCGCGGAAAGCACCACGTTGCGCCTGTGTCCGAGAGCGGTCAGAGCGCTGTCCAACGGTGTCACGAAGCTGCCCCCGTCCAGAGACACGATCACTTGCTCCAGCATGGCAAATTCAGCGACTGTGATTCCTTTCCGCAGCCGCGGATGCTTCCGGCGGCCGATGAGCACATAGCGCTCATCGAACAAATGGCGGGTGCGAAGGCTTGGCGGGGCCGCCTGCGGCGTCATGAGCGCCAGATCCACATCGCCGCGCGCCATCTGCGCCTCCAGCTGCGGCACGTCCAGATTGCGGATCGCGACGCGAACACCGGGCGCCCGCGTCCTGAGTTCCACAACGAGCGGCTTGACCACGGCCGCTTGTAGATAGTCCGTGCAAGCGATTGCGAAGGTCAGGTTGGCCTTCGCCGGATCGAAGTTCCTATGCGAAGCGACCGTTGCGCGAACTTGATCAAGGGCTTGGCGCAACGGATCGAGCAACTCCATCGCTTTGATCGTCGGCGTCATGCCTCGCTGGGCAGGAATCAGCAGCGGGTCATCGAACTCACGCCGGAGGCGGTTTAGCTGGGCGCTTACCGCTGGCTGGCTCAGGTGCAGCCGGGCAGCCGCCTTCGTGACGTTCCGCTCGACCAGCAGCGTCTCCAGGGTAACCAACAAATTGAGGTCAAGGCGCTTGGTATCCACGGCATGGATAGTAGCCGAACATTTTTATGATTTCCAATATAGCTCGCGCCAGCCGAGACTCTGTGATTGAGGCCGACACGCGACGCGCCCGAGGAAGAAGGACGGGAGAAGCGGTTCCGCCCCTCAAACAGGATAACCAACATGAGCCAAGCCGATATTTCCAAACCTCTGATCACCGTTGTTGGCGCCTCGAGCAAGCAAGGCCGTAGCGTCGCCAATTCCTTGCTCGACAGCGGGCGCTACCGGGTACGAGCCCTGACGCGACGCCTCGAGAGCCAGCCCGCGCAGGCCCTGGCGAAGAAGGGTGCCGAAGTCGTGGTGGCGCCTCTTGAACTCGGCAGACAGGCCGACCTCGCCGAAGCGATGAAAGGCTCGGCTGGGGCGTTCTTGATGACGCCGCCCATCGTCAAGGTGCCGCCGGCGGAACCCGAACTCGACCTCGGCAAGGAGTTGGCCGACGCGGCGGTGGCCGCTGGCGTCGAGCAGGTGGTGTTCAGCGGACTCGAAAATGTCGAAGCCATCACCGGCGGCACCAAGTGGGCGCCGCATTTCACCGACAAGGCAAAGGTAGAGGATTACATTCGCGGCTTGCCCGTCCGCAGCTCGTTTGTCTATCTGGCGTTTTACTACACCAACTTCCTGGAATACTACGTGCCGCGCGGCGGGGAGGACGGCATAACGTTTGCCATATACCTGCCGCCGGACATCCCCATGCCGTTCTGTGATCCGCTCACTGCGGCCGGCCCGGCGGTGCGCGAGATCTTTGACCACCCGGCGCGATACGCTGGCGAAGTCCTGCCCGTAATCGGCGAGTTTATCTCGGCGCAACAAATGGTGGACACGTTTGTGCGGATCACCGGAAAACGCGCCCGCTATGCCTCTGCCTATTCGCGTGAAGACTTGTTGCGCCATTTTCCGAGCTTCGCCGGTAATGAGCATCTCGTGCGCGAGTTGGTGGGTATGGTCGAATACGCCGTCGAATATGGCTACTACGCCCCCGAGCGCGATCTGACCTGGAGTCGGAGAATCGATCCGGATGCCGTGACTTGGGAACAGTTCCTTAAGCGCAGCAAGTGGCAAGGCGACCTGCTGTCCTTTGGCGCCGCCGCAGATGCCGAGCTTGCGCCGACCTGAGAGCGAACTGTGCTTGCTTCATGAAGGCGGCGTCGAGCGTTTCTCCTTCCGGAGTTAATACTCAGAGCGGTCGGAACAACTCTCAATCCCTGGACGACAGCAGCCGTCCATATTTGCCGACGATCCTGAGGGCGGTCAGCCGGCCGCTCTGGAAAGCGCCCGTGTCGATGCCGAGCCGGCGACCCTCGAGCGTTGGAACGTCCACGATCGTATGTCCGTGCACCACCCAGCGGTCGAGGTGATGCGCCGCCGCGAGGAAGTCGGATCGAATGTTGAGCAGGTCGGCCTCGTCCTGCTCCTCGAGCGCGATCCCGGGCCGGATGCCGGCATGCACGAACACGAACTGCTCGGAGCAGACCATCGCCGGCAGCGTGCGCAGGAAGCCTACATGGCTGGCGGGAATCGTCTCGCGGATGCGTTCGTCGACCTCTTCGCCTGAAGCGTACAGATTGGCGAGATGGGCCGGGTCGATACCGTAGGAATAGAGGGTCTCCCGCCCACCAACCGCGAGCCACGGCTCCAGCGACAGGTAGCCGTCGAGATAGTTGAGCATCGCCACCTCATGGTTTCCAGCGAGGCAGACCCTGAGGAAGCCTTTTGGCGGCGGTGCCATGAGGTGCTCGATCACACGTCGCGACTGCGGTCCGCGGTCGACATAGTCGCCGAGCATGATGATGATCTTGCGGCCACGGAACTGCAGCGCGTCGAGCAGGATCTTCTGCTCCAGCGCGCGCAGCTCGTCATGGCAGCCATGCACGTCGCCGATCGCGTAGACCACCGTGTCGCGCATATCCATCACAAGCCGCTCGCGCGGCAATGGTCGGGGTCGTCTCGATCGCTGGAACAGGCTCACGGATTGCGGCTCGGTACTCAAATTAGGGTTATGCCACGGAGCGTGGACCAAGCCTCGATATCATGTCGGATGCAAACAATTCCACACTAGAACCGTGCTTCGCTTAAAGCGTGTCGCGTTGAGACGGACTCAGGCGACGCCCTTTAAGTCCTTGTTTTGATGCATGTCGTTCTCCCAAAACCGGCACTGAAGGCGATCACGAAGCCGCTGCGGGACGAATTCGTGGAAGCGCCTGATGCTGCGATCCGCTCCCCAATACCGCGACGGCGCTAAATACCGATGCCGCGTCCCTTGAGCGCCGCGGTGATCTCGTCGAGGATGGCGGGATCGTCGATGGTCGCCGGCATCGTCCATTCCTCCTTGTCGGCGATCTTCTGCATCGTGCCGCGCAGGATCTTGCCGGAGCGCGTCTTCGGCAGCCGCTTGATCGTCACCACCGTCTTGAAGGCGGCGACCGGACCGATCCGCTCGCGCACCAGCCCCACCACCTCGCTCTCGATCGCGCCGGTGTCGCGCGACACCCCGGCATTGAGCACGACGAAACCGAGCGGCACCTGGCCCTTCATCGCGTCGGCGATGCCGATGACGGCGCATTCGGCGACATCGGGATGCGCGGCCAGCACCTCCTCCATGGCTCCCGTCGAGAGACGGTGGCCGGCGACATTGATGATGTCGTCGGTGCGCGCCATGACATAGAGGTAGCCGTCCTCGTCGACCATGCCGGCATCGGCCGTCTTGTAGAAGCCCGGGAACTCATCGAGATAGGCCTGCCGGAAGCGGGCATCGGCATTCCAGAGCGTCGGCAGGCATCCGGCCGGCAGCGGCAGCTTGACCACGACATTACCGAGCGTGCCGCGCGGCACCTCATGGCCGGCATCGTCGAGAATGCGGATGTCGTAGCCGGGCATAGGCACGCCGGGCGAGCCGTATTTCACCGGCAAGAGCCCCAAACCGGCCGGGTTGATGGTCATCGGCGAGCCGGTCTCGGTCTGCCACCAATGGTCGATCACCGGTCGATCGAGTTTCTGTTCCGCCCATTTGATGGTCTCGGGGTCGGCGCGCTCGCCGGCGAGGAACAGGGTGCGGAACTTCGACAGGTCGTATTTCGGCACGAACTCGCCTTGGGGATCCTGGCCCTTGATGGCGCGGAAGGCCGTCGGCGCGGTGAAGAGCGCCACCACGCCGTGCTCCGAGATTACCCGCCAATAGGTGCCGGCGTCCGGCGTGCCGATCGGCTTGCCCTCGAACAGCACGCTGGTGCAGCCATGCAGAAGCGGTCCGTAGACGATGTAGGAATGGCCGACCACCCAGCCGACGTCGGAGGCCGCCCAGAACACTTCGCCCGGTTTGACGCCGAATTCGTTGTCCATGGTCCATTTCAGGGCGACCATGTGGCCGCCATTGTCGCGCACGATGCCTTTCGGCTGGCCGGTCGTGCCGGAGGTGTAGATGATGTAAAGCGGGTCGGTTGCGAGCACGGGCACACAGTCGACATTGGCACCGGCCGCGCGTTCACGCGCCACTGCGTCGGCATAGTCGAAGTCGTAATTGTCCTTCATCTCGCAGCGCAACTGCTCGCGTTGCAGGATGAGGCAGCCATCGGGCTTGTGCTTCGACATCTCGATCGCCCTGTCGAGCAGCGGCTTGTAGGCGACGACCCGTCCGGGCTCCAGGCCGCAGGATGCTGAGATGATCAGCTTCGGCTTGGCGTCGTCGATGCGGGTGGCGAGCTCATGCGAGGCGAAGCCGCCGAACACCACCGAATGCACGGCGCCGATGCGGGAACAGGCGAGCATGGCGATGGCCGCCTCCGCCACCATCGGCATGTAGATGATGATGCGATCACCCTTGCCGATGCCGCGGTTCTTGAGCACCGACGCCAGCGCGACCACTTCGCGCTTCAGTTCCGCATAGGTGAATTTCCGGATCGTGCCCGTGATCGCGCTGTCGTGGATCAGCGCCAGCTGGTCGGCACGCCCGCCCGCCACGTGGCGGTCGATGGCGTTGAAGCAGGTGTTGCAGGTGGCGCCGACGAACCAGTGGCCATAGACGCCGGCCGTCGGATCGAAGACGCTTTTTGCCGGCGAATACCAGTCGATTGCTTTGGCCGCCTCGGCCCAGAACCCTACGGGGTCGCGTTTCCAGCCCTCATAGACCTCGTGGTAGCGTGACGCCATCGACTTTTCCTCCCAGGACATTTCGTCGTCCGGCAATAGCCTAAAGCATGTCTCCCGGAAGTGGGAACCGGTTTCGGGACAAAAGACATGCGTAAAATCAAAACCTAAAGCGCGCTAAGCGATCCGAAAGATCGCGATGCGCTTTAGGCCGCTTTTGCCGGCCATGTCTTCCTGCATTTTGGTCGACGTTGCCGGCAAAGGGATCCGGCGGCGCTCTGGTCGGAGCGCGTGTGCCTGTCAGGGAGTGAATTCGGCTTAAAGCGGCAAGGCCGCGAGCATCAGTCCCACGCCGCCGGCTATCAAAATCGCGGCCGCCAATGCCTTCCGATGGCGCTCGAATGCCGTCGGAGCTCGATCCCAATTGTAACGCATACTGTCCACTCCCCGAAACCCCCGGCGGACTCTTAGCTTACTTAAGGGAAAGTTGGCAACCCTGACGGGTATCGATCGACGGGGCAGCGGGCAGGGCGAGGGCGGCTCGATGTGTCGGTCATCGCCTGGAGATGGCCGACGCGCCCTGCGTAGCAGTCGTCGTCAGCGATGGACAGCGCCGGGAGGCGGCGGTAAATCCTTCTCCGGCAATTGTCTGGATAGGCGCATGGTCGAAATCGCCTCTGAAACGGTTCTGCGGATGGCGGACGACGCTTCCGTGCAGCATGTCGGCGACGGGGCGGTCGTGCTTCTGGCACGCAGCGGCCAGCTCTACACCTGCAATGGCACCACCGAGGCCTTTCTCGACAAGATCGATGGCGTGCGCAGCCTCGACCAGATCGTCAATCTCTTGTCGGACGAATTCGAAGTCGACAAGGCGACGCTCGACCAGGACATGGCGGCACTTGCCGCCGCGCTGGTGGCGGAAGGCATCTTGGCCGACCCGGGCGCGTGATGGCCGACGGACCAATCCTGCGTGCACTGTTCCGGGTCCATCTGTGGCTCAGCGCCCGGCTGATGCCGGTGCTGATCGGCCGGCGCGAGTTCGAGGCGGTGTTGAAATGGGCGCCGCTCGACGCGCCCACGCCCTATCGCGGCCTGCCTTCCGCCTATATCGTCACCCGCGTCAACCGCGCGGTCCGGCATCCCTGGCTGATGCGCGACCGCAGATGCCTGCGAGAAGGGCTGCTCGGCTTCCGTTTCCTGCGCATGGCCGGTTTCGATCCCGAGCTGCGCTTCGGCGTCGATTCGAAGTCGATGCATGCGCCGCGCCTGTCGGCACATTGCTGGGTCTGCATCGACGGCAAGCCGGTGGTCAGCGACAGCCTGCCCGGCATGGTCGAGATCTATCGCCATCCCGGCGGCGTGAAGGTGCGTGCCGCTTGACCGGTGCTGCAACCACAGTCTGCTATGACCTCAACGGCCAGGTCATCGGCATATCGGCGGAGCGCGCCGATCTCTGGCCGAGCTTCGACCTGATGCTCGCCACCTTGCGCGTCGATGAAGCGCTCGAACCGGGTTTTCGCATCAACATCCGCGAAACGCCGGCCCTGTCCGAAAACCCGGAAGGAAAGCTCGCCTTCGACGGCGAAGTGCCGCTGGACGGCCATTGCCGGATCATCGACGCCGGCGACGTCGTCCATCTGGTCTTTCCCGGCCTCCAGACAGCCTCGATCCGTGCCGATGAGGGCTCAGCCGATATCCGCGTCCATCCCGACAGCAAGGTCAAATGGACGCTGCTGATGATGGTGCTGGATGCCGCGCTCGATGCCAGCGGCCAGCACATGCTCCATACCGCCGGTCTGACGCTGCCCGGCCGCGAGGCGCTAGTGCTGATCCATGCGCCGAGCGGCACCGGCAAGTCGACGACGTCAATGGCGCTGGCATCGCAGGGCTTCGGCCTTTGCTCGGACGATGTGATGATCCTCAGCGCGACGCCAAGCGGCACCACGGCCTGGGGCATGCCGCGCAAGGTAAAGATCCACCGCAACACCGCGGCGATGCTGCCGTTCCTCTCGCGCTGCCTAGGCGAGACATGGGACGCCGAGGGCGAGCAGGCCGTCTCGCTGGAGCGGCTGGGCGAAATCATCCGCATCGAGGATGTTCGCGCCAGGCCTGTCGCGGCGCTCCTGCATCTGGCGCGCTCGGCCGATGGCCGGACCCGGCTTATGCCGTTGGCAAGGACCGACGCGATGGTTGCGCTTGCCACCGACAATGTCAGGACCGGCTTGACCGGCCTCTTACCGATGCAGAAACGGCGCATGGCGTCGATCGCGGCACTGGTCAAGGCCGTCCCGACCTTCACCCTGGAAGTCGGCTCAAGCCCTGCGGATGCAGCAGCGCTGATCCGCGCGACGCTGGAGGAGTAGAGTTTTCCACGGGCGCTCACGCAGCGTATCGTCTCGCCCGGGCCAGCCGCTGGACCCAGCGGAAGGCGTCGCGGCTGAGGCGCGAGCGCATCTTGTCCCGCGAATTGACCCTGAGCAGCACGTTGCCGGTGATCAGCCATTTGGCGAGTCGTATCGCGAGATCGGGCTTGATGCGGTTGGCAAGCGCGATCGCGCGCGGCTCGTCGAACAGGCGCCCGGTCACGTTCAGCACCGTCGCCAGCTCGAGCTCGATGCCCGCCATGCGCGCGGTTTCGAGCAGCCGCGTTTCCGCCGCCGGCGATTGCAGTACGCGCACCCCCTGCAGCACGTCGACACAGAGCTGCAGCCGGTGGAATTTGTGGCCACCGGCCGCGTGAACGATGGCGATGGTGAGAAGCGCCGCCGGCGTGTCGGCCTCGTCGCCGTCGATGACCTGCAATTCGCGAAAGCCCAACGACAGCCGCCGCCGCATGCCGGTGTCATGCACTAGGTTGCCGTGCAGCTCGATCAGCAGGCTGGAGTTGTCCTTCTCCAGCCACTTGAACTCCTGCAGCTCATGCGATTGCGCCTCGCCGCTGGCAAGCTCGAAGCCGCAAGCAGCGATCACGCTATTGGCTTCTGCGATCCTGGCAGGGTCGACCAGTATGTCGATGTCGGTGAACGGCCGGTCGGCGGCATGGCGGTAGAGCTTGCGCGCGAAGACCGGACCTTTGACGATGCGGGCCGCAACGCCTTTCGCCGCCAAGGCCTTCATTATCCGGTCGCCGTGATATTGCAGCAGCATCGACTGCCCGGTCGCAAGCGTCGCCTGGTCGCGCAATTCGGCCAGCTTCTGCTGCAAGGCCGTATCTGCCGGCAGGTTGGCGTCGCCGATTTCCCGAAGCTTGCGCAGCATGATCGGCAGCACACCATGGAACTCGGCATGGGCAAGCAGAGCCATGAGGCTGTTGTTTGCCGAAAGAGTCCAGTTCCCGTCGGCCGGGGCTTCGGGGTCGGCAAAGTCGAGCAGCAATTTTTCTTCGGCAGGCGAAAGCGGTGGCAGCATCAACCGGGTAATGTTCGCGAATGGCATGCAAGCGCGAACATGGTCGCAGAAAAGCTTGAGGCAAGCCAGCGAAGGCTACATCCCCCAGCGCAGCGCCGCCGTGCGTACCGGCGCGTCCCACAGCGCCGTCATTTCCTGGTCGAGCATCGCCAGCGTGATCGAGCATCCAGCCATGTCGAGCGAGGTGACATAGGAGCCGACCAGCGAGCGGGCCACCGTCACGCCGCTCTTCTCGAAGATTTTGCGCGCGCTGTTGTACATCAGATAAAGCTCCATCGACGGCGTGGCGCCAAAGCCGTTGACGAACAGCAGCGCCGGTCCTTTGGCGCGGTCGCCGAGATCACCGACGATCGCCGCGCAAACCTCCTCGGCGATGGCGTCGGCGCTCTTCAGCGCATCGCGCCGCCTGCCGGGCTCGCCATGGATGCCGACGCCGAATTCCATTTCGTTGTCGCCGATCTCGAAGGTCGGCTTGCCCGCCGCAGGCACCGTGCAACTGGTGAGCGCCACGCCCATCGAGCGCGTCGCGCCATTGATGCGATGGCCCAGCGCCTTGAGCTCGGGCAGCGCTACGCCTTGCTCGGCCGCGGCGCCGACGATCTTCTCCACCACCAGCGTGCCGGCGACGCCGCGCCGTCCGGTGGTGTAGGACGAATTCTCGACCGCGACGTCGTCATTGGTCACCACCTGCAGCACGCCTTCCGACATTTCGGCGGCCATGTCGAAGTTCATAACGTCGCCTTCGTAGTTCTTGACGATGAACAGGCAGCCGGCGCCGGTGTCGACCGCCTGCACTGCCGCCAGCATCTGGTCCGGTGTCGGCGAGGTGAAGACCTGGCCAGGGCAGGCGGCGTCCAGCATGCCGTGGCCGACCAGCCCGCCATGCAGCGGCTCATGGCCGGAGCCGCCGCCGGAGATCAGCGCCACCTTGCCCGGTTTGAGCTCCTTGCGGCGGACGAATTTGTGGTCGTCGCCGAGCACGAGAATGTCCGAATGCGCGGCGACGAAGCCGTCCAGGCTTTCGGTGAGCACCGTGTCCACCGAATTGAGAAACTTCTTCATGGCCGTCCTCCCGAATAGCCTTGGACCCGATATACACAATCCCAGGAAACCGCCACGCACCGTTCCTGGAATTGCCTTCTCAGCCGCCACCTTTGCCGGCGATGCTGGTGATCTTCTGGATGAATTCGTTGATCGCCCGGTCGAGCGCGGCATTCTGTTTGTCGTCGCCGAAATCGGGCACGATGAGCGAGACGTGGCGTGTTTTGCGCGGGCCTGAGGCTGCCGGCACCTTGCCGGGATGCGCCTGGTGATAGGCGACCAGAAACTGGTCGCGCTCGGCCGGACTGAAATGGCAGACGGTGAAGATAGCCGGCAAATGCTTCGAGGGAATGGGGATCGAATAGGCCGGGCTCGAGATCTGCGTGACGAAGCTGCGGTGCTTGCCGAGCGCATCGGCAAGCCGCTGGCGCATGCCGGAAGGCCGCTGGTCGATGACCTGCGACAGGATCGTCTTGTAAGCGCGGATCGCGTCTTCCGAGCCGGCTTCCTGTATCTTGGCTGCCTTGGCCATGCCGCGCTTACACCGAAACCCCAGCGATCGCCGCCTTGGCCATCGCGAGTTGCGCCGGAACCACCGAAAGATCGCGCAGGCCGGCCTCGAGCAGGGCCGGGATGGCGGCGGGATCGCCGCCGACGTCGCCGCAGAGGCTGACCGGAATACCTTTCTCCCGTCCGAAATGGGTCACCGACTCGATCAGCCGCAGCACCGCCGGATGGCGGACCGAATTCAGATGCGCGACGGCGGCATTGTCGCGTGCCGCCGCCATCACATATTGCGTGAGATCATTGGAGCCGATCGAGAAGAAGGCGACATCGGCGAACGCCTCCGGCGCTATCGCGACCGACGGCACCTCGACCATGATGCCGAGCGGCGGCAGCTTATGTGCAACGCCGCGCGCGGCAAGCGCCGCCTGCTCTTCGGCGAACAGCGCCGCGGCTTGGGCATATTCTTCGGCGGTGGCGATCATCGGGAACATGACCTTCAGATTGCCGTGTATGGCGGCGCGCAGCAATGCCCGGATTTGCGCCCGGAAGATGTCGCGCCGCGCCAGCGACAGCCTGATGCCGCGCAAACCCAGAAACGGGTTGGTCTCCTCGACGGTGAAGTCGGGGATCGGCTTGTCGCCGCCGGCATCGACGGTGCGGATGGTCACCGGTTTTTCGCCCGCCCATTCCAGCACCTTGCGGTAGGCAAGGTATTGCGTTTCCTCGTCCGGCAGCGACTTGCCGAACAGGAATTCCGTCCGCATCAGGCCGACGCCGTCACATGTCTCGATACCGATGCTGTCGACATCGGAAGGATAGGCGATGTTCACCTGCACCCGCACGGGCGTGCCGGTTTTGGTCGCCGCCGGCTGGGCGAGAAAACTCTGCGCCTTGCCTTGTCGTGCCGCGAAGGAGGAGGATGACCGCCGGAACGCCTCGATCTCCGCCGGCGACGGCGAGATCACAATGCCGCCATGCTCGGCATCGAGCAGCGCGTTCCCGGCTGGCCTGTCCGCCAAAGCGCCAAGTCCTACCACCATCGGCACGCCGCGCGAGCGCGCCAGCATGGCGACATGGCTGGCCGTGCTGCCGCCCTCGAGCGCAATGCCGCCGCCGCGGCTCCAATCCGTTTCCAGGAAGCGCGTCGGCGCGATATCGGTGCCATAAAGGATCGCGCCTTGCGGTGCGACGGCTTCCCAATCCTCGCTCAGCGCCCGCAGCACCTGGTCGCGGATGTCGCGCAAATCGGCGGCACGCGCGCGGAAATAGTCCTGGTCGGACGCCTCGTAGCCGGCGATCTCGGCATCCAGCGCCTGTCGCCAGGCAAGATCGGCCGGCTCTCCGGACCCGATCTCAGCGAAAGCCGGACCGCTCAGCGCATCGTCCTCCAGCATTGCGATGTGAAATTCGAGAATGCCGGCGGCCTCGCCGTCGGCGGTTTCGATCAGCGCGGTCAGCCGGCTCACCGCCTTGCCGATCGCCTCCTTCAGCGCTGCCTTCTCTTCTGCGGCACTCGCCTTGGATTTGTAGCCGGCGGGCGGCCGGTCGAGGTCGAACAGCGGCCCTTCGGCATAACCTGGAGAGGCTGGAATGCCCTCAAGCCGCATGACCCTCGTTCCTTGCGGCCGGGGAACTGGGCTGGCTTGCGTCAAGCGGAGCGGGCATGGTCCGCATCCTCGTCGAAATCGCGCTGCACCAGCTCGACCAGCGCGCCGACCGCTTCCTGAGCGCCGTCACCTCTTGCCCGTATGTGCAGCACGGTTCCCTTCGGCGCCTTGGCCGCCATGACCTTGACGATGCTCTTGGCGTCGAACCACGGGCCGTTGGCGGCCACCGCCACTTCCACCTCGGCCGCGAACGACTTGGCGAGCTTGGTGAACTTCACCGAAGGACGCGCGTGCAGCCCCACTTCGTGGGTGATCAGGACCGTGGCTTCGGCGGATGCGGACATTCAGTCGGTTCCCGTTCACTCACGACGGCGACAATTCATGCGCCGTCGCCACCACTTCCTTGAGCGAGGCGCCGCCGGAGGATTCCGTCGCCGCCATCACCGCGCCCTCGACGATCGGCGCGTTGCAGACGACGATCTTGTGCGAGCGTGGCTCGCCGATCATCTCGACCGCCATCTCGCTGTTGGTCTCGGCCCCGCCGAGATCGACCAGGATGGCGACGCCGGCTTCCGACCAGGCCTTGTCGATCGCGCCCATGATCGCCTCGACGCTGGTGCCGAGCCCGCCATGGCCGTTTCCGCCGCACCATGCAAGCGGCACTTCGTCGCCTACCATCTGGCGCACCATGTCGGCCGTGCCCTCGGCGACCAGCGGCGAATGCGATACGATGACGATGCCGACCTTGCTCATCAAGAACCCTCGATCGCTTCCGCGACTGCGCGCACCAGCAGCGCGCTTGAGCGCGCGCCGGCGTCCATATGCCCGATCGAGCGCTCTCCCAGAAAAGAGGCGCGCCCGCGCAGGGCCTTCATCGGCACGGTGGCTTCGGCCGCCTGATCGGCGGCGTCGGCGATTTCGCTGGCCGTCTTGCCTTGCGCCAGCGCCTCATACACCGGTTGCAGCACGTCGAGCATGGTTTTTTGCCCCGGCTGCGATTTGCCGCGCGCCGAAACCGCCTCGATCGCCTTGCCGAGCGCCGCCGTTAGCGCGGCACGGTCCGGTGCCGGGGGCAACTCCTTTCCGAGCGCCATGAACAGCGTGCCGAACAGGGGCCCGGAGGCGCCGCCGACCGTCATCACCAGCTTGGTGCCGACCGCCTTCAGCGCGTCCGGCAGCGGTTTCGCCGTGATTGCTTGGGCCTCGGCGCGCACGGCTTCGAAGCCGCGCTTCATGTTCAGCCCATGGTCGCCGTCGCCGATCGCCTGGTCGAGCGCGGTCAACTCGTCGGCATGCGCCGCGATCGTATCCGCCGCCGCCGCGATCAATCGAGAGAATTCGGATGCGGGCATTCTCTGTCCTTCATGCCGGGGCGAACATGGCCGCCACGGCCGCGAACGCCTCGGCCACCGCAAAGGCGCCCGGATCCGCTGTGTCAAGCTGCCGGCCGATATAGGCGGAGCGGCCGGCCTTCGCCTTCTGCATCGCGGCGGTCGTCTCCGCGCCGTGCCGGGCGGCCTGGGCCGCAGCTTCCAGCCCGCTCGCGTCGAGCGCCTTCAACGCCGGCTCCAGCGCGTCGACCATGGTGCGGTCGCCGACCTTGGCGCTGCCGTAGAAGGTCATCCGGTCGAGGCCGGCGAGCAGCGCCTTGCTGAGCGACGCGCCGCCATTGAGCGCCTGCGCCGCGGCGGTGAAGAAGATCGACAAAAGCACGCCGCTCGAGCCGCCCATCGAGGTGCCCAGCGTGTCGCCGATTGCGGCAAGCGTTGCCGCCCGATCGGCAAGCGGCAGCGTGTCGAGGCGGTCGAGCACGCTGCGCGCGCCGGTCGCCACCGTCGATCCGGTGTCGCCGTCGCCGGCTTTGGCGTCGAGAGTGTTGAGAGGCTCTTCGAGCGCAATCAGCCTTCTGCAAATCGCGGCGATCAGCCGTTCGGAGCCGGCGTCGCGGCTGGCCGCCTTGGCGGCGCCACCAATGGCGGCCTTGGCCGCTGCGATAACGACCGGGCGGCGAACCGGTTTCGCCGGCAGCCACGCGTGCGGGCCGACCGGCGCCAGCAGCGCGGCTTCGCGTTCCGCGTCGAGCTTGATCAGCGACAGCGAAAACCCGTTCATGTTGAGCGCGGTCATCAGGTGCCCGGGGCCGACGGTCAGCGTCACCGCCTTTGCCAGCGGCGAGGACAATACGGCATTGGCGATGAGCGACATCTCCAGCGGCGGCACCGACCCCAGATTGTTGATCAGCATCGCATAATGGCTGCCGACGTCGAGCCGCGCGGCGAGGCGTTCGGCCATGACGGCGACCAGCTTGCCGGCGCTTTGCAGCGCGATGCGCTCGGCGCCCGGCTCGCCGTGGATGCCGAGGCCGAGTTCGCCATCATCCGCGCCGAAGCGGTCCTCATGCGCCTGGCCAGGGATCGAACAGGAGGAGAGCGAGATGCCCAGCGAAACGATGTCTTTCGCCGCCGCGCGCGCTGCGGCAGCGATCGTAGCCAGGTCATGGCCGCTTTCCGACAGATGCCCGGCGATCTTATGCACGAACAGCGTGCCGGCGACGCCGCGCGGCTGCGCGATGTCGGGCAGCGCGATATCGTCGGCGACGATCGCCATTTCGACCGCAAAACCCTCCGCACGCGCCTTTTCGGCGGCGAGACCGAAGTTGAGCCGGTCGCCGGTGTAGTTCTTGACGATCAGCAGGCAACCTGCCGGCCCGGTCGTCGCGCGGATCGCCGCCAGCACCGCCTCGACGCTCGGCGAAGCAAAGATCTCCCCGGAGACGGCCGCCGTCAGCATGCCGGCGCCGACGAAGCCGGCATGCGAGGGCTCATGCCCGGCGCCGCCGCCGGAGATGATGCTGACCTTCGTTTTCTCCCAGTCGGTGCGCAGCACGACCTTGATTTCGGGATAGCCGTCGAGGCGCGCCAGCGTGCCTGAGCCTGCCGTGGCCAAGAAGCCATCCAGCGCTTCGGTGACGATCGAGTCCTTGCGGTTGAAAAAGTGCTTCATGGATTTCGTCCAGTCCGTATCTGCTGTCGTCAAAGATGTGCATGAGCCCGCTACATCAGCCTTTGCCCGTTCGAGCCGAAATAAAGCGGCGAGCGGTAGCGGATCGTCACTCTGTCCCCCTTTTCGAGCGGCGTGTCGGGATCGGTCAGCGTCACCAGCTTCTTTGCGCCTACAGTGACATGCAGATGGTTCTGGTCGCCGAGATGCTCGACCCAGTCGACGACACCGTCGGCACGGCCGTTGGCCGCCTTCTCGATCGATAGATGCTCGGTGCGCGCGCCGATCGTCGTCGTGCCGTTCGGCGCACCGCCATCGGGCAGCAGCCCGGCCGGCAACAGGTTGATCGCCGGCTGGCCGAGCCGGGCGGCGACATGAAGGTTTGCCGGCTCCGAATAGATCGCGCGCGGCGTGCCGATCTGCACCAGCACGCCGTCGGCCAGTATGCCGATGCGGTCGGCCATGGTCATCGCCTCGATCTGGTCGTGCGTGACATAGAGCATGGTGGCGCCGAGCTCCGACTGGATGCGTTTCAGCTCGAGCCTGAGATCGGCGCGCAGCTTGGCGTCAAGCGACGACAGCGGCTCGTCCATCAGATAGATTGCGGGCTTCCGCACCAGAGCGCGGCCGATGGCGACGCGCTGCATCTCGCCGCCCGACAATCTGGTCGAGCGATTTTCGAGCTTATGGTCGATGCGCACCATCCGCGCCACTTCCTCGACACGGCGGCGGATCGCCTCTTCCGGAAAGCGCCGTGCCGGCGAGCGCAGCGGGAAGGCGAGGTTGTCGTAGACCGACAGATGCGGATAGAGCGAATATTGCTGGAACACGAAAGCGGTGTCGCGCTCGGCCGGCGAAAGTGCCGTGGCGTCGTGACCGCCAATGCGGATCGTGCCGCTGTCCGGCCGCTCCAGCCCGGCGATCAGCCTCAGCGTCGTCGTCTTGCCGGCGCCGGTCGGGCCGAGCAGCACGACGAATTCGCCGTCCTTGATCTGCAGGTCGAGATCGCTGACGGCGACGGTCTCGCCAAAGCTCTTGGTTACCCCATGAACATGGACGTCAGCCATGGCGCGCCTCCGCTGCCTGATCATGCATGGCGGTTCTGACCGCGCGTCCCGTGCCTTTCTCGAATAGCGAAAGCCTGGCGCTGCTCAGCATCAGCCCGACCCGTTCGCCCGGATTCAGATGGATGCCGGCCGGCACCCGCGCCTTGATGATGCCATCCGCCGTCTCCACCGCTACGATCTGCGTCGTGCCGAGATATTCGGTGCCGTAGATCGCGCCGCGCAGCTTCGAGGCGTCGTCGAAGCGGATGTGCTCGGGCCGGATGCCGAGCGCCATGTCAGCGGGCGCGATATCTTCGCGCACTTCCGGCACCGCCACCTGGGTGCCTTGCACGACGATCTCCTTCGCGCCTTTGGCAAGCCCGCCGCCGAAGCGCAGAAAGTTCATCGGCGGCGAGCCGATGAAGTCGGCGACGAACATCGTCGCCGGCCGGTCGTAGATCTCGCGCGGGCTGCCGAATTGCTCGATGACGCCGTGATTCATCACCGCGATCTTGTCGGCCATCGACATCGCTTCCATCTGGTCGTGCGTGACATAGACGGTGGTGGCGTGGATTCGGTTGTGCAGCTCGCGCAGCTCATGCACCATCAGATCGCGGAATTCGGTGTCGAGGGTCCCAAGCGGCTCGTCCATCAGGAAGCATTTCGGCCGCCGCACGATGGCGCGGCCGAGCGCGACGCGCTGGCGGTCGCCGCCGGCCAGGCCGGAGACGGACTTGTCGAGCAGGTGATCGATGCGGAGCAGCTTCGCCGTTTCCTCCACCCGCTGCCGGATCTCGGCCGAGGCCATGCCCTGCGCCAAAAGCGGAAAGCCGATGTTCTTGCGCACATTCATGTGCGGATAGAGCGCGAAGAGCTGGAAAACGAAGGCGATGTCGCGCTCACGCGCCCGGCGCATGGTGACGTCCTCGCCGCCGAGCAGGATCTTGCCGCCGGTGGGCAGCTCGAGGCCGGCGATCATCCTCAGCGTCGTCGTCTTGCCGCAACCCGATGGTCCAAGCATGACGAAGAACTCGCCGTCCTCGACGACGAAATTGGAATCCTGCACGGCGACGAACTCGCCGAACGCTTTCCTCAGATTCTGAACGCGGATCTCGGCCATGGCTATTCCGGGAATTTCGAGACGATGATGAACATTGCCGTGCCGGCGAGCATGGTGACGAAGGAATAGCTGTAGAGCGCCAGCGCGAAGGACTGGAACAGCATCAGGAAGCCGATGGCGATGATCGCGGTGGCGATGTTCTCCATCAGGCCGCGCCTTGCCCAGCGGGGCCAAGAGGAGCGCTTGGAGACAACAGTGCGGCTCATGCGTTCCTCCGGTCCATCTCCCCGTTTAGGGGGAGAGATGGTTGCCAGGTGGTTCCCCCACTCCGTCGCTGCTTTGCAGCGCCACCTCTCCCCCCTCCGGAGGGAGAGGAAAGGAGCCTGGCTGAATGAAGTTCGCGCCCTTCCTCTCCCCCGTCGATCGGGGGAGAGGTGTCGAGCGAAGCTCGACGGAGTGGGGGTCGACTTATTCCCACATCAATCATTTGCGCACCGCGCCGAAGGTGATGCCGCGCAGCAGTTGCTTGCGGAGCAGGATGGTGAAGACGAGGATCGGCACCAGGAAGATCGTCGTGCCCGCCGCCACCGCCGGCCAGTCCTGGCCGCCTTCGCCGATGATGGTCGGGATGAAGGGCGGCGCGGTCTGCGCCGTGCCGGAGGTCAAGAGTGCTGCGAACGCATATTCGTTCCAGGCAAAGATCAGGCAGAAGATGGCGGTCGCGGCAATGCCGGTCGTGGCCTGCGGCAACACGGTGCGCCAGAAGGCCTGCAGCCTCGTATAGCCGTCGATCATCGCCGCTTCTTCATACTCGCGCGGAATCTCGTCGATGAAGCCCTTGAGCAGCCAGACGGCCAAAGAGACGTTGACCGCAGTGTAGAGCAGGATCATGCCGAGCGCAGTGTCGGAGAGGCCGAGCTCGCGGTACATCAGATAGATCGGGATCGCCACCGCGATCGGCGGCATCATGCGCGTCGACAGGATGAAGAACAGAAGGTCGTCGGCGAGAGGCACCTTGAAGCGCGAGAAGCCATAGGCGGAGAGCGTGCCGAGGAACACCGCGCAGAAGGTCGAGCCGAAGGCGATGATCAGCGAATTGACGAAGCGCGGCAGGAAGTTCGACGGCCCGGCGATCACCATGTTGCGCTTGCGCACCGTCTCGTCGCAGAAGCCGGTCGCCGGTCCGAGCGAGTTGATATATTCCGGCGTCTGCCTTGTGCGGGTGGTGAACAGGTTGCAATAGCCCTCGATGCTGGGCTGGAAGACGATCTTCGGCGGATAGGCGATCGAATCCGGCGGCGTCTTGAAGCTGGTGGCGAAGATCCAAAGCAGCGGCACGATCGAGACCAGCGCGTAGCCGACGACGATCGCGCCGGCGATCCGCTTCGAATTCGCCGAAGGCGCGACGACGGAATGGGCGGTGGTCAGGCTCATCTCTGCTTCACCTTGTTGAGCGCCTTGACGTAGATGTTGGCCAGCCCGAACACCGCGACGAACAGGATGATGGCGAAGGCCGAGGAATAGCCGGTGCGCCAGCTCTCGAAGGCCTGCCGCTTCAGCGTGATCGAGGCGACCTCAGTGGTCGAGCCCGGCCCGCCGCCGGTCAGGAGATTGACCATGTCGAACATCTTGAAGTTCTCGATGCCGCGGAACAGCACCGCCAGCATGATGAAGGGCAGCGCCATCGGCAGCGTGATCGACCAGAACTGTCGCCAGTTGGAGGCGCGGTCGACTTCGGCCGCCTCATAAATGTATTCGGGGATGGAGCGCAGGCCGGCGAGGCAGATCAGCATCACGTAAGGCGTCCACATCCAGGTGTCGACGATGATGATCGCCCACGGCGCCAGCTCGACATTGGACAGCATCTGCACATTGGTCGGCGGAATGCCGGTGAGGAACGAGACCGCGTAGGCGAACAGCCCGATCTGCGGCTCGTAGAGGAAGCGCCAGAAATTGCCGACCACCGCTGGCGACAGCATCATCGGCACCAGGATGATCGTCGTCCAGAAGGCATGGCCGCGGAACTTGCGGTCGATCAGCCAGGCCAGCGTGAAGCCGATCACCGTCTGCAGGAGGATCGTCCAGAACACGAAATGCGCCGTCGTCTGCATGGCGATCCAGATGTCCTGATCGCCGAGGATGCGCCGGTAGTTGGCGAGGCCGAGGTTCTTCACCACCTCGTTGGGGCGGTTGGCGCGGTAATTGGTGAAAGACAGATAGATCGCCCAGAACAGCGGGAAGATGTTGATGGCCAAAAGCAACAGGATCGTCGGCGAGATGAACAGCCAGGCGAGGCCCTTGTCGCTGATGCCCCGGATCCTCCTGGCCAACGGCTCCGGTGTCGCCCGGGCAACATTGTCCGCGGTCCGATTGAGCATGGTTAGTCCTGCATCGGTCACTGGTCAGTCTCGGCGATGGAATTTATCTGAACTGCGTCCCGTGCCAAGGGCGGCACGGGACGCCTCGATCAAGCTCGGGAGGAGCCTTACATCTTGCCGTCGTCCTGGAAGATCTGCGTCCAGTCCTTGACCAGTCCGTCGAGCGCGTCCTTGGCCGAGCCCTGGCCGGCGACGACATAGTCATGGAAGCGCTTCTGCGAGGCCTGTAAGAGCGGCGCGTAGCTCGGTTCGGCCCAGAAGTCCTTCACGATGGCCATGGAGTCGAGGAAGGCCTGCGCATAGGGCTGGCTGGACGGGAACTTCGGGTCCTTGACGACGGAGTTCAGGCAGGAATAGCCGCCGAGCGACCACCATTTCGCCTGCACGTCCTTGTTGGCGAACCACTTGATGTATTTCAGCGCCGATTCCTGCTTGTCGGAATAGGAAACCACCGAGATACCCTGACCGCCGAGCTGGGCGAACTGGTCGCCGTCGGGACCTTTCGGGTTGACGAAGTAACCGATCTTGTCGCCGCCGACATTCTCGTCCTTCTGCAGACCCGGCCAAGTGAAGGCGAAGTTCATATGCATCGCCACCTGTCCGGATTTGAAGGCGTCGACGCCTTCGCCCATGTAGGCATTGGAGGAACCAGGAGGCGTGCAGCAGTCATAGAGCGCCTTGTAGAATTCCAGCCCCTTCACCGATTTCTCGGAGTTGACGAAACCTTCCATTTCGTAGGGCTTCTTCGGGTTCTCGTACTGGAAGCCGTAGCTGTAGAGCACGTCCATGGCGCCCATGGTGATGCCTTCCGAGCCGCGCTCGGTATAGATCGAGGCGCCGTAGACCGTCTTGCCGTCGATCTGCCGCTTCTGGAAGAATTCGGCGATCTGCTTCAGCTGGTCGAAGGTGGTCGGCGGGGCGAGGTCCCAGCCATATTTCTCTTTGAACTCCTTCTGCAGCTCGGGCCGCGAGAACCAGTCCTTGCGATAGGTCCAGCCGACGACGTCGCCCATGGCTGGCAGCGCCCAGTAGTTCGGCGTGTTCTTCGGCCATTCCGAATAGCCGACCACGGTCGCCGGCACGAAATCGTCCATGCTGATCTTCTCCTTATCGAAGAAGTCGTTCAGTTTGACGTAGTGGCCGTTCTCGGCCGCGCCACCGATCCACTGGCTGTCGCCGATGATCAGGTCGCAGAGCTTGCCGTGCGAGTTGAGCTCGTTGAGGAAGCGGTCGGCATAGTTGGTCCACGGCACGAACTCGAATTTCATGCCGATGCCAGTTTCCTTGGTGAAGTCCTTGGACAGTTCCACGAGCGCGTTGGCCGGATCCCAGGCCGCCCAGCAAAGCGTCAGGTCTTCCGCATGCGCGACGTTCGAGACGGCGGTCGACGCGGTGATCGCCGAGGCCAGTCCCAACGCCAGTTTCCAGGTCGATTTCATGCCTTACCTCCCATTTGCGAAACACGTCCGGATGACGGTTTCAAAAGCCCTCGACCCTCGCTCCTCCGAGGGCCCAAACATGACGCGCGATGCGTCCCCATGTTTAGTAATTTGTTTAGTGATGCGCTTTTTACTAAACAACGCAAGTGAATTCGTTGCTGCGCCGCAGCATGGCGAAAGCAATGCTTGAAATCGTTGAGAAATAACTGCCGGTCGCTCCGACCGGTCGTTCGTCAGCCGGCTACTTGGCGCTCTTCGTGCTGACCGTCACCGGCCGGATCGGCGGCGCCGGCGGCAGCAGTTCGCGTATGTCGGCAAAGGGGAAGACCGGCTCGAAGCGGAAGGCCTCAGCCAGCGCGCCCGGCGCGCCATTGCATTGGCCGGCGCGGAATTCGTTCTGCGTGCGTGCGCCGGCGACGAAACGCTCGGGATCCTGCGAGCGATGCGCGCGGATCGCTTGCGCCTTGATGTCCCAATGGGTGGAAATGTCGACGTAATGCGTCGGCGAGAAGCCGGTGCCGCCGAGCGTGTCGGCATGCAATACCGGCACCGCGAAGGACGCCGCGATGCGCACGCCGTCGGACAGCGCGCGATGGTCGCCATGATAATCGTTGGACGCATGGGTGATGGCAAGGTCGGGCTTCACTTCGGTAATCAGCGCCTTCAGCGCCGCAATGAGCGCGGCATCGGCAACCAGTGCCCCGTCGGGGAACTCGAGGAACCGCGGCGTGACGCCGAGCAGGCCGGCCGCCATGGTCGCCTCTTCGCGGCGTGCGCGGACAAGTGCCACGGGGTCGCCCTTGCCGCCCTTGGCGCCGTCCGTGGCTATCGCAAAAGTCAGTTCTGCGCCTAGCGCCGCATAGGCGGCCAGCGTACCGAACATGAATATCTCGATATCGTCGGGATGGGCGCCCAGCGCCAATATCTTCACTTGCTTCTCCCGGAAATCGAAACGTGCCGAACGGAATTCTGCTCGCCCTGATCGCCTATGCAAGCTATTCGTGCAGCGATGCCGTCATCAAGAGCCTGGGCGGGCAGTTCACCGTCTTCGAGATAGGCTTCTTCGTAACCTTGTTTGCCGGCTGTTTCCTGTTCTTCACCCGTCCGGCCGATGAGCGATGGCGCGACTTCTGGCGCACCAAACGCCCATGGGCCGTGCAGGCCCGTGCCTTGGCCGGCATCGCGTCGGGTGTGCTCAGCGTCTATGCCTTCACCACCATCCCGCTGGCCGAAGTCTATGCGCTGATCTTCCTGGCGCCGTTGCTGGTCACCATCCTCTCGACCGTCATCCTGAAAGAGCGCGTCGGCCCCTGGCGGTGGCTTGCCGTCGTCGCCGGTTTCGCCGGCGTCATGCTGGTGGTGCGGCCGGGCTTTCGCGAACTCCATCTCGGCCATCTCGCCGCCTTCGCGAATGCCTTCCTCGCCGCCACCGGCGTCATCCTGATGCGTTCGCTTGCCCAGCAGGAAAAGCGTACCACGATCCTCGGCGCGCTGGTCGGCTATGGCCTGCTGTTCAACGGGGCCGGCACGGCCGCGACGTCGTTCTCGCTTCCCAATCTAGGCCAACTGGTCTGGCTGATCCTGGCCGGCGTCTTCACCGCCGGCGGACAATTGCTGCAGCTGCTTGCCGTCAAATACGCGCCGGCCAACCGGATCGCGCCCACGCATTATTCGCAGATCGTCTGGGCGGTTATCCTTGGCGCGCTGTTCTTCAAGGAATACCCCGACTGGCTGTCATTGGTTGGTCTGGCGGTGGTCGGCGGCTCCGGCCTGCTGACGATGGTGCGGGAGGAAGTGCGGCTCGGCACCGTGCGCTGGAACCCGTTTTCGCGAACAAGGCTTTGACCGGTCGCTTGTCTCACACGTTGCGCGGCGACTGCGACGGCTGATATGCGGGCGCGATGACGATGAAACCCTTGCCGGAACTCCCGGTCACAGCCGTGCTGCCAGCGCTCGGGCAAACACTTGCCGCGCGTAACAGCGCCGTGCTGGTGGCGCCGCCCGGCGCCGGCAAGACGACGCTGGTGCCGCTGGCGCTGCTCGACGCGCCCTGGCTCGGGGCGGGCCGGATCGTGCTGCTCGAGCCACGCCGGCTCGCCGCCCGCGCCGCCGCGCGCCGCATGGCCGAGCTGCTCGGCGAGGAGCCCGGCGGCACCGTCGGCTATGCGATGCGCATGGAGAACCGCAGCTCGGCGCGGACAAAGATCCTCGTCGTCACCGAAGGCGTGCTGTCACGCATGATCCTCGACGATCCGGAACTGCCCGGCGTTTCGGCGGTGATCTTCGACGAATTCCACGAGCGCTCTCTCGACGGTGATTTTGGGCTGGCGCTGGCGCTCGACGTGCAGGGGGCGTTGCGGCCGGACCTGCGCCTGCTGGTCATGTCGGCGACGCTCGACGGCGCGCGCGTCGCGAGGCTTCTTTCCGGAGCGCCGGTGATCGAGAGCGAGGGCCGAGCCTTCCCTGTCGACATCCGCTATGACGAGCGGCCGGCCGGCATGGCCGTCGAGGACGCCATGGCCAAGGCGGTCCGTTTCGCTCTGGGCACGGAGCAGGGCAGCGTGCTCGCTTTCCTGCCGGGACAGCGCGAGATCGAGCGCACGGCCGAACGGCTCCAAGGCAATGTTGCGGCCGATACCGACATCGTCCCGCTCTACGGCCAGCTCGACAACCGGGCGCAGGACGCGGCGATCAAGCCGGCGCCGCCCGGCCGCCGCAAGGTGGTGCTGGCGACGTCGATTGCCGAGACCTCCATCACCATCGACGGCGTGCGCGTCGTCATCGATTCCGGCCTGTCGCGGCTGCCGCGCTATGAGCCGGCGAGCGGCCTGACGCGGCTTGAGACGGTGCGCGTCAGCAAGGCCTCCGCCGACCAGCGTGCCGGCCGCGCCGGGCGAACGCAGCCAGGCGTCGCCATCCGGCTGTGGCGCGCCGAGCAGACGGCAGCACTCCCCGCCTTCACGCCGCCGGAAATCCTCGAGGCCGACCTTTCCGGCCTGTTGCTCGACTGCGCCACTTTCGGCGTCGCCGACCCTTCGAGCCTGTCCTTCCTCGACCCGCCGCCGGCGCCGGCGCTCAACGAGGCGCGGCTGCTGCTCCAGGCGCTGCACGCCATCGATGACGCCGGCCGCCTGACGGAGGCCGGCGCTGCGATGCGCAAGCTGGCGCTGCCGGTGCGGCTCGCGCATATGATGGCGGAAGCGGCAAAGACGGGCCAGGCGCTGGAAGCGGCGACGCTTGCCGTGCTGCTCACCGAGCGCGGGCTTGGCGGCGACAGCGCCGACCTCGAACGTCGATTGATGCGCTTTCGCACCGAAAAATCGCCGCGCGCCAATGCCGCCCGGCAGCTTGCCGAGCGCCTGGCCAGGCAGGCTGGCGGCCGAAAGGCTGACACGCCGGCCGCGGCCGGTGCGTTGCTGATCCATGCCTGGCCGGATCGCGTCGCCAGGGCGCGCGGCGAACGCGGCCGCTTCGTGCTCGCCAACGGTTCCGGCGCGATGGTCGAGGCCGCCGATCCGCTCGCCGGCGAGACCTGGCTGGTCGTCGCCGACCTTCAGGGCAAGGCGCAGAACGCCCGCATCACCGCCGCCGCGCCCGTCGACGAGGCCGATATCCGCGCGGCCCTTGCCGACCGCATCGAGACCAAGCGCGAAACCAGCTTCGACCGCGAGCGGCGCGCCGTGCGTGTGCGCGAGACGGCGCGGCTCGGCGCCATCACGTTTTCGGAACGCATGCTGCCGGCGCCTTCGGGCGCCGATGCGGATCGGGCCATCCTCGATGCGTTGCGTGAGCACGGCCTGTCGCTGCTCGACTGGGGCAAGGAGGCGGAGACGCTGCGCCAGCGGCTCGGTTGGCTCCATCGCGGCCTCGGCGCGTCCTGGCCGGACGTCTCGGACCAGGTGCTTATCGACCGGCTCGACGACTGGCTGTTGCCTTTCCTTGCCGGCGAGGCCTCTTTCGCGGCGATCAAGCCGGCCACGCTCGCGGCCGGGTTGATGTCGCTGGTCCCGCACGAGCTGCAGCGCAAGGTCGATGCGTTGGCGCCGACCCATTTCGGCGCGCCCTCGGGCAGCCATGTGCCGATCCGATATGACGGCGAATGGCCGGTGCTCGCGATTCGCGTGCAGGAGTTGTTCGGCCTCGACAAACATCCGGCGATCGCCGGCGGCACGGTGCCGCTGATGCTCGAGCTGTTGTCGCCGGCGCACCGCCCGATCCAGACGACGCGCGATCTGCCCGGCTTCTGGCGCGGCTCCTGGGCGGACGTGCGCGCCGACATGCGCGGTCGCTATCCCAAGCATGTCTGGCCGGAAAACCCGCTGCTTGCCGCCGCCACCAGCCGCGCAAAGCCGCGCGGGACCTGAGAGAAGCCAATGCCCTATCGTTTCCGCGCCAGCGGCTGTAATTCTTGGCGATGATCAACATTCTGCGCGCACCCGATTCCCAACAGAGCCAGCGGCTGCGGCTCAACACGCTGATCCGTCTGCGCTGGCTGGCCATTGTCGGCCAGAGCCTCACGGTTCTCGTGGTGGCCTACGGGCTGGAATTCCCGCTGCCGGTCTCGATGTGCTTTGCGCTCATCGCCTGCTCGGCCTGGATGAACCTCTGGCTGACCTTCCGCTATCCGGCAGCACATCGGCTGACCCCGCTCTCGGCCTTTGCCATCCTCACCATCGACAGCCTGCAGCTCGCCGGCCTGCTCTACATGACCGGCGGCCTGACCAATCCGTTCTCGGTCCTGCTCTCGGTGCCTGTCGTCATCTCCGCCGCTTCGCTGCCGCTGCGCCTCACCGCCGTGCTCGGCGCGTTGGTCATCGCGGCGGCGACGCTGCTTGTCTTCTTCCACCTGCCGCTGCCCTGGTACGGGGGTGCGCCGCTGCCGATGCCCTTCATCTATGTCGCCGGCATGTGGATGGCGGTGTTCGCCTCGATCGCCTTCACCGCGATCTATGCCTTCCGCGTCGCGGCGGAAGCGCGGCTGCTCGCCAACGCGCTCGCTGCAACCGAGCTGGTGCTGCAGCGCGAGCAGCATCTCTCCGCGCTCGACGGGCTCGCGGCGGCAGCCGCGCATGAGCTCGGCACGCCTTTGGCCACCATCACCGTCGTGGCCAAGGAAATGGAAAAGGCGCTCGGCCAGGATGCGAAATTCGGCGAGGACGTGAAGCTGCTGCGTTCGCAGAGCGAGCGTTGCCGCGAGATCCTGAAGCGGCTGACCAGCCTGTCTTCGGAGGGCGAGGCGCATCTTTCGCGCCTGCCGCTGACTTCCCTGGTCGAGGAGGTGACAGCCCCGCATCGCGATTTCGGCATCACGATCCGGCTGCGTCCCGGCGAGCGTATCGGCCCGGAGCCGGTCGGGCAGCGCAGTCCCGGCGTGATCTACGGGCTCGGCAACCTGGTAGAGAACGCCGTCGACTTTGCCAAGAAGACCGTTACCGTCAGCTGGAACTGGGATAACGAGGAGGTCTCTTTCTCCATCACGGACGACGGACCGGGCTTCCCGCCGGAAATCATCGACCGCATCGGCGAGCCCTATATGTCGACGCGCCAGGGTACGGAGGCCGGCGGCGGCCTCGGCCTCGGGCTTTTCATCGCCAAGACCCTGCTGGAGCGCTCGGGCGCTACGATCGATTTCCGCAATTCGAGCGGGCTCGGCGAAGGTGCGGTGGTGCAGATCACCTGGCCCAGAAGCGTCTTCCTCAATCAGGAGCAAGTGTCCGCCTCCATCTTCGACAATGCCTGAGCCTTGTGCCTGCTGCATGGCAGGTCTGTTGCCGGCTGTAAAAATTGGACATTGCTGTTGCGGAATTGTATCTGCGTAAAAGTAAGGCAGTAGGATGCTGATGAAATGAGCGCGGACGAAACCACTGGCGCAATGGTTGAGGGCGAGGACACCTCGCTGCTGATCGTCGACGACGACAAGCCGTTCCTCACCCGGCTTGCCCGCGCCATGGAAACCAGGGGGTTCCTGGTCGAGACGGCGGAGAGCGTGGAAGAGGCTGTCGCCAAGGCTCGCGCCCATCCGCCAGCCTATGCGGTGGTCGACATGCGGTTGGGCGACGGCAACGGCCTCGACGTGGTCGCCGCCATCCGCGAGAAGCGCGACGATGCCCGCACCATCATCCTGACCGGCTACGGCAATATCGCCACAGCGGTAACGGCGGTGAAGCTCGGCGCCATCGACTATCTGTCGAAGCCCGCCGATGCCGACGACGTTTTCGCGGCGCTCACCCGCACCGCCGGCGAGCGCGCGGCGCCGCCCGAAAACCCGATGTCGGCCGACCGCGTGCGCTGGGAGCATATCCAGCGCGTCTACGAAATGTGCGACCGCAACGTCTCCGAGACCGCGCGCCGGCTCAACATGCATCGCCGCACCTTGCAGCGCATACTAGCCAAACGCGCGCCACGCTGACGGGGTATCGGCGAAGGGAGCCGTCGCAAGCGCTCACAATTGGCGAAAGCCTCCCAACGTCGTCATCCCAGGGCGAAGCAGGAGCGAAGCTCCGTCGCGGAGACCCTGGGATCCATGCCGTTACCTCAACCGAGGAATGCGAACGGAGCAGAATACTGCACCGCAGCAGCGCTCTGAGGTCATGGCATGGATCCTAGGGTCTGCGCCGCGTCGCTTCGCTCCTTGCTTCGCCCCAGGATGACGAAGCGAAGGGCGTCCCGGTCAATCTCCAAGCTTAACAGGTGCGCCTTGCGTCATCAGCGACGCTTGCGCATCATCATGAATGACGCCGGCCGACAGTCGGCATGAGGGAACTGACATGCAGGACCAGAAGCAGCGGCCGAAATCGATCCTGCGCGAATTCCTCGATGGCGAGGCGGCCGGCGGCATCGTCCTGATGGCGGCGGCGGCGTTGGCGCTCATCGTCGCCAATTCGCCGCTCGCCGGCACTTATTTTGCCGTTCTCCACGCCTATCTCGGGCCGCTCAGCGTCTCGCACTGGATCAATGACGGGCTGATGGCGGTGTTCTTCCTGCTGGTCGGCCTGGAGATCAAGCGCGAGATGCTGGACGGCCAGCTCTCGACGTGGCCGCGCCGCGTGCTGCCGGGCATCGCCGCCGCCGGCGGCATGCTGGTCCCGGCGCTGGTCTATGTCGCCGTCAACCGCGACAACCAGGCGGCACTGTCCGGCTGGGCGATCCCCACAGCCACCGACATCGCCTTCGCGCTGGGCGTCTTGTCGCTGCTCGGCAGCCGCGTGCCGGCCTCGCTGAAAGTGTTCCTCACCGCCTTGGCCATCATCGACGATCTCGGCGCCGTCATCATCATCGCGCTGTTCTACACCAGCGGCCTGTCGCTCGCCTATCTGGCGGCGGCAGTCGCGGCCATCGCCGTGTTGGTCGCGCTCAACCGCATGCGGGTGATGAACCTCTTGCCCTATCTCGTGATAGGCGTTGTGCTGTGGGTGCTGGTGCTGAAATCGGGCGTGCATGCAACGCTTGCCGGCGTGGCGCTGGCGCTCACCATTCCGCTCGAGCGTTCGCCCGGCATCGGCCACGATGTCGAGCATTCGCCGCTGCACCGGCTGGAACACGGCCTGCACAAGCTCGTGCCGTTCATCGTCATTCCGATCTTCGGCTTCGCCAATGCCGGCGTCTCGCTCGGCGGCCTGAGCGTCTCCGCCTTGGTCGAGCCGCTGACATTGGGTGTTGCGGCGGGCCTGGTGCTCGGCAAGCTGGTCGGCGTGTTCGGCTCCTCGGCCATCGCCATTCGGCTCGGCCTCGCCGACCTTCCGGTCAATGCCGGGTGGCTGCACATGTTCGGCATTTCGCTTCTGTGCGGCATCGGCTTCACCATGAGCCTGTTCATAGGCCTGCTCGCCTTCGCCAACGACACAGCGCTTCAGGACGCGGTGAAGGTCGGCATCCTCGCCGGCTCGCTGGTGGCCGCGCTGCTTGGCGCGGCGGTCCTGCTCACCGCTCCGGCGGCGGCCGAAGCTGAAGAGGACGTGGGATAGGCTGCTTCGCTCCCTCATCCGGCCGCTGCGCGGCCACCTTCTCCCCGTCGGGGAGAAGAGATTGGCGCCGGCGCCGACCGTCTCCTCTTCCTCGGGGAGAGGTCGCCTGAGCGTAGCGGAGGGCGGGTGAGGGGCTGCTACTCGCTCTCGCCGTCAAGCGCCGGCACCGCCACGCCGGCGAGCTCCGCCGCCAAGAGCCGCGCCGCGCCGGCTCGCGCGATCCTCAGCATCAGCGCCTTGCGCGTCGCGGCCGCCATGCGATGCTCCGGCGCCTCGCGCAGGATCTCGGCGCCATAGCCGTCGGAAAGGATGAAGCCGCATTCCTCGGGAAAAATCTCCTGCGGCACGCCGGGATGCGTGGCGAAGAAGAAGCGGTCGGAGTGGAGCCGGTAGTCCGGCCATTTGCGGTCGACGCGAAAATCCTCGATCGATGATTTTATCTCGATGATCCAGATGTCGCCTTGCCGGGTCAGCGCGACGAGGTCGGCGCGGCGCCCGGTGGCCAAGGACAGCTCCGGCAGCACATGCGCGCCCATTTCAGTGAGCAGCCGCTGTACGCCGCGCCGCACCAGCATGGCGCGCTCGGACTGGCGGCCGTCGATCAGGGGGTTGATGGGAATCGGAGAAACGAGTGGCATGGCAGACACCATGCCAGATTTTGTTCACGGTTTGAACCCGCCTTTCCGAGAAACGCCGATGGGGCTAGTGCAACTCAACGCCTCCAGCCCGGTCCGCATTGAAGCGATAGACGAGCGACACCGAGAGGGTCTGGACTGTGGGCTTGAAGGAGATGGCGTTGTCCGGGGCACCGGTGGCGGCGATATACATCTGCGCGGTTTCGCGACCGTAATCGGCAAAACGGTATTCGGTCTTCATGAACCAGCCCGGGGAAGCGACGCCGGTGAAGTCGAGTGAGTTTTCGATGCCGCCGCCGACGAACCAGCCGTCGTGATGATGTTCGGCAACGCTGAGCGGGACCAGCGGCGTCGGATCCAGGCCTGACCCGCTGAAGTCGGCATGGGTATAGCCACCGTTGATATAGATCAGTGCGTTCGGCGCCGCGAGCACGCCGAGACGGAGGCCGGCGGCGTAGTTTAGCCGGTTATTCGTGGTGCCCGAATACTCCTCGAAGGGCGCTCGGATCGTGCCCCTGATGTCGCCGAACTGGACGTCGGCGAAGGCGCCGGCCACCCAAGAGGGAGCGAACTGCCAGTCGAAGCCACCACCCAAGGTACCGAACCCTCCGCTGCCGGTGGTATGCGCGGATGGCTCGGAGGGATTGCCGCCAAAATCCGTGTGTTGGTCGGCGCTCCACCATCCAGCCCCGCCGCCGGCCGACAGGTAGAATCCGCTCCAGCCGGGAACGGACGCCGGCGCGGCCGCGCCCAGGTCTGCCGCCAATGCGGTCAGCGGCACCAGGCTCGCGATCGCGATGCCGCCCACAAACAAAGGTCTCATGCAAAATCCTCGAGTTTATCGGTCGCATGCAGCCATTGCCGATTTCGCGGTCGTCGTCTTGGATGCACGGGCCTCGGTTTTGGACTAACGGGCTCGGCGGGAAATCGGCTCGGGATGTGGCGCCGCTGCAACGAATGGCCGCACAGATGAATGCGGCTTGGACCGAGTGGCTCTGAGGTTGGACGGTGGGGCTTTACCGTTTGTTTTGGCCAGTTCCCGTGTGCGATGGCCGTGATAGTGTGGGATCGGTCAACTGATTTTGCCAATGCAGAAGATCGATTTTTCGTCGGACAGCCTGCCAGCCCATCTGAGCGACAGGGATCGCTTTCGCCTATGGCGCGACATGTGGATGGAGCAGTTGGGCGCGGCAGAGATCAGGCATGCCGAGGACAAGCCGTTCGCCACGGCCACGAAGATGCGCTTTCTTGGCGATCTGCGCGTCGGCCTATTCGAGACGACGACCGAATATTACGTGCGCACGCGCAAGCACGTCGCCAATGACCGCGACGAAATCTTCGTGGGGTTTTATCGCAGCCCCAAGCCGCAGCTGTGGTCCGTCGCCGATTGCGATCTTTCGCTGCAGCGGGGCAACGCGATCGCCTACAACATAGCGCAGCCCTGCAGCAGCTTTACCGACGGCGTCACCTCCTGGGTTTTGGCCTCTGTTCCCAGAACATGGCTGCTCCAGCAGGTGCCGCATGCCGACGATCGCCCGGCGACGCGGCTCGACCCGACAAATTCCGCCGTGCGGCATCTGGAACGCACGATCGACTTCCTGATCCACTCCGACGAGGTGGACCAGCAGCAGGCGCTCTCGCGACAAGCCGGGACGGCGCTCGCTGATTTGATCGTGCTGGCACTTGGAGGCAATGGCGAGGTTGCGGAAATCGCGGCCTCGCGCGGGTTGCGCGCGGCGCGCCTGCGCGAGGCCATAGCGGTGATCGAGGCTCGCTTCGCCGATCCGACCCTGTCGACGCACATGGTGGCACGCGCGGTTGGCCTGTCGCGCCGCTACCTGAACACGCTTCTTCTGGAAAGCGGCCGCACCTTCGCCGAGCGCGTCCTGGAACTGAGGCTGCAAAAGGCGTGCGCCATGCTGTCCGACATCCGCAACGACGCGATGAAGATAAGCGACATCGCGCTCGCCGCCGGCTTCAACGACGTGTCCTATTTCAATCGGCGATTCCGGGCTCGTTTCGGCGCATCGCCCACGCAACATCGCGGCGGATAGGGTGGGCCGCCGATCCTGTCAGGCGGACACCTTATCGACCGCTCCCGCCATGTCATCCAAGATCGGACACTCCGGCCGGTCGTCGCCGTGGCAGGCGTGGATCAGCTTCTGCAACGTCGCGCGCATCGACTGCAACTCGCGCACCTTTTCCTCGATCGCCCTGACATGGGCGCTGGCGATTTCGCGGACGTCGTGGCTGGCGCGGTCGCGGTCCTGATAGAGCGCCATCAGCTGCCTGCAATCGTCGATTGAAAAGCCGAGGTTGCGCGCTCGGCGCAGGAACGCCAGCCGGTGGACGTCGTCGCGCGAGTAATCGCGATAGCCGTTGTCGGCCCGCGCCGGCCGGATCAGGCCGATCTCCTCATAGTAGCGGATGGTCTTGGCCGGCAGGCCGGAACGTTCGGCGGCATCACCGACATTCATGGCGCTCTCCTCGGTCTCCGGCAGCCCTTCCGGCTGCCCCATTGATTTTGCTTCACAATCCTGTAAGCCCTGTTGCCGAAATGCCGCAGTTCGGCACTTACCGGCAGGGAAGGTCTTGCATATAGGCAGTGCGCGCTTGGCAAGCAAAAGAAATGCCAGCATGAATGATGGCGACAAGGCGGCCGACTCGCGCCGCTGATATAAAGGCAGGGCGTCGGACCTATTCATGCGCTTGAAGTCGTTTGCAATCGTCGCCGCCCTTGCGCTGTCGACCGCGGTCAGCGGCTGCAGCACCATCGGCGGGCAATTGTTCACCAACAACTATGGCGCGATGACCGATGCCGGCTATCATCTGCCGCGCATCCCGATCGAGAAGGTTCCGGCCCGCTACCACCGTCAGGAAGTGCGCTACGATACTTCGGAGAAGCCGGGCACCATCATCGTCGACACCCAGAACAAGTTCCTCTACTTCGTCGAGGGCGACGGCATGGCGATACGCTACGGCATCGGCGTCGGTCGCGAAGGCTTCGAGTGGCACGGCACCGCTCATATCGCGCTGAAGCGCGAATGGCCGACCTGGACGCCGCCGGCGCCGATGATCAAGCGCCAGCCCGAACTCGCCAAATTCGCCGGCGGCATGGACCCCGGCCTGATGAACCCGCTCGGCGCGCGCGCCATGTATCTGTTCAACAAGGGCGGCGACATGGGCTACCGCCTACATGGCAGCCCGGAATGGTTTTCCATCGGCAAGGCGATGTCGTCGGGCTGCATCCGCCTGATGAACCAGGACATTATCGATCTCTACGACCGCACCTCGGTCGGTGCCAAGGTCATCGTGATGTGATCGCGATGACCGCGGACAAAAGCTTTCCTGCGCGGACCGTCTAGGCAACAACAGACGTCCACAGACAGAAAACCGGGCTGTTGGGGCCCGGTTTTTTGTTTTTGGCGATTTACACGCAGCAGACGCTGCGAAAATGATCAGGCGACCTGCTCGACCTGCTGCACTTCCGGAACGAAGTGCCGCAAAAGGTTCTGGATGCCGTGCTTCAGCGTCGCCGTCGACGACGGGCAGCCGGCGCAGGCGCCCTTCATGTGCAGGAACACGGTGCCGTTCTCGAAGCCGCGGAAGGTGATGTCGCCGCCGTCCTGCGCGACCGCCGGGCGAACCCTGGTGTCGAGCAGCTCCTTGATGGTCAGCACCAGCTCCTCGTCGGCCTTGTCGTAGAACTCGCCGGTCTGGCCGGCCCCGCCCGAAGGAGCGGCCGAAGCCATGACCGGGGCGCCGGACATGAAATGCTCCATGATGGCGCCGAGGATCGCCGGCTTCAGGTGCTGCCAGTCGGGGCCGTCCTTGGTCACGGTGATGAAGTCGTAGCCGAAGAAGACGCCGGTGACGCCGGGAATTTCGAACAGCCGGCCAGCCAGCGGCGAGGCCTCCGCGGCGGTATCGGCGTCGCGGAAATCGGCGGTGCCTTCGCGCAGCACTTCCTTGCCGGGCAGGAACTTCAACGTCGCCGGGTTCGGCGTCGATTCGGTCTGGATGAACATGGGTATCTCCAGGCCCTTCCCGGGCCGATAGTTTGGAATAGTTCTAAATAGGCTCTATCGGCTGGACATTCAAGCGAAACGCGTCGCCGTATGGCTGGCTGGCGGAATGTTTTTGCCGCAGCGGAGCGCCTCGATCACGGCAGGCTCATCCTCCGACTTCCACGCTGAGTTGTCCACTCGTCCTCTGGATGTTCACCTCGGCTCCGTCGGCCGCCCGCCAGAATTCGAGGTCGGTGCTTGCCTCCCCGACGCGCAGCCCGCGAAGCGCGATGCGATTGACGAAATCGGGCAACCGCGGCCGCACGATCCGAAGCTTGCCGGCGAAGGCATCGGGTTCTAGGCCGAGGCAGGTGGTCACCAGGAACGGCACCGCTGCCGCTGCCCAGGCTTGCGGGTGGCACGCCACCGGATAGTGCACCGGCACCTGAAAGTCGCTGCGCGGAAAACCCGCCATTGCCTCGGGCAGCCGATGATGGCGAAAGTGCATCGCCGCCTCGGTGATGGCGGTAAAGATCCGCAGCGCGGCGTCGTCCTCGCCATACCGTCGGCAGCCGGCTGCCAGCAGCGCGTTGTCGTGCGGCCAGACGGTTCCGAGATGGTAGCCAACGGGATTGTAGCGCCGCTCCGCGGTCGAAAGCGTGCGCACGCCCCAGCCGCCGAACATATCGTCCTGCATCAGCCGACGCACGGTTCGGCGGCCCTTGCCCTGGTCCGCAATGCCGGTCCACAGCGCATGCCCCGGATTTGAGGAAACGACCCCGAGCCGACGCCTCCGTGCTTCGAGCGCCAGGGCAAACATGCCCTGGTCCTCGCACCAGAAGTCGCGGTTGAACCGTGTCCGAAGCCTTTCGGCCTCGCCGCGAAGCTCCCTGGCGCGATCGCGTCTCCCGATACGCTCGTAAAGGTCGGCGATCGCGTGTTTGGCGGCAAAGACGTAGCCCTGCACCTCGACAAGCGCGATCGGCGGCTTGGCGATGGCGCCATCGGTCCTGACGATCGCATCGGCCGAGTCTTTCCATCCCTGATTGATCAGGCCGCTCTCCGAGGTGCTCCGGTACTTGAGATAGCCTTCGCCATGGTCGTCTCCGGCCCTGGCGATCCAGCCCAGCGCTCTTTCCACGGGTTCCTGCAGCTCGCGAAACAGCCCGAGGTCACCCGTCCATGCTGCATGGCGGCCGAGAAGCAGCAGGAAGAGCGGGGTCGCGTCCACCGTGCCGTAGAACCTGGCATGCGGGACATTGCCCGCCCCGGCGAGCTCGCCGAAGCGCAGCTCATGCAGGATCTTGCCGGGCTGCTCCTCCCGCCATCGATCCGTTCGACGTCCCTGATAGCTGGCGAGAAGACGCAGCGTCTGGGCGGCGACCTCCGGCTGAAAGGCGAGCATTTCGAGCGCGACGATCAGGCTGTCGCGCCCGAACAGGGCGACGAACCACGGCACGCCGGCGGCAAAATACTCCCTGTTGCCGAGATCGGATCTGAGCATCGCCAGGTCGCGCAGCGAGCGCTCCACGATGCCGTTGAGCAGTAGGCTGTCGCTGCAGAACTTCGTGTGCCGCTCCAGCCATTCCTCGGAACCGGCCTGAAGGTGTCCCGCAAGATTGTCGAGCGCGACCGTCGGCTGCTGATTCAAGTGATTGGCTTCGGCCTCTTCCGAGCATTCGTTCAGCTCTATGGTGACGGCGATTGTCCGCGTTTCGCCTGCCGGCACATCGATCCGGAACTCGGCCGTTGTTTCATGCGTGGCATCGGGTTGAGGCGAGAAGGCGATCATCGCCGTCCTGCGCAGCCGGTCGGCGCCGTGATGGACAAAATGCAGCCTGCCCTCCCGCCAGGAGGCCCGCTGAGGCTTGCCGAGGTCCTGCCGCACCAGCCCGCGCACGTTGAAGATATCCTCGAACCCGGCGCGGAAGTGCAAGGTCAGCGGAAAACCATGCGCCTGGTGTCCGAAATTCTGGATGGTCATGACCTCTCGCACGCATGTCTGCTTCGCATCGAGCATGCGTTCCCAGCGGATGCCGAGCTCATCCTTGGGAATCGATTGTCCCTGCTCCACCTCGAGGTCCGGATTGGTCAGCTCAAAAAGCGCCGCGTAGCCCTTTTGCGCGGTCGAGGCCAGCACGATCGGCTCCAGGCCGGCCAACGCCATCCGATAGCCGCCGAGGAAGCGGCAGTCGTGGAAATAAAGTCCGAAGCCGTGCTCGCCTTTCAGGGGGATCTGCGCGTCGGACGCGACGACGTAGTAGAGATCGAGGCTCTTGACGGTCACCGCGCCGGCGATGCTGTCGACCATGGCCGGATGGCGCTTGGCGAGCACACGATGCCTGCGCCCTTGCCGCGCATGAGGCACCTGCCGGGCTTCTTGCTGGGTCCGCGCAGGCTGCAAGCTGGACCGAGCCGCCGATTTGGCGGCAGTCTCCTGCGGTTTCGATGTACCGCTCCGGCTCGTCTTCCGGCTTGATTCGTCCATCAGCGCTCCATTTGGAATTGTCGCTGCCGTGACGATTCCAAATGGCGCGCTGCCGGCACAGGCCAAGGGTCGGTGTCGGCTACGGGCTGGTTGATAACATCGATGTGTATTTGCGGCCCCGCGGGCCTCAAATCGGACAGGAAGGCCTTCGCAAAATCAGGCCAAGCTCTCGATCTCCTCGTCGGAGAGGTTCTGCGGCACCACGGTGACCGGGATGGGGAAGGCGGCGCCCCGGCCGGCCACGGCGCTCACCAGTGGTCCCGGGCCTTCCTTGCCGGCGCCAGCCGCCAGCACCAAGATGGCGATGTCCTGGTCTTCCTCGATCAGCTTGTGGATCTCTTCGGTCGGCTTGCCCTCGCGCACCACCAGCTCGGGCTCGATACCGACCTTCTGGCGCACCTTGTTGGCGTAGCTGTCGAGCGCCGCGCGCGCGGTCGCGTTCGCCTCCTCGCGCATGATCTTTTCGACCCCCAGCCAGTGCTGGAAATCGTCCGGCTCGATCACATAGAGCAGCACCAGCACGCCGCTGGTGCTTTGCGCCCGCTTCGAGGCGTAGGCGACGGCGCGCTCGCATTCCGGTGTGTCGTCGATGATCGCCAGAAACTTGCGGCGATGGCCGGCTTCGCGGCTGAGGCGTTTGGAGACCATGTCTATCTGCTCGGTATCAATTCGGCCGCAATCTGCCACCGCCTTGGACCGGCGGCAAGCCGCCGGCCGGCATGGCGCCGGAGTCAATCAGGTAGGATCGATCAGTCCTGCAGCAAGCCGATGATGTCGCGTACCGTCTTCATCGTGCCCTCGGCGATCGCGCGGGCGCGGTCGCCGCCATCCTTGAGCACGGCGTCGACGTAAGCGCGGTCGCCCTCGATGCGGCGCATCTCGGAGGCGATCGGCGCGAGCTTTTCCACCGCAAGGTCGGCCAGTGCCGGCTTGAACACGGAAAACTGCTGGCCGCCATAGTCCTTCAGCACGTCGGCCTTGGAGATTTCGGCGAGGCCGGCATAGATGCCGACCAGGTTTTCCGCTTCCGGCCGGCTTTCCAGCCCGTCGAGCTCGCTCGGCAAGGGCTCCGGATCGGTCTTGGCCTTGCGGATCTTTTTCGAGATGGTGTCGGCGTCGTCGGTCAGGTTGATGCGCGACAGGTCCGACGGATCCGATTTCGACATTTTCTTCGAACCGTCGCGCAGGCTCATGATGCGCGCCGCTGGCCCCCCGATCACCGGCTCGGTGATCGGAAAATAGCCGTTCACGGTCTCCTCGCCGACCTGCATCTCGACACCGACGCCGAGAGCCGCGATGCGCTCGGAGAAGTCGTTGTTGAATTTTTGCGCGATGTCGCGGGTCAGTTCCAGATGCTGCTTCTGGTCCTCGCCCACCGGCACATGCGTGGCCCGGTAAAGCAGGATGTCGGCCGCCATCAGGCTCGGATAGGCGAGCAGGCCGAGCGAGGCGTTCTCGCGGTCCTTGCCGGCTTTGTCCTTGAACTGGGTCATGCGGTACATCCAGCCGATGCGCGCCACGCAGTTGAAGATCCAGGCAAGCTCGGCATGCTGGATGACCCGCGACTGGTTGAAGACGATGTGCTTCTTGGGGTCGATGCCGGAGGCGAGGAACGCCGCCGTGATCGAACGCGTCTGGTCGCCGAGATCCTGATAGACGAGCTGCGCCGTCAGCGAATGCAGGTCGACGACGCAATAGATGCAGTCGGACTGTTCCTGGAGAGCGACGAATTTCTTGATGGCGCCGAGGTAATTGCCGAGATGCAGATTGCCGGTCGGCTGGACGCCCGAAAAGACGAGTGGCTTGAAGGCGGACATGAGTTCCTCAGGGCTTGTGGAGGGCCGTATAAGCATGATTCCAAAAAGTTGCAGACTTTTTGGAGCCAATCATGCGGCTGGAAACCGCGCGCGGCGAAAGTCTTGCGACGGCGCGCTTATGGACGAAGGCGGTCGCGCGATCAAGAGCCCCGATCCATGACTTCGGTTGGCTCTAGCCAGTCGGAATTGAAGTGGCCTAGCATTGTCGTGTCGTTTGGGGTTCTCATCATGCTTTCGCATCTGCTTGCCGTGGCGTCCGTCTGGCTGGTCGCGGCGGTTTCGCCCGGGCCGAACTTTTTGATGACGGCGCGGATCGCGGTGGCGCGCTCGCGCAGCGCCGGCCTCGCCGCCGTCTGCGGCATCGGCATCGCCACTGCCGTCTGGGGCGTCTGCGGGCTTGCCGGCATCAAGGCGCTTTTCCTCGCCGCACCCTGGGCCTATGCGGCGTTGAAGCTCGCCGGCGCCGGCTATCTCATCTATTCGGGCATGAGGCTGATCGTGCTTGCCGAAAAGCGCAGCACGGCGGATGCCGCGCTGGCTGTCGACGGCAAGGGATTCTCGACCGGGTGCGCCTTCTGGATCGGTCTTGCGACCAGCCTTGCCAATCCGCGTTCGGCGCTTTCGGTGGCAAGCATCTTCGCCGTCGCCCTGCCGGCGCAGCCCTCGCTTTGGCTGAACCTCGCGTCGGTCGCGCTTATGGTGGCGATCTCGGTCGGCTGGTATGCCTGCGTGGTCTGGCTGTTCGCGGCCGAAGTCGTTTCGAACGGCTACCGGCGTCTGCGCCGCGCCATCGATCGCTTTGCCGGCGGCCTGCTCATCCTGTTCGGGGCAAAGCTGGCGCTGGAGCGCGGGTAAAGTCCGGGCCGAACCGGCCCGCCACATGTTGATTTCTTTTTGTAGCCTGCTACATTAAGCAAGCTACACAAATGCGGGCGCTCGCGATGACCATCAACATCAGTAACAAAGAAGCGGATAGTCTGACGCGCGCTTTCGCCAGGGTCGAAGGCGTCGGCATTACCGAGGCTATCGTGATCGCCATGCGCGAAGCCCTGGAGCGGCGCCGCAATCGCGAGACGCCGCTGGAAACGGCGGCAAGGCTGCGCGCCGAATTCGGGATCAAGCTCAGCGAGCGGGCGCGCAACCCGCTGCCGCGCTCGGTCTATGACGAGCTTTCCGGCGAGGACTGATGTTCGTCGACGCCGCCGCCATCGTCGCGATGCTGAGCAACGAAGCCGAGGCCGAGCGCTGTGCGCGGGCGGTCGTTGATACGTCGACCCCGTTCACTTCGGCGATCGCCGTGTGGGAAGCCGCGATGGCGCTCGCGCGGCCGGAAAAGCTCGCCATACCTGTTGCGAGGAGCGCGGAGATCGTGAGCCGCTTCCTTGAAGAACGGGCTATTGCCTTGCGCGAGCTTCCGCCTGCGCCCGAGGCAGCATCGCTGTCCGTCGAGGCCGCGTCGCGGTATCGCAACAACGCCATCCGTCTGAATATGGCCGACTGCTTCCACTACGCTTGCGCGCGCTACTACGCCGTTCCGATGCTCTCCACGGCCGACGAATTCAGGCTCACGGATCTGGAGACTGTTCCGTGACCGGCGGCACCGCCTTCGAGCCGCGCCTGACGTTGCGGCGGATCATGCCGAAATCGGCCCCGCCGGTGCCGAAGGCGGTGATGAAGTAGAGTGCCGCCCCGCCGCCGACGAGCGCGAACAGCGTCGTCGCCTTGACCACCAGCGGTGAGCCCGGTCCGAGCTTTGCCGCGAAATAGTGCTCGGCGAAGTAGAGCGCCGCAGCCATCACCACCGCCGAAAGCACCAGCCGCGGAATGCGCTTCAACAGCGGTATGTCGCGGCCCCAATGGCCGCGCCGGATCAGCATGCCGAGCAGCATCAGCGCGTTGACCCAGCCGGCTATCGCCGAAGCGACCGCGATGCCCGGCGCGCCCATGAACGGGAAAAGTGTCAGCGCGGTGGCGACGTTCACGCCGACCGAGATGGCGGCGAAGACCATCGGCGTGCGCGTGTCCTCGCGCGCGAAATAGCCGGGCGTGAAGGCCTTGATCAGCACGAAAGCCGGCAAGCCGAGGCCGAAGATCGCCAGGATCGAGGCGACTATCGGCGTCGAGTGGTTGGCGGCGAAAGCGCCGCGCTCATAGACCAGCCGCACGATCGGTTCCGACATCACCCAGAGCGCCGCGGCGGCCGGCAAGGTCATGAACAGCGTGAATTCGACAGACCGGTTCTGCAGATTGGCGGCCTCGATCAGATTGCCCGATTTCAGCGCCCGTGACAGTTCCGGCAACAGCACGATCGCCACCGCCACGCCGACGACCCCGAGCGGCAGCTGGTAGATACGGTCGGCATAGGCGAGCGACGACACGGCGCTGTTCTGCCCCGAGGCGATCGCCGTGCCGATGAGTTGGTTGATCTGGGTGATACCGCCGGTGATCGCCGCCGGCAGCGCCAGGATCAGGAGCCGCTTGACGTTCGGCGTCATCTTCGGCCGGCGGAAGCCGATCGAGATGCCGGCATGACGCACCGCCACCCAGACGATGGCGAGCTGCACGATGCCCGCCGCCAGCACGCCCCAGGAAAGCCCGAAGCCGACGTCATGCGCATTCAGCCCGTGATACCAGGCATAGCCGAGTACGCCGATCAGGATGATGTTGAGGAAAGCGGGTGCGATTGCCGCCGCGAAATAGCGGCGCAGCGAATTCAGCATGCCCGCCATCATGGCGCCTAGCGACATGCAGATGAGATACGGGAACATGATCGTCGCAAGCCGGACGGTCGTCTCGAACTTGCCCGGAATGTCGGCGAAGCCCGGCGCTACCAGGTAGCGCACGATCAGCGGCATCGCCAGTTCCATGGCGATGGTGAGCGCGAGCAGCGCCGAGAACAGCACGCCGAACACTTCCTCCGAAAAGCGCTTGGCGCCGTCGGTGCCGTGCGTCTCGATCTCCTTGGCGAAGAGCGGCACGAAGGCGGCGTTGAAGGCGCCCTCGGCGAACAGCCGGCGGAAGGTGTTGGGAAACTGGAAGGCGGCGTTGAAGGCGTCGGCGACCGGCCCGGTGCCGAGAGCGGCCGCCATCAGCATCTCGCGGCCGAAACCCAGCGCCCGGCTCATCAGCGTGCCGGAAGCGACGGTGGCGAATTTCTTGACAAGGCTCATGCGGAGGATGACTGCCTGCGGAATTGCGTCAAATGGATGTCACTCGGCCGCTGCCTTGGTTTTGCCGTTGCGTTCGGGCGCGTTGCCTTCGAGCGTATCGATCAGCCGCTTGTGGATGGTGGCCGTGCGCGTCGGGCTGTCGATCTTCTGGCCGGTGAGGTCGGTGACGTAGAAGGTGTCGATGACCTTCTCGCCGAAGGTGGTGATGTGCGCGGAGGCAATGTCGAGCGACAGGTCGGAGAGCGTCCCGGTGATTTCTGACAGCAGGCCAGGCCGGTCCAGTCCCTCGACCTCGATCACGGAAAAGCGGTTCGACAGCGTGTTGCGGATCTCGGCGCGCGGCGGAATGCGGAAGGCCTTGGCGCCGCGTTTCGGCTTGGTGCGCTTCTCGATCATCTCCGGCAGCCAGCTCTTGCCTGACAGCACGTCCTCGATCAGCTTGCCGACACGCTCGGCACGCCGCCGCTCGTCCTCGTCGCGGTCGAATTCCCGGCTGATCAAAATGGTGTCCAGCGCGCGCCCATCGGAGGTGGTGAAGATCTGCGCATCGACGATGTTGCCGCCGGCCGCGGCACACGCGCCGGCAATCACCGAAAGCAGGCGCGGATGGTCGGGCGCCAGAACCGTCACCTCGGTCACCGCCTCGAACTCATGCGTCTTCACCACGGTGGCGAGCTTCTTGCCGGCCGCATCCGCCTCGCGGACGAATTCGGCGTGCCGCAACTGGTCGGGCAGGTCGACGGTGAGCAGATAATTTTCGTAATGCAGCGCGACATAGCGCTTGCGCTCTTTCGCCGGCCAGGCCGCCAGCGCCTCGGCCAGCCGCTCGCGCGCCGCCGCGGTGCGCTCGGCCCGCGATACCTCGGAGAAGCCGCCGGTCAAAAGCAGCTCGGTCTCGAAATAGAGCGTGCGCAGCAACTGCCCCTTCCAGCCGTTCCAGACGCCCGGTCCGACACCCCTGATGTCGCAGACGGTGAGCACCAAAAGCAGTTTCAGCCGCTCGACGGACTGCACGATCGAAGCAAAGTCCTCGATCGTCTTGCGGTCGTTGAGGTCGCGCGTCTGCGCCGTCATCGACATGACGAGATGGTTCTCGACCAGCCAGGCGACGGTCTCGGTGTCGGCGGCCGACAGTCCCATATGCGGGCAGATGCGCCGCGCGATCCTGGCGCCGGCTTCCGAATGGTCCTCCGGCCGGCCCTTGGCGATGTCGTGCAAGAGCACGGCGACGTAGAGCGCCTCGCGGCTCTTCTTCAGCCCCGGCATCAGCGAGTGGGCCAGCGGATGCACCTTGGCGCCGTCGCCGCGCTCGATCTCGGCCAGCACGCCGATGCAGCGGATGAGATGCTCGTCCACCGTGTAATGATGGTACATCGAGAACTGCATCATGGCGACGATCTTGCCGAAGTCGGGGATCAGCTTGCCGAGCAGTCCCGCCTCGTTCATGCGCCTGAGGTTGAGCTCTGCGTTGCGGTCCGAGGTCAGGATGTCGAGGAACAGCCGGTTGGCCTCCTCGTCGCGCCTGAGCGACTTGTTGACCAGGCCGAGCGAGCGGGTGAGCAGTTTCAGCGCGTCGGGATGGAACTCCAGCCCATGCTTGTCGGCGAACCAGAACAGGCGGAGCAGGTTGACCGGATCGCGCTCGAACACCATGTCGTCGGCGATGTTGATGCGGTGGTTGTCGACGATGAAGTCGGACGTGCCGGCGAGCTTGCGCTTGCGCCGCGAGAAGGTGAGGAAGATGCGGTTGAAGCCCGGCACGTGCTTGGCCTGCTCTTCCTCGAGCGCCGCGCAGAAGATACGGGTGAGATCCCCGACATCCTTGGCCACCAGGAAGTAGTGCTTCATGAAGCGCTCGACCGCCGACAGGCCGGGATGGGTCGTGTAGCCGAGCCGCTCGGCGATCTCGCGCTGGATATCGAAATGCAGTCGTTCTTCCGCCTTGCCGGTGAGGAAGTGCATGTGGCAGCGCACCGCCCAGAGAAAATCCTCGGCCTTCTGGAATTCGCGATATTCGGCCTCGGTGAAGACGCCTTTCTCGACCAGCTCCTCGCCGGTGCGCACGCGGTAGAAATATTTGCCGATCCAGAACAATGTCTGCAGATCGCGCAACCCGCCCTTGCCATCCTTGACGTTGGGTTCGACCAGATAGCGGCTCTCGCCCGCCTTGGCGTGGCGCTCGTCGCGTTCTGCGAGCTTGGCCTGCACATATTCCGGCCCGGTGGTGCGCACCACTTCGTGGTCGAAGCGGGTGAGCAATTCCTCGTACAGCTTGTGCTCGCCCCACAGGAAGCGCGCTTCCAGGATCGAAGTGCGGATGGTGATGTCGGTGCGCGACAGCCTCAGGCATTCCTCTATGTTGCGGGTGGCGTGGCCCACCTTCAGCCCCATGTCCCACAGCATGTAGAGCATGTATTCGACGATCTGCTCGCCCCACGGCGTCTGCTTGTAGGGAAGCAGGAACAACAGGTCGATGTCGGAGCCCGGCGCCAGTGTGCCGCGGCCGTAGCCGCCGACCGCGACGACCGCCATGCGCTCGGCCGCGGAACGGTTCTTGACCCGGTAGACATGCGTGGCGGCGAAATCGTAGAGCGCCCGGATCAGCTCGTCCATCAGATGCGACAGCCGCTCGGCGCAGGCATTGCCGCCGCCATCCTCTTTCAGCATCGACTCGGCGATCTTTCGTCCCTCGCCAAGTCTGCCCTTGAGCAGTTGCAGGACGGCCGTGCGCGTGGTCTTGCTTGAGCCGTCGCCGGCGCTAGCCGCCGTCAGCACGGTCAGGTCGCGCCGCAAGGCGTCGCCGTCGATGATTTCGTCGAGTTTCAGGGAGATCTTTGCCATTCGGCGGCGTCTATAGCGCGTTTTCCCGGCGCTGTGTATGGGGGCGTCGCCGCGTTTCCAAAGGCTTACATTTGATGCAGCGCAAGGCCGGGCGGCCGGAATTTCGAAAAATCGAAACCGACCCTTGACCTTCCAGTTACTGGAAGGACTACCTCCACCTCAATTTCGAGACTTCCGAGGTATTTGCTCATGACCCATTCCGACCATCACCACCATCATGCGCACGGTGCATCCTGCTGTTCCGCAAAGGATACCGCGCCTGCCGCCGAAGCGGTGATTCGCGATCCGGTCTGCGGCATGACGGTCGATCCGGCCGCCGGCAAGCCGGCGGCCGAGCATGGCGGCCGGACCTTTCATTTCTGCAGCGAGCGCTGCCGCACGAAGTTTGAGGCCGAGCCGGACAAATACTTGACGGCAATCGATCCCGTTTGCGGCATGAATGTCGACCGCGCGAGCGCCAGGCATTTCGTCCGCCACGAAGGGCAGGGCTTCTATTTCTGTTCAGGCAGTTGCAAGGGCAAGTTCGAGGCCGAGCCGACCAAATATCTTGCCGGCCGGCCGGAACCGCAGCCCATGCCGAAGGGCACGCAATACACCTGCCCGATGCATCCCGAGATCATCCGAGACAAGCCCGGCTCCTGCCCGATCTGCGGCATGGCGCTGGAGCCGATGGGCGTGCCGACCGGCGATGAGGGTCCGAACCCGGAGCTGGTGGATTTCACGCGGCGCTTTTGGATAAGCGCGGTGTTGTCCGTGCCTTTGCTGGTCTTCGCCATGGCACCGATGCTGGGTGTCAGTTTCGAAAGCTTCATCGATGGCCGGACGAAGACGTGGGCGGAACTGGCGCTGGCAAGCCCGGTGGTGCTGTGGGCGGCGTTTCCGTTCTTCCATCGCGGCTGGGACTCGATCCTGAACCGCAGCCCCAACATGTGGACGCTGATCTCGCTCGGCGTCGGCGCCGCCTATCTCTACAGCGTGGTCGCCGTGCTGTTCCCCGACATCTTTCCGCATCAGTTCCGCGGCCATGATGGCACAGTGCCGGTCTATTTCGAAGCCGCCGCCGTCATCGTCGCGCTGGTGTTCCTTGGCCAGGTGCTGGAATTGCGCGCCCGCGAGCGCACGGGATCGGCCATCCGCGCCCTGCTTGACCTCGCTCCGAAAACGGCGCGCCTGATCGGCGCCGACGGGTCCGAAAAGGACGTGCCGCTGGACAGCGTCAACACCGGCGACAAGCTCCGCATCCGCCCTGGTGACGCCGTCCCGGTCGATGGCATTGTGCTGGAAGGACGCTCGGCGATCGACGAATCGATGATCACCGGCGAGCCGCTTCCGGTGGAAAAAACCGAAGGCGATTCTCTGACCGGCGGCACGCTCAACAAGAACGGCTCGCTGGTCATGCGCGCCGAAAAGGTCGGCGCCGAGACCACGCTGTCGCGCATCGTCGAGATGGTCGCCAAGGCGCAGCGTTCGCGCGCGCCGATCCAGGGGCTGGCCGACCGCGTGTCCTTCTATTTCGTCCCGGCCGTGGTGCTGGTGGCCGTCGTTGCCTTCATCGCCTGGGCGGTCTATGGGCCCGAGCCCAGCCTGATCTTCGCCATCGTCTCGGCGGTGTCGGTGCTGATCATCGCCTGCCCCTGCGCGTTGGGGCTTGCCACGCCGATGTCCATCATGACAGCGACCGGGCGTGGCGCGCATGCCGGCGTGCTGATCAAGGAAGCTGCGGCGCTGGAGCGTTTCGCTGCGGTCGACACGCTGATCGTCGACAAGACCGGCACCTTGACCGAGGGCAGGCCGCGTCTGACGGACGTCGTCGCGGCCGAGGGCATCGATGAGGATGATCTGCTGTCGCTTGCCGCCACCCTCGAAAAAGGCTCTGAACACCCGCTCGCCGAGGCGATCGTCGAGGGTGCCGCCGAACGCGGCGTCAAGCTTGCCGATGCCGAAAACTTCGAGGCAACCACCGGCAAGGGCGTTGCCGGCACGGTATCCGGCAAAAAGGTCGCGCTCGGCAATGCGGCGATGATGGCCGACCTTGGCATCGACACCGCTCCCGTATCCGCCAAGGCGGAAACGCTGCAGGCCGAAGGAAAGACGGCGATGTTCGTTGCCGCCGACGGCAAGCTCGCCGGCCTCGTCGCCGTCGCCGATCCGGTCAAGGCCACCACGGCCGAAGCGATCAAGGCGCTGCACGACAAGGGCCTGAGGATCATCATGGCGACCGGCGACAACGAGCGCACGGCAAAAGCGATCGCCGGCAGGCTCGGCATCGACGAGGTGCGTGCCGGCCTGCTGCCCGACGAGAAGGGCGCGCTCGTCGACGAGCTGCGCGCTCGCGGCGCCGGCGTTGCCATGGCCGGCGACGGCGTCAATGACGCCCCGGCGTTGGCCGGCGCCGATGTCGGCATCGCCATGGGCACCGGCGCCGACGTCGCGGTCGAAAGCGCCGGCATCACGCTGGTCAAGGGCGACCTCAACGGCATCGTCAGGGCTCGCACGCTGGCCCAGGCGACGATCCGCAACATCCGCCAGAACCTGTTCTTCGCCTTCCTTTACAACGTGCTCGGCGTGCCGGTCGCCGCTGGCGTGCTCTATCCGCTCACCGGCACGCTGCTCTCGCCGATGATCGCGGCGGCGGCGATGAGCCTGTCGTCCGTCTCCGTCATTTCCAACGCCTTGCGGCTGAGAACATTGAAACTCTGAGCGAAGCTCCCAGATACGAAAATCCAATCGCAAAGGAGACCTGAATGACCCTGGCCAAGAAGATCGTGCTGCTGCTGATGGCGGCGGGAATGCTGCTCGCGGTGTTCCTCGAAAGCGTTCCGGCGCGGACCGAGGAGATGAAGCACGACATGTCGGGCATGGCGATGGGCACGGATAGCCCCGCCACCGCCGGCTACAAGGCGGCGATGGACAAGATGCACGGCGACATGATGATCGAGTACACCGGCAATGCCGATGTCGACTTCGTGCGCGGCATGATCCCGCATCATCAGGGTGCGATCGACATGGCCAAGGTGGTGATCGCCAATGGCGAAGACCCGGAGATACGCAAGCTCGCCGAAGGTGTCGTCAAGGCGCAGGAAGCCGAAATCAAAGAGATGCAGGACTGGCTTGCCAAGCATCCCGTGAAGTGATCGCTCCGCGCCGGTATCGGACGAAGCGAGGACTTCGGTCTGGATTTCTGGCTGTGGCTGTGCTGCGATCAGGTGTCACGCGGAGCAGGCCATGTCGTCCACGATCAGAACCACTATCTTGCCGTCCGGCGAGGCCGTTCCGGTGCTCGGTCAAGGCACATGGAAGATGGGTGAGGATCGGCGCCGCCGCGCCGATGAGGTCGCGGCGCTGAAGCTCGGGCTGGACCTCGGCATCACGCTCGTCGATACGGCGGAGATGTATGCCGGCGGCGGTGCCGAGGAGGTGGTGGCGGAGGCCATCGCCGGGCGTCGCGACGAGACTTTTCTGGTGTCCAAGGTGCTGCCGACCAATGCCTCGCGTGCCGGCGTGAAGCGGGCCTGCGAGAACAGTCTGAGGCGACTGGCGACCGACCGCATCGATCTCTATCTGCTGCATTGGCCGGGCAGCGTGCCGCTGTCGGAAACGATCGAGGCCTTCGAGGCCTTGAAGGTGGCCGGCAAGATCCGCCACTGGGGCGTCAGCAATTTCGACACCGACGAGATGGAGGAACTGGTGGGCCTGCCCTCGGGCGCCAACGTTGAGACCAACCAGATCCTCTACAACCTCTCGCGACGCGGCCCGGAATTCGACTTGGCGCCCTGGAGTCTCAAGCGCGGCATCCCGCTGATGGCCTATTCGCCGGTCGAGCAGGGCGCGCTGGCGCGCAATGCCAGGCTTGATGCCGTGGCCGCTCGCCACAACGCCACGGCGGCGCAGATCGCGCTTGCCTGGGTGACGGCGCAGAAAGGCGTCATCGCTATCCCGAAGGCCAGCCGCCAGGACCACGTTCGCCAGAATGCCGCCGCGCTCGACATCGTCCTGACGGCGGAGGACCTTGCCGAGCTCGACCGCGCCTTCCCGCCGCCGACACGCAAGCGCGGCCTGGAGATGATCTAACGAAACCGCACTTCGGGTTTTGCGACTGAACCGAGAATACGCATTGGAACGAATTTCAGCCGGACCTCGTCACACAGCCTATAAAATCGGCGACATGACCGTCACGTCGCTGCGCGACGGCCATGTCGACATGCCAGTCCGGCGACTGCGCCAGCCGGGAGACAAGCCTTTCGGCGGCGATCTCCCGCCGCAGGTGGCGCTCATCGACGGCGCGCTGAGACTGTCGGTCAATGCCTTTGCCGTCGACGACAGTAGCGAAATCATGCTGATCGATACGGGATCCTCGAACGCCTGGCATCCGACGATGGGCTTTCTACCGCAGGCGCTGAGCGAGGCGAGGATCGCCGTCGATCGGATACACACGGTTGCCTTTACCCACACGCATCTCGACCATATCCACGGGCTTATCCTTGCCGATGGTCGGGACGGCTTCCCGCAGCTCTCCCGGTTGCTTGTTCCTCGGCCTGAACTCGACATGTTTCGGTCGGTAGCGAGGTTGAGCCGCTTCCATGATCGGGCCGAACCTTTGGACCCTGGCCAGCGCCTGAGCGCGAATATCGAGGCGATCGCCGCTCCCGGCCATGAAATCGGCCATACCTGCTTTCGCGTCACGAGCGGCGGCGAAACATTGTTGGTCTGGGGCGACCTCGTGCATGTGCCGTCGCTTCAGTTCGATCGGCCGGAGGTCGCATGGGAGTTCGACGCCGACCAGGACCAGGCGCGGATAACCCGGCTGCAAATATTGGCCCTTGCCGCCGACAACGGCTATTGCGTTGCAGGAGCGCATCTCGATTCAGCGGGCGTCGGCCGGATTTCCCGAACCGCAACAGGCTTCCGCTTCGAACCGGTGTAGGAACCGGGGCTATGTCTTGGCCGGTAGCCCAAGCCGCACCCGCAGCCGCCGCAAGGTCCTTGAGAATACATTGAGGTCATTGGCGGCCCGGGCAAGCGTGAGTGCGCCCTGGATGGCGGCGACGGCTTCCTCGGCAAGCTCGCTAGCCTCGCCCGGTCGGAGCCCGGATCGCGCGAGCGCTTCGGCGAGACGCGCGACCCAGCGGCCGAAATAGTCCCTTATTTGGTCGGCGAAAAGGTCGCGCGATTCATCCAGCGCGAAGGCACCGATAAGGCAAACGCGCCGTCCCGAGCGGAAATAGCTGTCCGTCGCTTCGAGCATGTGCCCGATCCCGGCCCGCGGATCGGCACTTTCGCGCAACGGCGCAAAGACATTCTCCTCGAACCAGCCATTGATATGGGCAATGGCGGCCCTCGCCATCTCCTCCTTGCCGCCGGGAAAGAAGTGATAGAGGCTTCCCTTGCCCAGCCCCGTTGCCTCGCCGATCAAGGCCAGGCTGGCGCCCTCATAGCCATGCTCACGGAAAACCTCGGCAACGATTCCCAGCAACTGCTCGCGATCTGGAGCGATGCGCCGCATGCTTAGCGTTCTTGTTTGAGCATGATCTTTTCCAAGAACCGCTACACACTTTTTGGGATCATGCTCTAAAGCCCGAGCTCCGAAAGACCGGGATGGTCGTCCGGCCGGCGGCCGAGCGGCCAATGGTATTTACGCTCGCTCTCGGTGATCGGCAGGTCGTTGATGCTCGCCACGCGACGACGCATCAGCCCGGCCTCGTCGAATTCCCAGTTCTCGTTGCCGTAGGAGCGGAACCAGTGGCCGCTGTCGTCGCGCCATTCATAGGCGAAGCGCACGGCGATGCGGTTTTCGTTCCAGGTCCACACCTCCTTGATCAGGCGATAGTCCAGCTCGCGCGCCCATTTGCGCTTGAGGAAGCCGACGATCTCGCCGCGGCCTGAGATGAACTCGGCCCGGTTCCGCCAGACGCTGTCCTCAGTATAGGCGAGCGAAACCCGTTCCGGGTCGCGGCTGTTCCAGGCATCCTCCGCGAGCCGCGCCTTTTGCGCGGCAGTTTCGGCCGTGAAGGGCGGCAATGGCGGACGGCTCATCTTGATCTCTTGGCCTCGTTCGCTTGGTCCGACATTGTACCGAATGGTACAATGAGTCAACAGAGGCAGGTGCTATTGCTTTGTCGCCAGACCTTTCAGCCGATAGAGCGCCTCCAGCGCCTCGCGCGGCGTCATCTCGTCCGGATTGATCGCGCCGAGCGCGTCGCCCAGCGCATCGTTTTTCGCCGGCTTAGGCGCTTCGCGCTTCACCGCCACGGAAAACAGCGGCAGGTCGTCGACCAGCCGGTTGGCCTTGCCCGAGACCTCGCCTTCCTCGAGCTGGTGCAGCACTTGCCTAGCGCGCGCCACCACCGCTTCCGGCAGGCCGGCGAGCCGCGCCACCTGCACACCGTAGGAGCGGTCGGCAGCACCTTTGCCGACCTCATGCAGGAAGACGACGTCGCCTTCCCATTCCTTGACCCGCATGGTGACGTTGGAGAGCCGGGGCAATTTGCCGGCCAGCGCAGTCATCTCGTGGAAATGCGTGGCGAAGATCGCCCGGCAGCGGTTCTTCTCGTGCAGGTATTCGACCGCCGCCCAGGCGATCGACAAGCCGTCGAAGGTCGCAGTGCCGCGGCCGATCTCGTCGAGGATGACCAGCGCCCGCTCGCCCGCCTGGTTGAGGATCGCCGCCGTTTCGACCATCTCGACCATGAAGGTCGAGCGGCCGCGCGCCAGGTCGTCCGAAGCGCCGACGCGCGAGAACAGCCGGTCGACGACGCCGATATGGGCGCTCTCGGCCGGCACGAAGGAGCCGGTCTGGGCAAGGATGGCGATCAGCGCGTTTTGCCTGAGGAACGTCGACTTGCCGCCCATGTTCGGACCGGTGAGCAGCCAGATGGCGCCCGCCTTCGCGCCGCCTTCCGGCGAGAGGTCGCAGTCATTGGCGACGAACGGCCCCTCGCCGGAACGCCTGAGCGCCTGTTCGACCACCGGATGCCGCCCGCCGGCAATCTCGAAGGCGAGGCTGGCATCGACCGCCGGTCGGCACCAGCCTTCGCTCTCGGAAAGCAGCGCCAGCGCCGACGACACGTCGAGCACGGCGAGCGCCTCGGCGCCGGCGCGGATGCTGTCCGCCTCGCCGACCACCTCCGTCGTCAGTCGGTCGAACGCGGCAAGCTCGATGCCGAGCGCCCGGTCGGCGGCATTGGCGATCTTCGATTCCAGCTCGGCCAGTTCCGTCGTCGTGAAGCGCATGGCGTTGGCCATGGTCTGGCGATGGATGAAGCGCGCCTTGGCCGCATCGCTGCCGGTCATGATCGAGTGATGGTTGGCCGTCACCTCGATATAGTAGCCGAGCACGTTGTTGTGCCGGATTTTCAGCGAGCGGATGCCTGTCTCCTCGATCAGCGAGCGCTCCAGCCCGGCGATCACTTTTCGCGACTCGTCGCGCAGCGCCCGCATCTCGTCCAGTTCGGCATGATAACCGGAGCGCACGAAGCCGCCGTCGCGCTTGATGAGCGGCAGCTCGTCGTCGAGTGCTTCGCTGAGATGGCGGGCCAGCGCCTCGGGCAAGGCCTTGATCGCCGCGAGCGCCGCAGCGAGCTCTGCGGGCAGGTCCGTCGCCGCGAACAGCCCGGCAATCGCCGCCGCCGCCTCGAAGCCGGCGCGCAGCGCGCCGAGGTCGCGGGGGCCACCGCGGTTGAGCGCCAGCCGGGATAGCGCTCGCGGCATGTCGGCGACGCTTTTCAGGTTCGCACGCAAGCCTTGGCAAAGCTGCGTCTCGGCCCGGAAGAACGAGACCGAATCCAGTCTTGCCGCGATCGCCGCCGGATCGGTCAGCGGCGCCATCAGCCGGTCGGCAAGCAGCCTTGCGCCGCCGCCGGTCACCGTGCGGTCGATCGCCTTGAACAGCGAGCCGTCGCGGCTGCCGGACAGCGTGCGCAGGAGTTCCAGATTGGCGCGTGTCGCCGGATCGATGAACAGCGTCGAGCCGCTCTCCTCGCGCTCGGGGCGCGACAGCGGCGGCCGCTCGGCCTTTTGCGTCTTCTCGACATAGGCAATGGCGCCCGAGATCGCCGACAGCTCGGCGCGCGAGAAGGTGCCGAAACTGTCCGGTGTCGCCACATCGAAGAAGCGGGCGATGCGGCCCGTGGCCGACGCCGAATCGAACAGCGACGGCGGCTGCGGGTTGGCGACCCGGCCGAGCACGTCGAAGACCGGCCGCAGCTCCGGGTCGTGGAACACCGGCTCGGCGACGATCAGCTCGCGCGGATCGACGCGGAAGATGTCGGCAAGCAGCCGCTCCGCCGTCGTCTCGGCGACGCGGAAAGCGCCGGTCGAGATGTCGATCCAGGCCAGCGCGAAACTGCCCTGGCTGGCCGCATTGCCTTTCACCCGCCCCAGCGCCATCAGAAAGCTCGATTCCGAGGGCGCGAGCAGCTTGTCCTCGGTGATGGTGCCGGGCGTGACCAGCCGCACCACGTCGCGGCGCACCACCGATTTCGAGCCGCGTTTCTTGGCTTCGGCCGGATCCTCGATCTGTTCGCACACCGCAACGCGAAAACCTTGCGCGATCAGCTTCTGCAGATAGTCATCCGCCGCATGCACCGGCACGCCGCACATCGGAATGTCGTGGCCCTGGTGCTTGCCGCGCCGGGTCAAAACGATGCCGAGCGCCTGGCTCGCCTTCTCGGCGTCGTCGAAGAACAGTTCGTAGAAATCGCCCATGCGGTAGAAGAGCAGCGAATCCGGGTTCGCCGCCTTGATCTCGATATACTGCTCCATCATCGGCGTGACGGTGCCCATGGCGGGCGCCGGCGTCGTCGTTTCCTGCGCGTCGGGGTCGGTCGGCATGTGCATGTTCATGCCGGAACGCTAGCAGATGTGACAACGCGGTTTAATGCCAGGCGCTCGAAAAGCAGGGGAAACCGCGAGCCTGCTGCCAGCCGGCTGCCAATTGAGCTCGGCAATGTCTGGGTCTGTGCGCCTTGAAGCAGCTTCGCCGGGCTTGTCGGTTTACAGCGGCCGCGTGTAGCCTTAATTCGGGAATCCATAAGAACGCACCCGTCCCAAGCGGTGCCGCACAGGCGAGGAAATCAAGAGCATCATGGCCAGGAAAACCGAAAACAGCGGGCCCTCCGTCAGCGTGCAGGAGGCGCTCGAATTCCACGCCATGGGGCGGCCAGGCAAGCTGGAGATCGTCGCCACCAAGCCGATGGCCACCCAGCGCGACCTCAGCCTCGCCTATTCGCCGGGCGTCGCCGTTCCGGTGCGCGCCATCGCGGAGGACCCGAGCCGGGCCTTCGATTATACCGCGCGCGGCAACATGGTCGCCGTCATCTCCAACGGCACCGCCATTCTCGGCCTAGGCAATCTCGGCGCGCTGGCCTCGAAGCCGGTGATGGAAGGCAAGGCGGTGCTGTTCAAGCGCTTCGCCGATGTCGATTCCATCGACCTCGAAGTGGCGACCGAGGATGCCGAGGAGTTCATCAACTGCGTACGCTTCCTCGGGCCTTCCTTCGGCGGCATCAATCTCGAGGACATCAAGGCGCCGGAATGCTTCATCATCGAGCAGCGCCTGCGCGAGCTGATGGACATCCCGGTCTTCCATGACGACCAGCACGGCACCGCCATCATCTCTTCCGCCGGGCTGATCAACGCGCTGGAGATCACCGGCCGCGACATGAAGACCACGAAGATGGTCTGCAACGGCGCAGGCGCCGCCGGCATCGCCTGCATCGAATTGATGAAGGCGATGGGCTTTTCGCCGGAAAACATCATCCTGTGCGACACCAAGGGCGTGGTCTTCCAGGGCCGCACCGAAGGCATGAACCAGTGGAAGTCGGCGCACGCGGTCAAGACCGAGGCGCGCAGCCTGGCCGAGGCGCTGGACGGCGCCGACGTTTTCCTCGGCCTTTCCGCCAAGGGCACGCTGACACCCGCCATGGTGCAATCCATGGCCAAGAACCCGATCATCTTCGCCATGGCCAATCCCGACCCGGAGATCACGCCCGAGGAAGTGGGCGAGATCCGCACCGACGCCATCATGGCGACCGGCCGCTCGGATTACCCGAACCAGGTCAACAATGTCTTGGGCTTCCCCTATATCTTCCGTGGCGCGCTGGATGTCCGGGCCACCACCATCAACGACGAGATGAAGATCGCCGCCGCACGCGCGCTGGCCGAGCTTGCGCGCCAGGATGTGCCGGACGACGTGGCGGCGGCCTATCAAGGCAACCGGCCGAAATTCGGTCCCAACTACATCATTCCCGTGCCGTTCGATCCGCGCCTGATCTCGGCGATCCCGCTGGCGGTTGCCAAGGCCGCAATGGACTCGGGTGTTGCCCGCAAGCCGATCCTCGACCTCGACCGTTATGCGCAGGAGCTGTCTGCCCGCCGCGATCCGATCGCCTCGACGCTTCAGCGCATCTACGACCGCGTCCGCCGCCAGCCCAAGCGCATCGTCTTCGCCGAGGGCGAGGAAGAGCAGGTGATGCGCGCCGCCGTCTCCTATGCGAACCAGAAGCTCGGCACCGCGATCCTGCTCGGCCGCGACGACGTCATCAAGGAGAACGCCCGCAACGCCGGCATCGACCTCAACAAGCAGGGCCTCGAGATCATCAATGCCAGGCTGTCGCGCCGCAACGGCATCTACACCGACTATCTCTACGAGCGCATGCAGCGGAAAGGCTTCCTGTTCCGCGACTGTCAGCGCCTGATCAACAACGACCGCAACCATTTCGCCGCCTGCATGGTGGCGCTGGGCGACGCCGACGGCATCGTCACCGGCGTGACGCGCAACTATTCCACCGCGCTCGACGACGTGCGCCGCGTCATCGACGCCAAGCCCGGCCATCGCGTCATCGGCGCCTCGATCGTGCTCGCGCGCGGCCGCACCGTGATGATCGCCGACACCGCCGTGCACGACATGCCGAATGCCGAGCAGATCGCCGACATCGCCGAGGAGGCCGCGGGCTTTGCCCGCCGCATGGGCTATGAGCCCAGGCTCGCCATGCTCGCCTATTCCACCTTCGGCCACCCGCAGGGCGAGCGCTCGGAGCGGATACAGGAGGCGGTGCGCATCCTCGACAAGCGCCGCGTCGATTTCGAATATGACGGCGAGATGGCCGCCGACGTGGCGCTGAACCCTCGCGCCATGGCACAGTATCCATTCATCAGGCTCACTGGTCCGGCCAACGTGCTGGTGATGCCGGCCTTCCACTCGGCCTCGATCTCGACCAAGATGCTGCAGGAGCTCGGCGGCTCGACCGTCATCGGCCCGCTGCTGGTCGGCTTGAACAAGCCGGTGCAGATCGTCTCGCTCAACGCCAAGGATAGTGACATCGTCAACATGGCGGCGATCGCGGCCTATACGGCGGGGAATTGAACCTTCAGCCCAGACAACAAAAAGGCCCACGGCAATGCCGCGGGCCTTCCTTGTCGAGGTAGCAAGGTTCGATCAGAACGAACGCTGGAAGCGGAGGATGCCGCCGACGCTGTTCTTCTTGTCGGCCTTGGTGAAGTTGCCATAGATGGTTGGGCTGTCGAAGTTGCCGTAGTGGTCGTAGTCCACTTCGGCCGTGACCGTGAAGCCCGGAACCATGGTGTAGGCGACGTTTGCAGCCACACCGTAGTTCTTGTCGTCGTCACCCGACACCTGGAGGTTGAAAGAGGTCTTCTTGTCGAACTTGTAGGTACCGCCGGCCCACCAGGCCCAGTTGCCGCCCCACTGCTTGTAGAAGCCGCGGCCATGAGCGTCGATGACATTGGTCGCGTCGTCGTTGAGCTTGCCGTCGTTGCCGTAGCCGAACATGCCGAACAGCGAGATCTGGTCGTTGACGTTGACGTCCAAGCGGACCTTGCCAGTCACTTGCTCGTAGTTGCTGTCGTACGCGACGACGCCGGCGATCGCACCCCAATCCTGCTTGTACTTCACGCCGCCGACGACATGCGGAACATAGCTGTCGATCGTGCCGACGGTGCCTTGGCCTTCTTCAAGCGAGACCACGGCCGAGAAGCCGCTGCCGGCGTCGAAGTAGTACTGGACGACGTTGGTGTCGAAATCGCCGTAGGGAACGATCGTGTCCTGGATGACGTTGCCGGCATAGCCGACAAACGTGTCGAAGGCCGATTCGTCCTTACCGACGCGAAGACCACCGAGCTGGATCCAGGCGAATTTCACCGAGACGTTCTTGTTGCCCGCCGGATTGTCGACGGCGTCACCAACACTGTTCACGCCAGCGCCATTGCCGAAATTGAAGCGCATTTCAGTGTAGGTCTTCAAGGTGCCGAGCTCGGTTTCCTGGCCAGTCCAGGTCTTGAAGGTGAAGCGGGCATTCTTCTTCCAGGTTTTGTTGTCGCCGCCGTCCTGATGATCGATCGCCTTGGCACCATCGAACGAGCCGACGTCGCCGAGGCCGATGTCGTAACGGACATAGCCGCCGATGCGCAGGCAGGTTTCCGTGCCCGGGATATAGAAGTAGCCCGCACCGTAAACGTCGCAGATCTTGACGTATTCGGCCGGTTCCGGCTCGGCGACGGTCACCGCGTCGGCGGCGCGGGCGCCCGAAACTGCGATCAATGCCGCAGCGGAGCCGAGAAGAAGGCTCTTGATGTTCATTTTCTTGAATCTCCAGTCAAAGGTTCAAGACAGGCCTGGACTGCCATTCGGCTTTGCCACCCCCGTCCCCATCGTTGAAAAAGTCGCGCACCGGCGCCGCTTCTTCGCCCTCGACATGACCTAATTGGCGGCTGCATACAACAGAGATTGTGGCTGGAAAGCGGCTTTTCCGGCTCTTAGAAAAGTCTTGTTGCGCAAATATCACGTCACATATTTGAAAGAATGGGACATATTGCACAACATATACGTAAGGCACGTAATTTAAGCTGATAAATGTGCTAAATGTGCCATTTGTTACGGTTTCATGACGGAAAGATAATCGGCTAATATTTTGGCGCAGCGACCGCCAAAACACGGAGGCCATGTTGGAAAGACAGCGATCAGGACAAGGTGCGCGCGATGCGAACCACATCCTCGATCATGTCCTCACACAGCATTTCGATGGGGATGCGACCGCCCAGTTCGGCGGACGGGCGAGTGAGCCAGAACCAGGCCAGCCTCGGATTGGTGATCGCCGCCAATACCTCGCTTATGCCGGGAGCCGGCCTGCCGTCGACGAACTGGGCGATGGGGAAGACATGCTTGCGGCCGCCCTTGCGAAGCGCGACGACCTCGCCGCGCCTCTGCCAGCGATGCAGCGTCGAACGGGGTATGCGCAATCTCTCTTCCAGATAGGTCGACCCGGCAACCTCGCCGGCCCAGTCTTCGATGAGCATCGACTGAAGCTCGGAGGCTCGCTCGGCCAAGGGCCGGGAGGCATGTTTGCGGGGCCCTGCCGTCGGGCTTCCATCCAGACTTTCGCCGCCTGCCTGGCCGCCGCTCGCGATCTTGTCCGCCGTGGTGCGGAAAAACTCGGACGTCAGCTCGGTCCAGCCACCTTTCAAGGAGATGATCGCAAGCCGCTGCGCCTGCGGCAGGAAGGGAAGGGCGGCGGCAACCGCGCCAGCCATCGCGCTGGCCGAAACCAGGGCCTGCGCGTCCAGCAGGACCCCATGCTGCGTCAAAGCCTGTTGCACGGCCTCGGCCACCAGGCCTGCCAAGGCATCTTGCGAAATTCCCTCACGTGGATTCTGAAATCTGGTCATGCGTCTGTCTCGCGCGCCGCGCTCTCCTCCCCAGCCGCGACGGTTCTTGAACGGCTATAACGGAAAGCGGCGATCGCAACGGCGACAGGCGCAGCGACCGTAAAGGTTGCTGTCTCGCATGCGGCACCCCAACTGCTGCAGACGTCCCGAAATGTCAGTCACGGAAACGTCCAAAGCGCCTGTAAGAGAGCTATATGACAGCCGCGCGACAGGTGGCCTTGTTCGGTGCCTGTCCGTGGTGACGCAGCGGAACTAAAGCAGCCCAGCCTGTTCCGCCTCGCGGCGCAGATTCTGGCGTGGCCGCGGGCCGATCTGCTGGATCACCAGCCCGGCCGCCAGCGAGCCGAGATCGCCGCAATCCTTCAGGCTGCGGCCGCTCGTATAGCCATAGAGGAAGCCGGCGGCGTAGAGGTCACCCGCGCCGGTCGTGTCGACCAGTTCCTTGATCTTCGTCGCCTCGATGGTCACGGTCTGGTCGCCGCGCACAATCACCGAACCCTTTTCCGAGCGGGTGACGGCGGCGACCTTGCAGTCCTTGCGTATCGCCGCCAGCGCGTCCTCGAACGAAGAGGTCTGGTAGAGCGATTTGATCTCGTGGCTGTTGGCGAAGACGATATCGACCGTGCCCGACCGCATCAGTTCGAGGAACTCGTCGCGGTAGCGGTCGACGCAGAAGGAATCCGACAGCGTCATCGACACTTCGCGCCCGGCCGCATGCGCCAGCCTCGCGGTCTGCCGGATCGCTTCCTTGGCGCGCGGCGGATCCCACAGATAACCCTCGAAATAGGTTACCTTGGCGCCCGCGGCCTTGTCGGCCTCGACGTCTTCCGGTCCGAGCTCGACACAGGCGCCGAGATAGGTGTTCATCGAGCGCTCGCCGTCGGGCGTGACGAAGATCATCGAGCGCGCCGTCGGCGGCTCGCCCTTGAGCGGCTTGGTGTCGAAGGCCACGCCTTGGGCGTGGATATCGTGGGTGTAGATGTCGCCGAGCGCATCGTTCGACACCTTGCCGAAGAAGGCGGCGCGGCCGCCGAAGCTCGCCACGCCCGCCGCCGTGTTGCCGGCGCTGCCGCCCGAAGCCTCGATCGCCGGTCCCATGCGGGCATAGAGCAGCTCGGCGCGCCTGGTGTCGATGAGGTTCATCGCGCCCTTGATGATGCCGTTGGTTTCGAGAAAGGCCTCGTCGCACTGCGCGATGATGTCGACAATGGCATTGCCGATGCAAAGCACGTCATATTTCGGCATCAATGTCTCCGCCAACGACCCACCGGCTTTCTGCCATGCCGGCCGGGCGCGGGTCTAGCGACTTGCAGCCACTTTGCCTACCCCGAAAATCGGCGTCGCTTTGCACCGTGCCGACCTTGGCCGCGATTGTTCGTCGGCTGCGGCAGCGATAGCGTCGATCTGGCCCATAACAGTTGCGTTGCTCACGACTATGGTTTCGCCATCATCGAAACATCTCCGCCGCGCCGTGGGCTAGAAGCGGTCGTTTCCGGCAACAGGCTGAAGGCAAGAACCACAAAATGTCCGAAAAGACCGGGATGACCACCGAACTGGCGCTGCTGGCCGTGCTGGCGGTATTGTGGGGTGCCTCCTACACCTTCATCAAGATCGGCGTCGAGACGATCCCGCCGGTGACCTTCATCGCCGGCCGCACGTTGATCGCGGGCGCCATTCTGCTTGGCCTCATCCGCTGGCGCGGCCTCGCCATGCCGCGGGACGCGGTGAACTGGCGCCGCTTCATGTTCCAGGCCTGCCTCAACAGCGTCATTCCTTTCACGCTGATCGCCGCTGCCGAACGCTCGATCGACGCCGGCCTTGCCACCATCCTCAATGCCACGTCGCCGATCTTCACCTTTCTGTTGACCGCGCTGCTCACCCGCCACGAGCCGGTGACGCTGCGCAAGCTGGTCGGCGTCGGCGCCGGCATCGCCGGCATCTGCCTCATCGTCGGCACCGAGGCTCTTGGCGGTCTCGGCCATCAGCTCTGGGCGCAGCTTGCCGTCGTCGCCGCCACCATCTGCTATGCGGGCGCGGCGATCTTCGGGCGCAATTTCAGGGGGCTCGACCCGATGGTGCCGGCCGCCGGCTCGATGATCTGCGGCGCCGCGATCCTGATTCCCTTGAGCCTCGTCTTCGACCGGCCCTGGGCATTGACGCCATCGACGGCGTCGATCCTGGCGCTGTTCGGGCTTTCGATCTTCTCGACCGCGCTCGCCTTCTCGATCTTCTTCCGGCTCATCCACACGCTGGGCTCGGTCGGCACCACCTCGCAGGCCTATCTGCGCGTGCCGATCGGCGTCGGCATCGGCGCCGTCTTCCTCGGCGAAAGCCTCGGGCCAACGGCCTGGCTTGGCATGGCCTTTGTCGTCGTCGGCGTCGCCGCCATGACCATTCCGGCGAGGCAAGCCAGGCTTGCGCGGTAGTTGCGCTGGGCGACAACCCCGCCTATCTCGGCAACGTCGTTCCTCGATAAGGGCCTGGACCTACCGTGATCCTAGAGCGGGATGATTTTAGGTTGAACAGTATCCTGCGTTTTCGAAGTAGTTGTTGCATTCGGTTGCGGTGAGGCCAT